>NZ_CM001775.1:1246381-1569949 GCF_000332235.1 Geminocystis herdmanii PCC 6308 | reverse complement strand
TCTGAGTAAGAGCTTACAGGAATATTAAGTTGATTAGCAATGTAAGATATGATTAAGTCAGGTATTTGTTCCGAAGTATCAGGAAAACGAGCCCTTAGTTGAAAATATTTGAGTATTATAGCGAAACCTATTTTATTTCCACCAATCTTATTAGTTAGTAATTTTAATTCTTGGGGAATAAGTGTCCAATTTTCGATTAGCTCTTCTGTTTGCCAATTTTTCTTGAGCATTAATTATTTTCACAATTTGCAGATCTAACAAATCTCACAATAGTCGGAAAAGGTCTATCTTCAAAAATATTTATAACTGCATACTATTTAATATTTGTCAAATGGTTATTTATTAACATATTTGTAAAACTTATCATTTGAGAGGAAAAAAGACTCTTAACAGTCAAGGAAGAAAAAAGACTAAAACTATTGCTAAGTATAGCTTTGAGCTTCTCACTGCCCCTCATGACACGAACCCTATGTTTCCGCCGTATCAGAGCTAAATCATTAGGTCATTCAGTAGAAATGAACTATAAATATTATCAAAATTTTAACTCTCAAGTAATTCTTGACTTATTTGAATCATCAAAAAAACATAAACAACCTATATCATTTCAATTAGCAATCAAATTAGTTGAACAAAAACTACAAAATATAGACGATGAGAAAAGAGATGATATGAAATCTTTTATATGGGATTTACTTAAAGATATTTACCAAATAGAATTACCAGAATTATTTTAAGAAAAACAAACATTCAATTTAAGATACTTTAAAAGGGCTTATTTGCCCTTTAATTACTTTAAGGATTAATCCTAAAGGGTATAGCGTAAACAACGAAAATAAACGTATATATTTTAAGAGTGAATCAGTACAATAATTCTAGGATAAAAACTTACAAAGTAAACATAATACCTTAATCTCACTTGTTACAGTGAAAAGATAGCTATTAAGTATGTTATAATCTAATCGTCAACAATAGTTAAAGTTCACTTGTTACAGTGAGTTATTGCATCCATGCACAAACACAACTTAGATAACCTAAAACCATTTAAGAGTAAATGGCAAAATACACCAACAAAACTAATTAGAGTACCTGAGACATTTGAAAATGAAATTTTAGCTTATGCTTATCAATTAGATTTAGGAATTAATCCTAATGAGTCACTTGTTACAGTGAAACTTAAAGAAATAGTAAACAAAATTGATAATCAAGAATCTGGTTATAAGATTAAGTATGCTAATAACTTAATCAAGGATATTAAACAATTAATTAACGAGGTAAATTATGAGTGAAAAAAGATTTAATAAAGTAATAAAATTTACGGCACATCCAAATATAGACAAAGCATTAAGAGAATACTGTAAAGAAAATAATGTTTTAATATCGGATGTGTTAAAGCTGATATTACTTGATTTTTTATATAATGCCAAAACGAGTTCACCTTTAGTTAAAAGCTATATTAAAAAAATGTATAAAGAAGATTTAATGCCAAGTCCTTTAAGTCCTAAACAATCTGATTTACATAAAAATTATGATTTAATGCAGATAATGATCAAACACGTCTCAGATAAAGAGATTTCTAAGGTTTTGGATGAAACGGTTAAAAATGATCGCAATAATGGTATGGACACAGTATAATAAAAATAATCCCTTCAGTAATTACCTGAAAGGATAGACTCAAACAATTCAAGGTGTTTAAAGGGTACACCTTACCAAAACCCTTTTTCACTGTTCTTAGCAGTGAACTTTAAACAATTCAAATAAAATTAAATATAATCCTATGGTATCAAAAAATAGCCAAATTAACGAGTTTTTGTCTTGTCTTGGATACTCTGAAGGTGAAAAAGTTTTCATTAGAACTATTCCTTTAGATAAAGAGAAGCCGCCAAAAAAAATCACCCTCACTTATCCGATCAACAATCCCCCCCAACAAGAATCAGGTTATGGAGTCTATTTCGTTGTTAATGGTCAAGGTAATTCTAAAAAAGATATTAAAACCGCAAAAGCCTTATTCTGTGAGTTTGACAATCTATCTTACGATGAACAATTAACCATATTAGATAAATTCAACTTACCATTTCCCACTATTCGATTATTTACCGGGGGTAAAAGCATTCATCATTACTGGATATTTGATCAACCCGTACCTATTGAACAATGGCAAGAATTAATTAAAGATTTAATTGATTATGTTGGATCAGATAAAGCGGTAAAAGACCCATCAAGAGTAATGAGATTACCAGATTATTTTCACTACTCAAAAGATGAAAACGGTAATCTAATTCAAGGAAAAAAATCAAAAGTCCTTAACGGTTCTTTAGATACTTACTCTTACGAAACTTTAAGAGATTTAATCCCTCGAAATATTCCCAAAGAGATAAAAAGAGTTATCAACAATTATCAAGTTACTGATAACGAAATTATCAACTTTATCAAAGATGTCATAAAACCTCATCAAAAAGGTAGTAATACTTATCAAAATTATCGAGAGTTATTAGGTGCAATAAAACAACTTTATGGAGAAGATATTGCTTTAAACATTGCTGATATTATCGGTTTAGATGATGATTATAACTGGTCACAAATTATTGAATCAACTAATGGTAATTTTGGATTAGGTACTATTTATTATCAGTTAATGGAGTTAGGATTGATCAATAAAAGTCAATGGACAAATTTGTTTAAATCAAATCAATCGAAATCTAGTAAAGTCACTGTTACAAGTGAAAAAGAAGACTCTCAAGATAATACTACAAACAATGAAAATATCATCAATGATTCTTGGGTAAATATTGCTACTGAAGAATTGTTTAGTGGTTATTGGATTAGTTTAAATGGTACTTTATATCAATTTAATGGTCAATATTATGAAGAAATAGAAGATGGAATAGTTAAACAAAAAATTAATTATTGGTGTGCTAATTATATTGATGATAAAGGTAAAAAAAGTAAAGCTAGTCCTAGCAGTGTTAAAAGTCTTTATGAATGGGTAAATCAAAAGTTTTATGTTTCACCATCAAAAATTAATTGCGAAGGAATACCTTTAAAAAATGGTTACTTAGCATTAGTTAAAGATGAAAATAATAAACCTAAATTTAAATTAAAACCTTATTCACCTGATATTTATTTTACTTATCAAAGTGAGGTAAGTTATGACCCAAAAGTTAGTCAAGAATCAGCAATCAAATTATTAGAATGCTTAGATGAACCGTACAAAAGTTTATTTATTAAAAGTATTAGTACTGTTTTAAGTTTCAAGACAATTAGAGAAAAATGGGATCGAATAAAAGCCCTTTTATTAATTGGTGATGGTAGCAACGGAAAAGATACGTTAAGAGAAGTAATCAGTTTAATTTTAGGTGAACAGGGCATAACATCCTGTTCATTAAATGACTTTTCACAATCAAGAGGTTTTAATTTAGCTCGACTTGCCACTAATCCTAAACTTAATTGGAGTAGTGAAAATAAAGAAATTAACATTGATTCTATTCAATCTCTTAAACAAGCTATCACGGGCGATCCGTTGTTTATTGAAGAAAAAGGAAAAGATGGTTTTGAAGTCAAATTAATTACTTTTTTCGTTTTCAATACTAATCATAAACCTGATTTAAAAGGGAATCAATTTGCCATGCAATCACGACTTACATTAATTCCCTTCCTTCATACGTTTTCTATGCGTCCAAAAAAAGGTGAGTTACAAGCTGATCCAAGATTTAAGCATGATAAAAATTTTCTGGTTAATGAAGTTGCACCAGCATTCTTAAATTTATTGATTGATGCTTTTTGGGATGTTTACCAAAACGGCATTAATTATCAGGAATCTGAAAGCTATTTTAATGAGGTCATTGAAGACAATAATCATTTAAGAAGATTTGCTAAAGATTTAGGATTAAGTTTCACTGGAGATGAATCAGATCGATTAAGTATTAGCGATATATATAGCCCTTTAATGCAATGGTATTTTGATAATGGATATGTAGAGTTTGAAACGAAAAACGAAAAAGTCAAAAATATTTGGTTAGATGATGACAAAAGAGACCCTGTTGTCAAACTCAGTAAAGATTTAAAACCAAGAATTTTAGAGCTATTCCCAAAAGTAAAAGAAAAGTGTCCTCAAGGAAAAAAATATTTATGTGGAATAAAATTTGATCTTGACTCACCTGACTCACCTAAAAATCCTGAAACTATTGATAATAAAGACTTTGATGTCAATCATGTTGACTCACCTATTGACTCACTTAAGACTCACCTAGTGACTCACCTAACTATTAATCTTGACTCACCTAATCTCAAAAACGGATCAAATTCTACCGCTTCACAAACTCAAAATGACTTATCTGAATCTAAAATTGATCCTTCTTTTAATCAATTATCTGGTTATCAAGATTTAAACAATAAAAAAGAACCTGATTTTGAAAAAAAAGAAAATAAAAATCAAAAAAGTGAGTCAGGTGAGTCAACAGGTGAGTCAATAAGTGACCCTAAAGTGAGTCAACAGGTGAGTCAACAAAAACCTGAAAACTCTAATAAAATCAATACTTTTACAAATTTAGGTGAGTCAACACAAGAAAAAGTGAGTCAAGAAAAAATCGAAGTTGATTTTATGGAAATGGTGAAAATTATTAATAACTTTTTGGAAACTAAGAAAGGATTAGTCAATAAAGAAGGGAAAAGAGGTTATATCAAGGCTTTTATCCAAAGAGACTATAAAAACTTCTATGACTTATCTGATAGTGAAGTAGTGAGTTTATATAACCATTGTGTTGATAATAAAAAAAATGATCTCCCAACACAACAAAAACCTGATTTCAAAATAGGGGATAAAATCCGAAGCTGTGGTGGTGCTATTTATGAGATTGTCAAAATCAATGGCAATGAGTCAATTGAAGGAAAATGTTTAGATTATTCTGAGTTTCCTCAATTTATTGGTCAAATACTTCCTCTTAAATTTAAAGAAATTAAAGAGATTATTACTACCAGTGAGAAAAAAGAAAAACAATTATTAAGTCTTTCTGATTATTCCGTAGGAGAAAAAGTCTATGTTTTACAAAATGGAAAAGATGATTGGTTATCCGCAACGGTAGAACAAAATTTTGACTATGGAGTGAAAGTTAAGTTAGATACTTTCGGATTTTTAATGATTGCTAATTCTAAATCTATCTGTAAAGAAAAGCCTTAACCATAAAACTAAGGTCAACTGACAAGATAAAAACATTCAAAGTTCTTGTCAGTTAGATTGAGTTGTCAATGGGTGAAATAGGGTGTCGAGTATTTTTCAACCTATAAGGGTTGAATTTATATATCCCTACGTTACCCATATCTACTCATAGCTAACTTATCCTTGTGCATTATCAAACCTTTAAGGGTTGATCCTATGGAAATGAGTTAATAACGGTTATCAACTTAGTTCTGTACTGTTTTTAGTATTCAAGTATTATTCTTATTTTGGATGCCGTTAGGATGCCGTTAGGTCGCGCGGAGATCCATAGGATGCCAACAAAACCAACCCGAAACCAACTGGTAACGAACTAAAGCAAAAATCACACTACAAAGATTTAGTCTTATTAACAATCATTAACTCTCTACCAATCCTTTAAGGTTCGGTAAAAGTTAGACAGAGTTAGAACTGGTTTTTAATATATTGTTACTTTCCTGTCATCGAATAATAAACAAAAAATCTAAGTAGAAAATGAGCAAATTATGAGCAAATATAAGTCTTTAATATGAGTGAAACCTATAAAAACGTATATGTAAAGAGAGTGATAGGGAATGGAGTATAGGGGAATCGAACCCCTCACCTCTGCGGTGCGATCGCAGCACTCTACCAACTGAGCTAATACCCCTAGTGACTCCTTCATTCTACCATAGATGAGGATTTTTCTAAAGTTCGATCGATCCAATCTAAATCCAACTCCATGAGATGATCAACACACCAATTGGCTTGTCTTTGGATAAAATGAAAAGGGTAAGTATTGGCAACTCCTACCACTGACATTCCAGCATTTTTCCCCGCCTTAATACCGATAGGAGTATCTTCTATCACTAGACATTCAGAAGGTTGCAAACACAAGTCAGGATTGTATTCATTGAGTTTTTTCATGGCTAATAAATAGCCTTCAGGAGAAGGTTTAAAAGTTTTGATGTCATTGCCTCCAACAATAACAGAAAAATACGGTTTGACATTAATTCTTTCCAAAATATACTCTACTTCTTGAGGCAAAATATCGGTGACAATGGCAAGGGCTAAATTACGAGTTTGCAAGTGAAGAATAAACTCAATTACCTTATCAAAAATCGGCAATTCTGGCATCTGAGACACAATATGATAATAAGCCTTTGCTTTATCTTCCATTAATTTTTTTAAATATTCATCAGAGACAATTCTTCCTTTTTTTGCTAAAATGTCCTTTAAATTAATTTCTTGATAATTACCATCAGAAGGGCGCAAATTTTCTTTTAATAAGATGTCGTCAATTAACTGTTTATGAATTATCTCATCATTAATAATTACGCCCTGAAAATCGAATAAAACTGCTTTTAAACTCATTATTATAGATACTAAAAATAACAACTGTCTCTAAAAAAAAGAAGAGAAGATAAGTTAAAAAATTAATTTAAGACTAACTTTGAAAACACTATCCTTTTTTTATAATTATTTTACTAGAACAAAAATACTTATACCCTAGATATATAAGATCAATTTTAGTCAAGTTTAAATCAATTCTCGTCAAGATTGCAACTATTATCTCTAAGGTAAGATAAAGAAAAGTTACATAAAATGAAAAAGTCTATGTTGCCTGATTATAAATTAATAGAAATACAAATTTTGGCTAGTGGAGATATTTTACAAATTCCTGTCTATACTTTTCAAGGAAAAAAAGAAGGGAAAAAAGTCTATATTCAAGCTAATTTACATGGTGCAGAAATTGTGGGAAATGCGGTTATTTATGAATTAATTGAGTTTTTTTCTACATTAAATAATGAGGATATTAACGGGGAAATTATTTTAGTCCCTATGTGTAATCCGATAGGAGTTAATCAACGTAATCTCTTTTTCTCTACGGGAAGATATAGCCCTTATGATGGACTTAATTGGAATCGTATTTTTTGGGATTATAGTCATGAAAATATTAATATTGATGATTTTGTTAGGGAAAATATGAATTTTTCTAAACAAGATATACAGGCTAATTTTTTTGATAATATTCTTAATAAGTTTCAGGAAAAACAGAATAATATTAATCACCGTCGAGGTGTTTCTTTTTCTGAACATTATCGCAATATTTTACAGTCTTTATCCTTATCGGCTAATTATATCATCGATATTCACAGTTCTAGTGTCAGTTCGATCGACTATCTTTATTGTTTTGATTATCGACAAAAAAGTGCTGATTATTTTCTCTTAGATTATGCTATTTTAATGAATAAATATGATGGCAATGCCTTTGATGAAGCCTTTTTAAATCCTTGGTTAATTTTAGAAAAAAAATTGAGTCAAGCGGGAAGAAATCTAATTTTTGATGTAGAATCATGGACACTAGAATTAGGCTCAGGTATGAGAGTCAATGAAGAATCTGTGAAAAAAGGATTTAAGGGTATTATTAACTATTTATCTGCAAAAAAAATACTCAATTTAGAAGTAGTTTTACCTGAAAAAAGTACTAAATTTATCCCTAAAAATACCATCAAAAGTTATTACGCAATTCAAGGAGGAATTATTCGCCATCGTTTAAAAGAAGGGACAAAAGTGAAAGAGGGTGATATGCTATATCAAATTCTCTCGTTTTCAAAAGGCAGTAAAATGCCCTTTATAATAGATATTGAATCCGCAGATGAAGGCATAATTTTTGATGTCTCTACTAACGATACTGTTAATCAAGGCGAGTATATTCTAGGTATTTTTCCCCATGTCTAATCAATCTTTTTTGCCCGTTATTCCCGTTGCATCCCCTGAGTTTAAGTCTGGGTTTATCGCTATTATCGGGCGCCCGAATGTGGGTAAATCTACTTTAATGAATCACTTAGTCGGACAAAAAATAGCTATTACTTCTCCAGTGGCACAAACAACCCGCAATCGTTTACGGGGAATTTTAACGACTCCCGAAGCGCAAATTATTTTTGTGGATACACCGGGTATTCATAAGCCTCACCATGAATTAGGTAAGGTTTTGGTGCAAAATGCTGTTTCTGCGATTAATAATGCTGATGTGGTTTTGTTTGTGGTGGATGCTTCTTCTTCTGCTGGTGGGGGCGATCGATATATTGCAGAAATATTACAAAAAAGTCAAACTCCTGTAATTCTGGGGTTAAATAAAACTGATTTACAAGGAGAAGATAGAGAGAAACTCAATGAAAGTTATCAAGAAATTTGTCTGGAAAACTGGCAAATGGTGAATTTTTCGGCGGTGACAGGGGAAGGATTAGACACTTTACAACAAGGATTAATTACCAAGTTAGATCATGGTCCTTATTATTATCCTCCTGATTTGGTCACAGATCAACCCGAAAGATTTATTATTGGGGAGTTAATTAGAGAACAAATTTTGTTATCCACAAAAGAAGAAATACCCCATTCTGTGGCGGTGACGGTGGAAAAGATGGAGGAGGGGGAGAAGTTAACTAAAATTTATGCGGCGATCAATGTGGAAAGAAACTCGCAAAAATCGATTATGATTGGTCATAAAGGTTCAATGTTAAAACAAATTGGTAGTGCTTCCCGTCAACAGATGCAAAAATTATTAAGCGGAAAAGTCTATTTAGAGTTGTTTGTCAAAGTTGAGCCTAAATGGCGCCAATCTCGATTAAGATTAGCTGAATTTGGCTATCAAGTGGATAAAAATTAATAGAAGAAGGGTTAAAACCCTCACTACGAACAAATAACAAATATTTTACAAAATCAATTAACTCTTTTTTCACAAGAAGAAAAATATAATTTTAACTTATCTTCTAATATTAATTTTGAGTTTTTAGCAGATAAAAGATTTTATAACTTAGCGATCGAGTTGAAAAATAAGTATAAAATAGTTTAACTAGATGTTGATAAAAAAGTTAAATGTTAAAGGTAGGAGAGGGGCAGACAGGAGAGACGCTTTTTTGTTTATAATAAATCTTTTAAATTTAGTTGTTCAAATTGCTGAAAAAAGGTTAATAAACGACTAGCAATTTTTTCTATTCCTCCTTCAATATTTGTCTCAATATTTAAAGGTAATACGGGATCGTGAAGGGATAAACGCAGTAAAAACCAGCCTTTTTCTGATGGTGATTGACAGGAAACTCTAATGCCTTCATAATTATTAGGTACGATCGTCCAATGGGGTTGATTAGCACTAAATTCGGTTAGTTTTTCGATGACTTTAGTGCCATATTCTTTAAAATTTTCGGCGTTAATTATTAATCTAAATTCTTCACTTTCTACTGGCTCTTTTAAATTGTTAATTAAGTCAGTTAAATCTTTATTAACTAATTTTAATTTAGCTAATTCTATTAATAGTTTTGTGACTAAATATGCACCATCATCGAGAAAATAATTTTCTTTGAGGGCTGCATGACCAGAGGTTTCGATCGCAATCCATGATTCCGTACCTTCTTGATTTAATCGCAAAGCCTCGTTAATCACATTTTTATAACCCCGTTTAAAACGGTGATGTTTTCCTTGCAAGTCTTCTTCGATAAAGGCGGTTAAACCATCGGATGTAATGGAGTCAGTCACGATCGTACTGTGAGGATGTTCTTTTAAAATGATGGCACTAATCAAGGCGATTAATTTGTTACGGTTTAACTCTTTTCCTTGACTATCCACGGCGGCACTTCGATCGACATCGGTGTCAAAAATAATACCGAAATCCGCTTGATGACGAATGACGGCTTGACAAATAGACTCCATCGCCTCTTTATTTTCAGGATTCGGGATATGATTAGGAAAAGTACCATCAGGCTCTAAAAATTGACTACCGTTTATATCCGCACCTAAAGGTTGTAAAACTTTTGTGGCATAAAAGCCTCCTGCACCATTTCCCGCATCGACAATGATTTTTAAGCCTTGAAGGGGAGTATCAAAGTTATCAGGATGATTGACTTCTTCTCTAATTTTGCTGACGAATTGATTAGCATACACCGTCATAAAATCTCGTTTTTCGATGAAACCTTCCTTCTCATTAGTCGGAAATTCTCCTTTTTCTGCCAAAGTCAGAATATCAGTAATATTTTGTTTTTCTAAGCCTCCTTTATCAGTGAAAAATTTTAAGCCGTTGCGATTAAAAGGAAGATGACTCGCCGTTAACATTATCCCACCATCACAGTTAAAACCTTCCGTAATGGTACTCATAAACATCGCAGGAGTGGAAGCCATAGCGAAATCATACACCTTTACCCCTAAAAGTTCGATCGAACTCATAAGCGCATTCATCAGGGTTTCTCCCGACAAACGGCTATCCCTACCAATGGAAATCACCAACTCTGAAGGTTTTTTGCCTTTTTCCTGACTTAACCACATGGTAAAAGCCTTGCCGATAGTCGCAATCACATCAGGAGTAAGGTTAACTTCTTCCCCTTCCACCCCCGTTAAAGCCACACCTCGAATATCTGAACCATTTTGCAATTTATGCCAATTAATATCTATCATAAATAGTGAATAGTAAATACTGGATAGTTTTTAATTCCTAATTCTATTCTTAATTCTATTCTTAATTCTCAATTTTCCATTCTCAATTCTCCATTATCCATACTCGGTTAAGATAATGTAAGGAATCATTAACTATTAAGATACTCATGGATACAAAGACTTTTAAACGTAATCTCCAACAATCAGACAATTACCATCGCAAAGGATTTGGGCATCAAGAAGAAGTTACCGCTACTTTAAATCAAGAATATCAAAGTAGTTTAATTCAAGGGATTCGTCAAAATAACTACAGGATGACAAAAGGTGATGTTACCATTCGCCTTGCTGAAGCCTTCGGGTTTTGTTGGGGGGTGGAAAGGGCTGTGGCTATGGCTTATGAAACTCGCACTCATTTTCCTACGGAAAAAATTTGGATTACTAACGAGATTATTCATAATCCTTCTGTCAATCAAAGATTAAAAGAGATGAATGTTGATTTTATTCCCATGGAAGGGGTAGAAAAAGATTTTTCTGTAGTTGATAAGGGTGAAGTAGTAATTTTACCTGCTTTTGGTGCTAGTGTGGGAGAAATGCAGTTACTTAATGATAAAGGTTGTACGATCGTAGATACAACTTGTCCTTGGGTTTCTAAAGTCTGGAATTCTGTGGAAAAACACAAGAAACGTAGTTATACTTCGATTATTCACGGTAAATATAAACATGAAGAAACCGTTGCTACAAGCTCTTTTGCAGGTACTTATTTAGTGGTTTTGAATATGGCTGAGGCTAACTATGTGGCTAATTATATTCTTAATGGCGGAGATAAACAGGAGTTTTTAACTAAATTTAAAAATGCTTATTCGGAGGGTTTTAACCCTGAAACAGATTTAGAAAGGTTAGGTATTGCGAATCAAACAACCATGCTAAAAAGTGAAACGGAAGCCATTGGTAAGTTATTTGAGCAAACTATGATGAAAAAGTATCCCACTAATGAGTTAAATGATCATTTTATGAGTTTTAACACCATTTGTGATGCTACTCAAGAAAGGCAGGATGCGATGTTAGATTTAGTCAAGGAAAAGCTAGATTTAATTGTGGTTATCGGTGGTTTTAATTCTTCTAATACTACTCATCTACAGGAGATTTCGATCGAGTATAACATTCCTTCTTACCATATTGATAGTGGCGATCGAATTTTTTTGAATAACAGAATTGAGCATAAACCCCTTGATAAAGATTTAGAAATCAAGGAAAATTGGCTTCCCCAAGGGAAAATTACCGTAGGGATAACTTCTGGGGCTTCCACTCCTGATAAAGTGGTAGAAGATGTTATCGAGAAAATTTTTATCTCCAAATCTTAAAAAAATTAGCCGTTAGCAATGGTTTTAGTTAAAGTTATAAAACAAATGATTTTAATTTCTGAGTTATTCAGCAACCCTAATTAAACCATTGTAATAAATTTCTAATGGCTAAAATAATCACCGTAATCATAAAAATTCTTCTTAACCATAAATTACTCAGTTTTAAAGCAAATTTTGCCCCTAAAATTGCTCCAAAAAACATAGTAACTCCCAAAATTATCCCTAATTTATAATCAACTAATCCTTGAGACATAAAAATTAAAGTAGCAATGAGGGAAGAAAAAATATTTAATACTTTAGTGACTGCCACCGCTTCCACAAAAGTCATATTTAAAAAACCCACAAAAGAAGCCGTAAGAGTGGTAACATAACCACCACTAAAAAATCCTCCATAAATGCCTAAGAAAAAAGTTAAAGCGTAACCAATTTTTGTGGCAATAGGGGAGGGTTTCTCTTTTTTTTCCACCCCTTGATTGCGATTTATTACGGAAAAAATTAACACCGCAATCATGAAAATAGAAATCAGTAACGGCATGGTGTCGGAAGGGATAATTAAAACTAATAACGCTCCTAAAATTGAGCCAACAACGGTTAAGATTGACAGTAAAGGTATATCTTTTCTTTGTTTAAGTATGTCACCTTTAAGAAAAGGAATTGTACCGCCAACACTCATAAATATTAACGCAAACATATTAGTTGCGATCGCACTAGCGGGAGAAATACCAAATTCCAACATCACTGGTACAGTAATCAAAGAGTTACTACCAGTAACAACACCAATGAAGCTAGTCAATAAAAAGATACCGATGAGGAAAAATAATTGAGTAGTTGTCAAAGTATATTCAATAAAATAGGTTTTAATTGTATTGTAATTTATTTAGACAACAAACAAAAGAAGAATTGAAAATGGAGAATGCAGAATTGAGAATTGAAAAATAAGAAATTATTTTATTTGTTTTGTTTACTGGTTTTGATGATACTTACTAATAATTTTATTAATTCTTCGCTATCATTAAAGATGGAATTATAGGCTTTTTCTTTTAAATAGTTAGTTTGATATAAAAGATCAATCCAGTATTGAGTTTCATTTGCTTCTTTGAGGGCAATATTCATTTTATGAATAAAGTCAGCTTTGCTTTCTGCGTGTTCCGATTCTCTCACTAATGCACCAATTGCAGTACCACTTCTTAGTATTTGTTTAGACAATACAAATTCTTGTTTATCTTCTCTAAGATACTGAGCTAGTTTAACAATCCGAATGGCAAAAGCAAAAGATTTATTTTTAATTACATTTTCCTTCATAAACTCACCATTATTGATCATCAATTCTCCATTCTCAATTCTCCATTCTCCATTATTCTAGGGTTTTATCCTTGACATTTTTAACGATACGAGATAACTCACTTTTTTCGTCAATACTAATGCGACTAGGTGAACCGCTAATAATACGCTCATAGTTACGGAAGGAATCTTTAATATTTGGTCCTTCTTTACTGATACTATATTCCCTAATACCTTTATCATGCCATGATCCTCGCATTTTGAATACGTTGATCGCCCTCGACATTTCGCCCCTAATTTCTACATACTGCAACATTAAAATAGTGTCGGTAATGGTGGAAATATGGGATTCGGTAATGGAATGTGCGCCCATAAATTGATCGGTGGTATTGGTGAAAAAGCCTGTAATTTCTTCCTGTTTAGCATAGCCCGTAACACCGATGACAAATTGACGGAAAGCATTATTAGTAACTCCCCTAGCTAATGCTGACAAGGAGTCGATCGCAATACGACTAGGTTTAAAATCAGCGATTTCTGATTTAATCATTTGTAAATGATCCTCTAAACCCGCCGATTCAGGATAAGAACAAATTAACTTAAGTAATCCTTTTTCTTCCATTTCCTCGAAATCGATACCCCAAGAGGAAGCATTACGGGATAGTTGCGCCCTCGATTCTTCATAGGCAAACAAAATCGCCTTTTCTCCTTGACGACAACCTTCTTCTAAGAATTTGCTGACTAACAGGGTTTTACCCGTACCCGTTGCGCCCGTTGCCAAGATAATGGAATCCTTGAAGAAACCCCCACCGCACATCTCATCGAGAATTTTAATCCCTGATGAACTACGAGTGTTAGACGATCGTTGTGTAAGTTGCATCGCCCCAAGGGGAAAGATATTAATACCATCCCCTGTAATGGTAAAGGGATATTCTCCCTTCATGTGGGTAGTACCTCGTAATTTAAGAATTTCTGCTGTACGTCTTCTTCTTTCACCTTCTAAGACGTTGCGCACAATTACCACGTTATCGGAAACAAATTCTTCCACCCCAAATCGTGCTACAGGTCCATATTCTTCTAGTCTTTCGGTCGTCATTACAGAGGTTACTCCTAGTAACTTTAACCTAGCTACGAGGCGAAAAATTTCCCGTCTGACAACGGAAGCGGCATCATACTGCTGAAATATTGCCGTTACAGAATCGATCGAAACTAACCTAGCTTGATATTTTTTAACAGCATATTGGATACGCTCAATTAAAGCCGATAAATCGAAATTACCTACTACTTCTTGACCTTCAGGATCGGGAGAAGCATCCAATATAAATAGTTTACCCTCATCGATTAAACTTTGTAAATCCCAACCGAAACTATAGGCATTTTGAATAATATCATTAGGGGATTCTTCAAAAGTAATAAACAACCCCGGATAGTCAAAATATTTGATACCATGATATAAAAATTGGATAGCAAAAAGGGTTTTTCCTGTACCCGATGTACCACTAACTAAAGTTGTTCTACCAATAGGTAAACCACCATGACTAATCTCGTCAAATCCTTCGATCATGGTGCGAATTTTTTGGACTCCTTTGGCTTTTAATTCTTCTTTTTTTATCTTATCCATTACCTAAATTAAAATTATTAAATTGTATGTTTAAAAAAATTGTTTTAATGATGTTAAAAAATGTTATTAAAAAATTATTCTCGATCTCTAATTTCCTCATATAATAAGTCTAAACCAATTAAGACTTTTTCTCGATCGGACAAATCCCCAATAATTTTGCGCACGGGAGGCGGTAACACTTTCGAGAGAGTCGGAGTCGCTAAAATTTTATCTTCCTCCGCTAATTGAGGATTCTTTAAAACATCAATAACTTTTAGGGCATATACCCCTTTAAATTCTTCTTCAAGGATATTTTTTAAGGTTTTTAAAGCCCTAACAGAATTAGGAGTATTCCCCGCTACATATAGCTTGAGAACATAAGTTTTTTTAAGGGGACTCATATCAATAGTTTTTATACTTATTTATTATGTTTTATATTTTATAATTATTTGTTAATTTAATCTACTGGAAATAATACTTCAAAAGGCAATTCTTCTTTAGGAATAGAACGGCGATACATTTCGCATAAATGAGCAATAATATCAATTAAAGCCAATCGATAATCCAGTAATATATCTTCATTTCTTCCCTCTAATTTTAATTTCTGTGCAAATTCATCCATTAATTCCATGTGAATTTCGAGAATTTGAGATACAGATAAATCAGCAAAAAATGCTTGATTCACAAACTGATCAATCTCTTGATTTACCTCACTTTCTTGATTAAAATAATTTAAAATAATTTCTCTATAGGCAAGGCTTAATTGTTCGATTAATTCCTGTTTTTCTGTTTGAGATAAATAGCGATAAAAATAATTAGGATTTCGATTATAATAAACCCCTAAATATCCTAATCTTTCCTTTAGTTTTTCAGCTAATCTTCTTTGTTGTAATAATAAAAAATTTTGTTTTTGCTCTATTTGTTTAGAGGTATTTTGAGGATTTTCCAGAATGGAACAACTAGGTGCTAAATGTAAAAATTGCGCGATCGATCTGTCAATATAGCTGATAATATTGCCTAACTCTCTTAATCGAATACGCACTTCCGCACTATGATAAAGATGCTCAAGACTATGAGAATCCCCAGAAAAATCATTGTTTAATTTTACTTCTGAATCGATGGTGATAGACTCTCTGGATAAATCCAAATCATCAGGCTCAATAATAACTACTGGTAAAATTAAACCCACATCATAAAATTCTTTAATTAGAGGAATGCTCACCTCATCATTGAAGATGATCAAACAGTCTAATTTTTCTTTATTATCTATGACAAATTGTTTTAATTCTGCCACAGAATTGAGGATATGTAAATGATAACGATCGCACAGAGACAACTTCCCATCGCCACTCAGTAACTGGGTTAAAGAGTGAACAATTTGTACTACGGGAACAAAGATACAAATGGATAATCGAGAAGACAAGGGATTTTACTATGACATTAAATGATGTACTCAGGTATATGTTAACTTGACGAGGAATGAATTAGCAAATGAATCAGAAAATAGGAGATAGGAGATAGGAGATAGGAGATAGAATTGATTTAAACATTAGCCGAATTGATTCTTCGCAATGATGTATTAAATTTAATTCTCTTTATAGCAGTTAGTTATGAGTTGTGAGAATTTGATCCCCCCTAACCCCCCTTAAATAAAGGGGGAAATTTTGTTACCTATAATTAATTGTTAAAACTTTTTAGGTTTGTTAAGCAGTAACTAAAGACAACATTTCTCCCGTAAGGCTAAAGGGGCGAACTTCTGTGATTTTCACAGGCACAATTTTACCCTTTAACTCCGTTAAATCTCCCTTAAAGAAGGTTAAACGATTGCCGTCAGTTCTTCCCACTACTTGGGTGGTATCTTTAGGGTTAATATCTTCTACTAATACTTGTTCTACTCTATTTAAGTATCTTTGAGACCTTTCTGCTGCTTTTACTCCCACTAAATGATTTAACCTTTGAAGTCGATCGCTCTTTTCTTCTTCGCTAATTTGATTATCCCATAAAGCGGCAGGAGTATTGGGGCGGGGAGAATAAGCCGCCGTGTTAAGTTGATCAAAACCGATGTCATCCACCAAATTTAAGGTATTCTGGAACTGTTCTTCTGTCTCTCCCGGAAAACCGACGATGGCATCGGCACTAATGGAGGCATGGGGCATATAATGGCGAATCTTGCTGATAATATCACGATAACGCTCATGGGTATAGCCTCGTTTCATGGCTTTTAATATCTCATTATCTCCCGACTGAAAGGGAATATGGAAATGTTCGCATACCTTCGGTAATTCGTGACAAGCCTTGATTAAGCGCTCGGTAAAATAACGGGGGTGAGAGGTAGCAAAACGGATTCGATCGATCCCTTCCACATCATGGATATAATAGAGTAAATCCGTTAAAGTGTGTAAATGTCGCCCCGTTTCCGTTGTACCGGGTAAATCACGACCGTAAGCATCGATATTTTGACCTAATAAAGTGACTTCCTTAAAACCTTGACGAGCAATATCTTCAATTTCCGCTTTAATCGACTCAGGAGTGCGGGATTGTTCTACACCCCTAACACTAGGGACAACGCAATAGCTACATCTCTCGTTACAACCATAAATAATATTTACCCATGCCGAAACGTTACTTTCACGGCGAGGCTTGGTAATATCTTCGTAAATGTGGATCGGCTCAGTAGCGACAACCTGATTACCAGCGAACACCTGATCTAATAAACTATCTAAACGATTAGCGTGTTGTGGTCCCATAACTAAGTCTAACTCAGGAACACGTCTTAATAACATTTCTCCTTCCTGTTGGGCAACACAACCAGCGACAACAAGAGTTAAGTCTGGTTCATTTTGCTTCCGTTTTGCCTGTCTGCCCAAGTAAGAATAAACTTTTTGTTCGGCGTTATCTCTGATGGTACAGGTATTATAAACAATCAGATTAGCATTATTTGGGTCTTCGGTAAACTCAAAACCCATATTTTCTAATATACCTGCCATGCGCTCAGAATCTGCTTTGTTCATCTGACAGCCAAAGGTAGTAATATTATAACGACGTTTTTGCTCGATCATAGTTTGGATAACAATTAATCATAAAATTTAGCTTAACCTTCCTAGTATAACTTTTCTCCCCCTTCGATCGAGTAATTAAACTCAAGATTTTATCTAAAACCTACCTAACACCTACCCTCATCAGAAAACGATGAGACAACCTTACTTACATGACAGAATGCCCCAAGGCTAACCCCATGACTAACATTCCCAATACGAGAAAGGGTTGCGCACTGGCTTGATATTTGACATCATTTTTTAATGGGTCTCTTAAAAAGTACATATCTTGGAAAGTTATTTGTGGTATAACTAACAATAAGAGAATGGTGGCATAAAGATTTTGATGAATAGAAATTAAATATGCTCCCATGCCAATTTGAAACACATCGATCATAATTACGCAAATCCAAGCGGCAGTGGTTACTCCAAACATTACGGGTAAGGATTTTAACCCTAATTCTTGATCGCCCTCAACACTTTTGAAATCATTTACCACTGCGATGCCTAA
Source organism: Geminocystis herdmanii PCC 6308 (assembly GCF_000332235.1). Lineage (NCBI taxonomy): Bacteria > Bacillati > Cyanobacteriota > Cyanophyceae > Chroococcales > Geminocystaceae > Geminocystis > Geminocystis herdmanii. The sequence continues at coordinate 1,551,570 of NZ_CM001775.1, read as the reverse complement.
TCCTGCCATACTATAGATTAAGGTGAGAATTACGATCGTCCAGTTTAACTCACCGAATAGAGCATGACCAGCCCACCAAGGTAGTGCAATATAACTCGAACCGAGTGCATAGTTACCTAACCAACCATTTTTCTTGAGTTTAAGAGGAGGTGCAGAATAAATATAGGAAATAAATGATCCTCCCACAGCTAAACAGGTTAATATGGGGAATTCATGATTTGCCCACACATCTAAACCGTAGGCGACACCGATACCGGCAAATAGTAAAACGAGAATTTGGGTTACTACTTGGGGAATGGAGATAATCCCCGATGGAATGGGGCGATATGGCTCGTTGATTGCATCTATATCTCGATCGTAAAAATCGTTGATAGTTTGAGTATAACCCGCTAACAGAGGACCTGACATCAACATACAAGTTAACGCCATCAAGAAATCTTCCCAACCCCACACATAACCTCCAGAGGAAGCCGCACCACACACAACCCCCCAAATCAAGGGAATCCATGTAATAGGTTTCATCAACTGAAGCCTAATTTGCCAGATGTTTTTGGCTTGGGTTGCCCCTTTCATGCCTAATAGTTGCCTAGCTTTTGAGCCTTTGTCATCTCGATCGAGTTCTACTTTGGTATAATCTTTATCTTCTGTATTTGTCATTATTTTAATGAAGCCTAAAAGTTAACATATTCATTAGAGAATAGTATAACAATCACTGTCACTGTTGACAGTTGACCATGAATAATGAATAATTAACAATTAACAATGAATAATTAACAATGAATAATTAACAACTAATAATGAAGAAAAAAGTTCAATTTATTGAACGATAACTATTAGACGTGTAATTTATTACACGGCGTGTCGTTGATTAACATCCCAACCCCCTAACCCCCTAACACCCTAACACCCTAACACCTTTTTATGCACAAAATCCCCGTTACTGTTATCACTGGTTTTCTCGGCGCTGGAAAAACTACCCTATTGCGTCACCTATTACAAAATAATGAGGGTAGAAGAATCGCTGTGATTGTCAATGAATTTGGAGAGGTTGGTATTGACGGGGATTTGTTACGCAGTTGTCAAGTGTGTGATGATGACGGTATGGAAAGCACGAATATTATTGAGTTAACTAACGGTTGTCTTTGCTGTACTGTACAAGAAGAATTTTATCCTACTATGCAGGAATTGTTGACCAAAAAGGATAAGATAGATTCGATCGTCATTGAAACATCAGGATTAGCATTACCAAAACCATTGATACAGGCTTTTAAATGGCAAGAAATTCGCAACCATGCCACTGTAGATGGAGTTATTACCGTGGTGGATGCTGACGCTTTGGCTAAAGGGAAATTAGTGGGAGATTTACAGGCTTTAGAAACCCAAAGAGCCAATGATCCTAGTTTAGATCATGAAAGTTCGATCGAGGAATTATTTGAAGATCAATTAGCTTGTGCTGATTTAGTCTTATTAACAAAAACAGACTTACTAGAAGATAAAGAATTAACCACCGTCAAGGATTGGTTAGAAACAGAATTACGCACGGGAATTAAAGTTATTCCTTGTCATCAAGGGGAGATTAACTCGAATATTTTATTAGGTTTTAACGCTATGGTAGAGGATGATTTATCTAATCGTCCCTCCCATCATGACACAGAGGAAGATCATGATCACGATGATGATATTGAGTCAAGAGAATTATTCATCGAAAACTCCGTTAATCCCCAAGAATTACTCTCTACATTACGCAGTTTTGTGGAAAAATCTGAGATTTATCGTATCAAGGGTTTTGTTAATGTGACTGATAAACCAATGCGGATGGTATTACAAGGAGTAGGCGATCGATTTGAAACATTTTTCGATCGACTTTGGAAACCCGAAGAAAAAAGAGCCACAAAATTAGTTATAATCGGACGTAATTTAAGAGATTTTCAAAGAGAAATTAATAATTAAAATCAATTACAATATTTGTTGCCTGTTGCCTTCTTACTTTTACAAATAAATACTCACAATATCGATAGGTAAAAAATTGAGTAATCGAGAATGGGCTTGGGTATAATAGGCTTTAATTTCAGCTAAGGTTATGGTTTGTTTTTGTTGTTGTAAATAGTCTAAGATTTTTTCATTTTCCCAATTAAATTTATCTTTAGTTAACAAAATTATTCTTTCAATATTGGATAGCTTATCAAGATTTTTTTGAAGGTAATATTTTAAAGGGAAAAATCTGATTTCTAAATGCTCATCACTTTTGTTGGTAGAAGTTACGATAATTTTTTCTGCTGTCAAAAATTCGTTAACTAATTGGGTGATAATTTCTGATAAGAGAGATTTTTTTTCAAGATTGTAGTTTAAAAGTCGATCGAACATAAAAAACCATAAATTCTCTAAATAGGGTAAAGAAAGCTCAAGATTATGGAAATTTTTAGCTACTTTTTGAGGAAAATCGGCATAACGAAAAAACAACATAATTAAATAGCGTGACTGTTGGGGATATTTTTGCCATAATATCCACAATTCTAAATCATCAACGTTGTGTAAAGGTTTAATTAATTCATGATTTAATTCAAGAAAAACATCATTATCAATACTCATAATTAGAGGTTGCCTCATAGTCAATCGATTAGGGAGATAGGAGTTAGGAGACAGGAGATAGGAAGAATGATAATTAAGAATTTTCTAAGAATACCCCTAAATTACGGAATTTTTGATACCTCAATTCTTTTCTTTGTTCGATCGAAAGGTTGTCTAAATATTCTAAATTATCTAAAATACCTTGTTTCAGTATAGATGCAGTGGCAAGGGGATCGGAATGAGCGCATCCGGGAGGTTCGGGTAATATACGATCGATTATACCCAATTCCTTCAAATCTTTAGCCGTAATTTTCAGTGCGATGGCCGCTTGTTCCGATTTTTTCGCATCTTTCCAAAGGATAGCGGCACAGGCTTCAGGACTCGCTACAGTGTAAACAGAGTGTTCAAACATCATCAACTTTTCGGCAACTCCAATGCCTAAAGCACCTCCAGAACCGCCTTCACCGATTACAGTAGTAACAATGGGAACATCTAAGCTGAACATTTCCCTTAAATTATAGGCGATGGCTTCCCCTTGTCCTAATTTTTCCGCCTCGACTCCTGCATAAGCCCCCGGAGTATCAATAAAGGTGATAATGGGCATAGAAAAACGGTTAGCATGCTCCATTAAACGCATGGCTTTACGATAACCGCCGGGGGAAGCCATACCAAAATTACGAGCTACGTTGTCTTTTGTGTCTCGTCCTTTTTGATGTCCTATAATCACTACTGCACGTCCATTTAAACGGGCAATTCCGCCAATTAGGGCTGGATCATCATAACCCCTTCGATCGCCGTGTAATTCAAACCATTCATCGGTCATCGCTTGAATATAATCAAGGGTGGAAGGGCGACGGGGATGCCGCGCTATTTGTAATTTTTGGGAAGGGGTGAGAGTGCTGTAAATTTCTTTGCGTAGTTGCTCGGCTCTATCTTCCAATTCCTTTAACTGCTCGGAAACGTCCACTTGATTTTTTTCAGCTAACTCCCGAATTTGATTAATTCTAGTTTGTAATTCCACTAGGGGTTTTTCAAATTCTAATAAAAAGGTACGTTTTTGTTCTGATTTTGCCATAAAAATTGATATATATAATTAGTAATTTTAAAATAGTTATTTATTTTTGTAAAAAAGGAATATATCGGATTTACGCCAAGATAAGCATATTTTGTCATTGCAAGGCACGTTCCCGTAGGTGTAGCAATCTCTTAATTCTTTTTGTTACAAATATCTAAGTCTTAATATCGCTAAATTAAACCCAAACACAATAATAAACCACTAAAAAAATGTAGATTTACAGCGATAAATTTGCTATTTTTTACTTTTTCTGGTTGATCATGATATTGCCTTACATGGTTGATTAATTGATAAGCAATGGGCAAACTTAGCATTACTATTAAAGCATTATCGGGAAGTATTTTGATTAGGGTTAACACAACACATAAACTATAGAACAAAATTACTGAGATGATTAATACTTTTGCTCCTAAATCTGTGCCTAATCTGACTATGGGAGATTTTTTTCCTGCGGTAATGTCATCGGTAACTTGATGAAAATGAGAACAAAAAAGGATGATGGATGTGGATATACCAATGATAGTTGATGCCCAAAGAGATGATGCTGAAAAAGATTGAGCTTGACTATAATAAGCAGATGCGATCGCCATAGGTCCAAAAGTGACAAAACAGATTATTTCCCCTAAACCTAAATAACCAAAACGAAAAGGAGGTCCTTGATAAGTGTAACCTAATGCACAACTAGCGATAATTAACCATAACACAGTCCAATCCTTGAGCCAATAATTTATTAACAAAATTCCCCCTAAACCCAATAATAAAAAGCCGATACTAATCCAGAAGATTAGGTTACGATTTCCTGTCAGATTTACTACTGAATGAGCTTTATTTACGTCTATTCCCGTATCAGAGTCAAAAACATCGTTACTGAGATTTAACCATGCAATAATGAAAATTCCTGAGAGTAAGAAAGTCAAGAAAATATTAAGATGAAATATTCCCGTTTCACCATAGGCTAAAGCCGTGCCAAAACCAATGGGAATAACTGCGACAGTGTACATGGGAGGTTTTATGGCGGCAAACCAAAGTTTATTTTTGCTAGGGGATGTATTGATATTTGATGATTTTGCCTGTTCGGTTATAGTCATGATCTCTAATTCGATATGATAGGGATTAGGGAATTGATAATAGACTTCTTGCGGAAGTCGAGTAATGAGTAATGAATAATAAGTAATGAGTTAAAAAATTAACATTTTTCACCCTAAATACAGATTTTACTTTTTATTGTGCAAGAGGTCTAATGAATAATGAATAATTGTTAGTTCCTCATTGTCTATCTTTGATTGTTGATTGTCAATTATTCTCTTGGAATTATGATAAATTTTATAGAGAGAAAAGTCGTTATTAACTATTCACTATTCACTATTTATTATTATTTATGCCCGTAATTCCTTCTCAATTTCATCTTTTAGATTATACTAAAATTTTAAAAGAATTAATTTTTTTATCTTCTCAAAAAAACGTTAATAACAGTCATCAAAATCCCGATATTATTTCTTTTTCTTTTAATATTGATCCTCTTGATAGTCTGATTTTTTTCTCGGTGATGAAGGAAGAAAATCAACTTTCTTTCTATTGGGAAAATCAACGAAAACAAGAATCGATCGTGGCTATTAGTGCTTTAAAAAGTTTGACGATTAATCATAGTCTAAAAGAAGATGATAATAGGTTTTCTTTATGTCAAAAGTTTATCACCGAAACCCGTCAAAAATTAGCTAATGATCAGGCTTATTTTTTTTCTTACTTTAGTTTTTTTAATTCTTATCATAATCTCTCTCATTCTTTCCCCCTCGCTACAATATTTTTACCTGCTATTCAACTACTAAAAAAAGATAATATTTATACTTTAACAATCAACACTTATAATAACCCAGAAAATATCAATTTAATTAAACAATATATAAATAATAATTTTAGTCAAAAAATAATCTCTAGTTATCAAAATTTTACGGAAGAAAAAAATACTTTACATTATAGTTTAGCAGAAGATCAATATCAATCTTTTATCGATAAAGTGAATCTAGGATTAGAGGCAATTCACACGAAAAAACTCACAAAAATAGTAGTTGCCCATAGTTTAGAAGTAAAAACTAATAAGAATTTTAATATTATTAAATCTTTGAATAATTTAAGAAAAAATTATCCTGATTGTTATGTATTTTCCATCAGCAATCAAAACCAAGAACATTTTATCGGTGCAAGTCCAGAAAGACTACTTTCTATTAAAGATAATACCATAATTAGTGATGCTTTAGCAGGTTCTGCACCCAGAGGAAAAAATGAGGAAGATGATAATTATATCGGCAATAAATTATTAGATAGTGAGAAGGAAAAAAGGGAACATCAAATAGTTAGTGATTTTATTTTTAATCAATTATTAACTATGGGATTAAGTCCGAGAAAATCTACATTAAAATTATTAAAGTTATCTAATATTCAACATTTATGGACTCCTATTAATGCTCAAATAAATACTGATTTAAACCCTTTAGAAATTATTGAAAAATTACATCCAACTCCTGCTGTGGCTGGTATTCCCACAGATATAGCTTGTACAGAAATTCAAGCCTTAGAAAAGTTCGATCGAGCCTTATATTCTGCCCCTATAGGATGGCTAAATAGGCAAGGAAATTGTGAATTTGTGGTGGGGATTCGATCGGCTTTAATTAAAGGTAATTACGCCCGTTTATTTGCGGGTGCTGGAATAGTTGAGGGTTCAAAACCTGAACAAGAATTGATCGAAATTAAGCTGAAATTTCAAGCTCTTTTACAGGCTTTAATATAGGTAGTGAGAGGTTGTTAAAAAAGTATTTTTATAAAGGGAGGAGAGAGGAGTTAGGAGTTAGGAGTTAGGAGTTAGTATTAACAATTACAATAGCTTGAGCAAATCGATTAAATTTTTATTGATTGAATCGTTAGAATATTATAGAAAATAACTATTGAAAATTGAGAAATTAAGAATGACTACCGTAAGCAATCCGTTATTAATCGGGGAAGGATTACCTCCATTTAAAGACATCGAGCCTAATCATATCGTACCAGCGATCGAACAATTATTAACGGAATTAGACATAGAATTAAGGCACTTAGAAGCCGATTTTAAACCCACATGGAAAGGTTTAGTTGTGCCTTTAAATCATATTGAAGAAAGACTGCGCTGGAGTTGGGGAATCATTGGGCATCTCATGGGAGTAAAAAATAGCCCAGAATTGCGTACAGCCTATGAAACAGTACAACCCCAGTTAGTACAATTTAGTAACAAATTAACTCAAAGTAAGACATTATACGAAGGGTTTGTCAAGATTAGGAATAGTGACGAATGGCATAGTTTCGAGTCGGCGCAACAAAGAATTATCGAATCTGCCATCAAAGAAGCTCAATTATCGGGAGTTGCCTTAGAAGGAGAGAAAAAAGAGCGTTTTAACGAAATTTACTTAGAATTAGCTGAATTATCGACTAAATTCTCGAATAATGTCCTTGATTCTACCAAAGCCTTTAAATTACGCCTAACAACTCCCGAAGAAATAGATGGCTTACCCGCCAGTTTACTCAGTTTATCCGCTCAAACTGCCCGAAGTGAGGGAGATGAAGATGCGACTCCCGAAAATGGTCCTTGGGTGATAACCTTAGATTATCCTAGTTTTGGCCCTTTCTTAAAATTTAGTAAGAGAGGGGATTTAAGAGAAAAAATTTATCGAGCTTATGTAACCCGTGCTGGAAGCGGAGAATTTGACAATAATCCCTTAATTATCAAGATTTTGAGCTTAAAACAAGAATTAGCTCACATTTTAGGCTATAAAAATTATGCCCAAGTTAGCCTTGCCAAAAAAATGGCGGATAGTGTGGAAACCGTGGAAAAACTCTTGGAAGAATTGCGAGTTGTCAGTTATACTGCTGCGCAACAAGAGTTAAAAGAGTTAAAAGAATTTGCTCAAGTTGATAACTTAAATCCTTGGGATGTGAGTTATTGGGCAGAAAAACAGAGGGAAACTAAGTTTAATTTCACAGAAGAAGAATTACGCCCTTATTTTCCTTTAAATGAAGTTTTAGAGGGTTTATTTGGTTTAGCAAAACGGATTTTTGGTATTAAAATTACTCCTGCTGATGGAGAAGCGCCTGTTTGGCATGAGGATGTTCGATATTTTCAAGTTGCCGATGAAAATAATGAGGTTATTGCCCATTTTTATCTTGATGCCTATTCGCGCCCTTCGGAAAAAAGAGGTGGCGCGTGGATGGATGACTGTTTAGGTAGGGCAAAATTTGAGGCAAATGGCAAGGTTATCACCCGTCTTCCCGTTGCCTATCTTACCTGTAATCAAACTCCTCCTATTGATGACAAACCTAGTTTGATGACTTTTGGAGAAGTTGAGACTTTATTCCATGAATTTGGTCATGGTTTACAACATATGTTGACTAAAATTGACTATATTGGCGCTTCTGGTATCAATAATGTGGAATGGGATGCGGTGGAGTTGCCTAGTCAGTTTATGGAAAATTGGTGTTTAGAAAAAAATACCCTCTTTGGTATGGCAAAACATTATGAGACGGGGGAAACTTTACCTTATCACTATTACGAAAAATTGTTAGCCTCTAAAAATTACATGAGTGGTTCTGGTATGTTGCGTCAATTATCTTTTAGCCTCCTCGATTTAGAGTTGCATTCCCGTTATAACCCTAATAGTGGTGAAACTCCTCACCAAGTGCGCGATCGAATTGCCAAAACAACTACAGTAATACCACCTTTACCAGAGGATGAGTTTTTGTGTAGTTTTGGACATATTTTTGCTGGAGGTTATTCCGCAGGTTACTACAGTTATAAATGGGCGGAGGTGCTTAGTGCCGATGCTTTTTCTGCTTTTGAAGAAGTAGGTTTAGAAAACGAAAACGCTATTATTGAAGTGGGCAAACGTTTCCGAGACACTATTTTAGCATTAGGAGGAAGTCGATCGCCCATGGAAATTTTCACTCAATTTCGAGGCAGACAACCCGACACGAAACCTTTACTTCAACATAGTGGTTTGTTAACTGCATAAATAATCTAGTCTATCAGAGTCTTTCATTTTAACCTGAGTTCACCTCAGTTCGATGCAAGAATGTCTGATAAGGGCAGGTTTCAGGTGTAATTTTCAGAAGATTATATAATTCGATCAAAGAATTGAACATAAAAAATCAATAAGGATAGATGAGGGCTGACTTGGAAGACAGGCAGACAGGCAGACAGGAAGATTATATTTTTTGTGAATGAATAAAATTCTCTCAAAAGTACATCAAATATTAAGAATTTTTCTCCCTGTCCACTTGTCCACCTGTCCACCTGTCTAGTTTTCATCATTTTCTTTATGGTTCACTGAGGTATTATCCCTGAGTCATGCCCATAATTTCATAACCTGCATCGACATAAATAATTTGTCCTGTAATACCACTGGCTAAATCACTGCACAAAAAGGCGGCGGTGTTGCCCACTTCTATTTGAGTTACTGTACGTTTTAACGGTGCAACGGCTTCTACATGGTGAATCATGTCTAAAATTCCCCCAACGGCTGAAGATGCAAGGGTACGAATAGGACCAGCAGATATAGCGTTGACTCTTACATTTTGACTACCCAATTCTGAGGCAAGATAACGCACACTCATTTCTAAGGCAGATTTAGCAATACCCATAACGTTATAGTTGGGAATAACTTTAACTCCTCCTAAATAACTTAGAGTTAAAACACTACCACCAGAAGCCATTATGGGTTTAGCGGATTGTACTAAACGGGTGAGAGAATAGGCACTAATATCGAGGGCGGTTTTAAAACCATCACGGGAAGTGTTACTAAAATCTCCTGCTAAGTCGTCTTTTTGAGCAAAAGCTAAACAGTGAATTAAAATATCAATATGTCCCCATTTTTCTTTGATTTGAGCAAAGGTTTCATCAATTTGAGCATCATCTTGTACGTTACAGGGTAGAAAAACACTAGGGTTTAAGGGGGCAACTAATTCTCCTACTTTTTTCTCAAATCTTCCTTTTTCATCGGGGAGGTAGGTGACTCCAATATTTGCTCCTGCTTTATGTAGTTGTTGAGCGATACCCCATGCGATCGATTTATTATTAGCAATACCAGTGACAAGGGCATTTTTGTTTGTTAAATCTAACATATTCTTGATTTTTTCTTTAATTTTCTGTAATATCTGACAGTAATTGATTAAACTAATTACGTTATTGATAGTTATCTAGTTTACAATTACTTATCTTCTTATAAAAAGTGTCCTTTGTACGATCGAACCTTAAATATTATTCAGTAACTATCCCCTATGCAATCAGTATCAACTCAAGAGCAACCTTTAGCGTCCGTATTTCGTCAAATTGGTGCAGGAATTTATACTCCTGTGATAGAAAGATTTGAGCGTGGTAAAACGATTTTTTTCCCTGGAGATCCCGCCGAAAGGGTATATTTTTTAATGAAGGGTGCTGTCAAATTGTCACGAGTGTATGAAGCTGGGGAAGAAATTACTGTTGCTTTACTGAGAGAAAATAGTATTTTTGGCGTACTCTCCTTAATTACAGGACAAAAGTCCGATCGATTTTATCATGCGGTGGCTTTCACTCCTGTAGAATTATTATCAGCACCCATTGAGCATTTTCAACGATCGTTAAGAGATAATCCTGAATTATCACGACTGATGTTGCAGGGGCTGTCGTCTCGTATTTTACAAACAGAATTAATGATTGAAACCCTTGCACATCGTGATATGGCTTCCCGTTTGGTTAGTTTCTTGTTGATACTATGTCGAGATTTTGGTATTCCTAGCCTTAATGGTATCACGATCGATCTCAAGTTATCTCATCAAGCCATCGCCGAAGCCATTGGTTCAACACGGGTGACAGTTACAAGATTACTGGGAGAATTAAGACAAGACGGCATGATTTCTATTACCAAGAAAAAAATTACTGTGCATAATCCTGTCGCTTTAAGTCAACAATTCGCCTAATATCCGATAGTAGATATAGATACTGGATAATTCTCAATTTTCAATTATCCATTCTCCATTACTATGGTTGTTTTTGGCGATAATTGTTCAATTCTGCTTTTAAACGAGCAATTTCTGAACGTAACTCGTCTAATAACTCCTGTAGATCGATCGAACTGTCAGCTTCCACAGTAATGGTAGTATTAGGATTAGAAGAACTTTGTTTAGTCGCTTCCGCCCTGTTTTTGACTTCTTGGGCAAATTCCTTTAATCTTTCCCTAGTTTCAGTGTCAAACTTACCAATATCACTGAGAAGATTTGTTAAACTATCCTCAACCTTTTCGGTAAAAACTTCGGCAAAGGCTTTTCCAAAAATAAATGCTTCGTTTAGGGGGTTACTCATTGGTAATATTTCTTAATGATTCTTGAATAAATTATAGCAATCCTCAGCCATTTATGTAAAAAATAATCTTTTAGACTCAGTAACTCATATAATAGACTTCGACCATATTTGGTTTAAGAAGGGTTAAAATCCTTACTACAAACTAATAAAAATGTCATTGCGAGGTAACGAAGCAATCTCTTCAAAAAATGACTATTCTATAAAAAAATAACTATTAATATAAAATAAAATGAAAAATATTAAAGTATTAATTTTAGACATTGACGGTACAATTTCAGGTAAGTCTAATCATGTGAACGATCGAGTTAAAAAAGCCATTAATCAAGTAAAAAATAGGGGCATAAAAGTCGGATTAGCCACAGGAAGAATGTATAGTTCAGCTTTAAGATTTCATGAAGAAATAGAGGCTAACTTACCTATTATTGGCTATAATGGTGCTTGGATACAGAATCCTGAGACTTCAGAAATATTATTACATAAGCCGGTTAATCACAATATCGCTAAAGAAATAATCTCTTATTTTAAGGATAAACAAATAGAACATGATATAGAAATTCATCTTTATTTTGATGATAAATTATATGTAGAAAAAATAACTAAAAATACTGAATATTATGTCGATCGATCTGGAACTCCTGCTAATTTAGTAGAAAATTTTAATAGTCTTTTGCAAGAAAATCCCACAAAAATTTTAGCATCAAGCCTAGATTCTGATTTAATTACTCAAATGTTAACAGAATTAAAAAACATCTATCATGAAGAAGAAGTATTTTTAACTCAGTCTAACCCCATTTATCTGGAAGTCACCGATACTGGGGTGAATAAAGGTATGGCGGTGCAGTATTTAACAGAGAAAATATTAGGATATTCTAGGGCAGAAATTATGACTATTGGTGATAATTTTAATGATTTAACTATGTTAAAATATGCTGGTTTTAGTGTCGCTATGGGAGACGCACCCCAAGAAGTCAAAGATATTACCTCCACTGTCACCCAAGACGTAGAAAATGATGGAGTTGCTCATGTGATCGATCGACTATTAATTGAATGAATGAGGAATTAATCGAGTTGAGAATAAGCTAAGAAGTGTCTTAGCTTAGTAAAAAGGGAAGATAAAAATTATTTAATTTATATAAATGTAATCATTAAAATTTATTTTATGGAAGATGATAATTTTGAATGGGATGACGAAAAAGATAACAAGAATCAGGATAAGCATAGTATCAGTTTTGATGAAGCTAGAGAAATTTTTCTGAGTCCGATTATTGAATATGTAGATAATCGACAAGACTACGGTGAAGTAAGGTATATTGCCACAGGTAAAAACAGAGAAAACTTATTTCTGACGGTGGTTTATACTTTTCGTAATGGTAAGATAAGAATAATCTCAACTAGATTTGCAAATAAAAAAGAGAAAAAAAGATATGAAAACAGTCGGCAAAAAGACAAAAATAATGAGTAAGGAAAGGGCAGATCAACTTCGGGAAAAGTATAAAAATGATGACGACATTGATTATACTGATATACCAGCATTAACCGATGAAATGTTAAAAACTGGTAAGGTAGTTGATTATTCTCATTTATTCAAAAATTAAATATCGATACAATTACTACTCTTTTCGGTATTCTCGATTAACTATAGCTTGTGAGTAAAAAATTAACATTAGGTACAAGACTTTTTCTCTCCCATTTAGCGGTGATGATGGTGGGATTAGGTACGTTTGTTTTTATCGCTAAATTTTCCTCTCCTCAGTTTTTTGTATTTCGTTTGGAACAATTAGAGAAGAAAGGATTTATGACGGTTCGATCGGCTAAAACCTACTTAATAGAAGGGTTTGAGACTGCTTGGAATCGTAGTACATTTTGGTCATTAGTTGTAGGAGCAGGAGCGGCGGGGTATTTAAGCTATTATGTCAGTCAAAAAATTATGCAACCCCTCGACAAGATGAAGGATATAACCCAACATTTTGCGGCAGGGGATTGGTTAGAAAGAATGCCTGATAGTGAAATCCCTGAGTTAAATCAACTCAGTGTGAGTTTTAATCGCATGGCTAGTAGTTTGGAAGATGTGGAAAAACGGCGCCGAGATTTAGTCAGTGACTTAACCCATGAATTGCGCACTCCTTTAACGGTGGTAAGGGGATATTTAGAAGAATTAGCCTCAGGAGATATTGAAGGCACTCCAGAGTTATATTTAAGTTTAGTCGGAGAAACGAGGAGGTTAGAACGTTTAACCAGAGATTTACAGGAATTATCTCAAGCGGAAGCAGGTTATCTCTCTATTGATTTAAAATCCTTTGATATACGTCCTCTTTTAGAGTCTTTAGTGGAGCGATTTTCGGATCAACTTTTGGAGGATGGCCCTATTTTAACTCTTGATTGTCCTTCTACTTTACCTTTTATTATGGGTGATCTCGATCGAACTCAACAAATTTTAGTAAATCTTATCGGTAACGCCATTCGTTATACAGAAACAGGTAGTATAACCTTGAAAACCGAAGTAAAATCACCTTATCTATGGATTTACATCATTGATACGGGGTTAGGCATTGCAGAGGAAGATTTACCCCATGTTTTTGAGAGATTTTGGCGTGCCGATCGATCTCGATCGAGCTATTCTGGAGGTAGTGGTATTGGGTTGGCGATCGTCAAGAAATTAGTAGAATTACAAAACGGACAGATAGAAGTAGAAAGCAAACTCCATGAAGGTACAACATTTCGTTTTAGTATTCCCCTTACCTAAGGATATTGTATATCAAGGTCTTTACATATTTTTTTAACCATTAATTCTTTGATTTCACTATGTCTGGGAATAGCTGTCATATTGCCCATTTTTTTGTTTTCCCAAATAGAGTGACGAGAACCTTCTCTTAATAATTCACAATCATTTTTAGAAAGATAACGGATTAATTCACTTCTTTTGATATTGCCAATAAAACTTCTTCATAGTCATTTGTCATTTCTCTTCTAGCTTGTTGACGACGAAGCTCAATAATATCTGTTACAGCCTCTTTTAAACTAATGAGTAATTCTTCTTTAGCTCTTCGGCGAGTAGTCCTGATCATCGTTTCTTCTATAATACCAATAATGGAGGGTTATTCTTCGATATAGACGGAAATGGTGTTAATCCAGCCGTGAGAATAGCAACACTCAGTACGGCATTAAACATGACTCATACTGATATTCTGGTGATTTAATTTACTCTCAGATATAAATAGGTCAATATAAGACGATAAGATAAGAGGACTATAGGAATTAAATTCTATTTTAGTGATACTTATTATTATTCATTCGCTCTTCCTAATTCCCTATTGATTATGTATGATTGGCTAGGATTATTAATGTTTGCGGGGGCATTATTATTTTTATCCTTTGGCTATCCCGTTGCTTTTTCCCTTGGGGGAGTGGCGCTGATTTTTGCTATTATTGGCTCAATTTTAGGGGTTTTTGATCCTGTTTTTTTTAGTGCCATGCCCTCCCGTATTTTTGGCATTATGTCTAACTATACTCTTTTAGCTATTCCCTATTTTATCTTTTTAGGGTCAATGTTGGAAATTACGGGCATTGCGGAAAAATTGCTGGAAACTATGGGCATTTTATTCGGCAGAATCAGAGGCGGTTTGGCTTTAGCGGTGGTGGTGGTAGGTGCATTATTGGCTGCAACGACGGGAGTTGTGGCGGCGACAGTCGTTGCAATGGGGTTGATTTCTTTACCTATCATGCTTCGCTATGGCTATAACAAACAGTTAGCAACGGGAGTTATCGCCGCTAGTGGCACTTTAGGGCAAATTATACCTCCTAGTGTGGTTTTAGTAGTATTAGCTGATCAATTAGGCGCTCCTGTAGGGGATTTGTTTATCGGCTCACTTATCCCCGGATTGATGATGGCTGGTGCTTTTGCTGTTCATGTGTTGATTGTAGCATGGATTCGCCCTGACACTGCCCCTGCGTTACCTTTGGAAGTTAGAAATATTGGGAGTAAGGCTTTATGGGTTAGGGTTTATCAAGCGATGATTCCCCCTTTGATTCTCATTGCTTTGGTGTTGGGGAGTATCTTTTTTGGAGTCGCAACACCTACGGAAGCAGGTGCGATCGGATCGTTAGGGGCGATGATTTTAGCTTATTTTAATAAACATTTAACGTGGGATGCCCTAAAAAAAGCCTGTGAATCCACCATGAGAATTACATCGATGGTTATGTTTATTTTACTCGGTTCAACGGCATTTAGTTTAGTATTTAGGGGTATTGAGGGCGATCGATTTATGGAAGAATTATTAGTTAATTTACCCGGAGGAAAATGGGGTTTTTTAGCTATTAATATGTTGGTTATTTTTATTTTAGGGTTTTTTATTGATTTTTTTGAAATAGCCTTTATTGTTATACCTATTTTTGCCCCTGTAGCGAAGATTTTAGGCATAGATTTATTATGGTATGGGGTGATTTTAGGGGCTAATTTACAGACATCTTTTTTAACTCCCCCCTTTGGTTTTGCTTTATTTTATTTACGAGGAGTTGCTCCCCCTGAGATAAAAACGATCGATATTTATAAAGGCGTAATTCCTTTTATTTTATTACAGTTATTAGTATTATTATTAATCATTATTTTTCCCCCCTTAGTAACATTTTTACCCTCTTTATCTTTATAATTAAATGATAGAATTTGACCAAGTATTTTACACTTATCCCTGTAGTCAAAAACCAACTATTAATAACCTTTCTTTAGAGTTAAAAGAAGGCAAACGTTACGGCTTAATCGGTAATAATGGCTCAGGTAAAACGACTTTTTTACGATTGGCTAATGGTTTATATCGTCCTAGTCATGGAGTGATTCGCTGTGGTGGTCAACCTTTAAAGTATAATTATCATGGGATCGATCGAAAGTTTTTTAAACAGTGGTATCAACAAGTAGGCTTAGTATTTCAAGACCCAGAACAACAGTTAGTAGCGACTACCGTTGAAGAAGATTTATCCTATGGTTTATGTAATTTAGGAATCCCTGACGCAGAAATTTCTGTGAGAGTAGCTAACACCTTAAAAGATTTTAATTTAGAAGAATTAGCTCATTTTCCCGTTAATTATCTCAGTTTAGGACAAAAAAAACGCCTTGCCATCGCCGATGTGATGATTCTTAAACCTAAGATATTATTATTAGATGAACCTACAGCATACCTCGATCCGAAACAAAGAAAGGAATTAATTAAACACTTACAACAAATCTCGATCGAAGGTACAACTATTTTATTAGCTACTCACGATCTCGATTTTATCTACGGTTGGGCAGACTGGATTTTCGTCATGGATAAGGGTAAAATCGCTCTACAAGGCACACCTGATGAAGTTTTTGGTCAAAAAAAACTACTGGAAGAATTAGACCTTGATATTCCCCTAGAATTAAAATTAACTCAAGGAAAAAAGTAAGTGATTTCTAAAATCTGTTTTTCGAACTACTGAAAGTAGCTATCTTTCAAGCTACTGATTTTTTTTAGAGATAAAAATTAGAACTTACTTAACCATTGTTGTAAATTTTCCACAGAATCCATATCAAATAAATCCTCAGCTAAGGTTTCTAAATCATCAATATTTAGAGCTTTTACTTGAGTTTGTAAATCTTCATTAATTACTCCTAATTTTCTGTGAATTAAACGAATAATTAATTCCTTATCTCGATCGATCCTTTGCTGTAAACCTTCTTGTAAACCTTTTTCTAAACCTCTTTCTTCCGCCATTCTTTCAAAAGGGCTAACTAAGGGCATAACTTTTTCCTCCTCGTATTTAATAACTTTTTGATTCAAACTTTGTTGCAACAATGGCGGTAAAGTCATCATGCTGTCGATAAATTTAAACAGTTTTACTATTTCTAATTTACTGTATTTTTTATCGTATAAACTCCTGATTAGATACCATTTCCATTGTTCTCTTTCTGTTAAATTACTGGTGGTTGCTTTGGTTTTTAAGTGTGCCATTATCATCATGGCAAAAGGGTTTAAATTTATTTCTAATTCTGCCCATTTTTTTTGATAATCTAATAGTTTAATTGTGGGAAAATCTAGCTTTAATTTACATCCTCCTAAATCATAACCATAATTGGATGGTCGCCATTTTTCTTTTTCATCTCCTAGTATAGCAAGACTAATCACTGGTTTCCGATACAAGTCAAAGCTACGATAATGGTAAATAAACATTCGTTGATTGAAGTCTGTGTCATACTGACTTTGGACTTCGATATGAACTAAAATCCACACTTCTTGTTTATCTTTCAAACATACTTGAAACAGTTTATCCACCAATCTTTTACTATCATCGGAATCGGCAGTAATTTTCTGTAATTCTTTATCTAAAGATGTTACTGGTTTTAACCAGTCAATGAGATTATATACTTCTGGAAAAAAGAAGTCGAGAAATCGATCGAAGTAATCTCCGATCGCCTCCTTCCAAGGTTCATCATAATTAGCGTTTATTTCTGTCATTAATTGAATTTATTGTCAAATTTATTCAAGTATTATAACTAAAGAACGATCGAGGTTATAGGGTTCGATCGAGTTTTGGAGAGGGTGCGATCGAGTTTTGGGGAGGTTCGATCGATTATAAATAGGTGTGTAGAATAGTTTAATAGATTATAATTAAATCTAAGTTTATTTTCAGAAACTTTGTTTAAATCAAATGTTACAAACGTCTCCAAAAATTAACCGAACAATTCTTTTATCATTGGGTGAAGATGGATACTATGTAGTTGAAATGTATCAGCTCAATAATTAGTGGTTTGTGAGAAAAAAGAAAAAAGTTCACAATATAGACCATCTGTCATAGAATATAAAATATGATGCAAACAGAATCAGTTAATTTATTGTCAACATCACAATTACTGCAAAGGATTGACCCTCAATTAATTGCCGATGATGATTTGCGTATATCAGTAGAAATGCTACTCAATCTGCTAGAAGAACTTAATCGGAAAGTTAAAAAATTAGAAACAGAAAATCAACTTTTAAAGAACGAGAATAACCGTCTCAAAGGAGAGCAAGGAAAACCAGAGATTAAATCCAAAAACAAAGGGAATAAGAATGAAAACTATTCTTCTGAAAAAGAAAGGAAAATTTCTCAGCACAAATCAAAAAGTAAAAAGAATCAAAACATCAAAATAGATCGAGAAGAAGTATTAGATTACGATGAAGACCAATTACCAAAAGATGCAATCTTTAAAGGTTACGAAGAAGTAATAGTTCAAGATATTAAGTTAGTAACAGATAATATCAAATTTCGGAAGAAAAAATACTACTCACCTAGCACAAAAAAAACCTATTTATCCAAACTACCATCAGGATATGAGGGACAATTTGGACCGGGTATAAAATCTTTAGTTATCAGCTTATATTATGGTGGGAATATGACTCAAAGTAAGGTATCTGAATTTATGTCGAATATAGGTATTTCAATTTCCACAGGTCAAATATCAAATATCTTAATCAAGAATCAGGATGGTTTTTCTGAAGAACAAAGACAAGTGTATTATTCAGGGTTAGCCAGTACTCCATGGCAACATTTTGACCAAACAGGTTCTCGTGTGGGAGGGGAAAATTACACCACCAATGTTATTTGTAACCCACTTTACAGTATTTATTCCACCACACAGAAGAAAGATCGATTAAATGTAATTAAATGTTTGCTTTCTAGTACCTCACTAAATTTTATTTTAAATCCAGAAAGTTATCAATTATTAGATATTTTTGGATTGCCCATCAAATGGAAAAATGCTTTGAGTCAATTACCCCAAGAAACAGTATTAGATGAAGAAAAATTTAATATTCTTCTTGATGAACATTTGAGAGGCTTGGGAAAGTACAACGTAACCGAGTCAAAGAAGCATCAGCCATTGCGTATTATCATCAGCAAAGTGATTGCCCCATAATCAAAACACTGATTTGTGATGATGCTCCACAATTTAAGCTACTAACGGAGGAGTTAAGTTTATGTTGGGTTCATGAAGGACGACATTATAAAAAGTTAAATCCATTAATCGGTTGTCATCAAAAACTACTAGAGCAATTCTTAGATGATTTTTGGAATTATTACAGGAAATTATTAACTTATCGAGAATGTCCAAATGAGGAAATGGCCAGCAAACTAAAATCAGAATTTCGAGAAATATTTAGTTCTCACAGTGGTTATCAAGAATTAGATCAGAGGAAAGAATTAACCAGAGCGAAAAACAAGGAGTTGCTATTGGTATTAGAGCATCCAGAATTACCATTACATAATAATCCCGCCGAGTTAGCGGCGAGAACAATGGTGCAACGGCGTAATATTAGTTATGGCACTCAAACTGAACTTGGTACAAAGGCTTGGGATACTTTTATATCTTTGGTTGATACTACTCGTAAATTGGGAATTAGCTTTTTTGAATATGTGGCTGACCGTATTTCTGAAACTAGAAACATTCCACCTCTAGCAACCATCATTGAAGAAAAATCATCCTTTAATTTTTGGGGTGAATCTTGGCAAGTTTAATCCTGCCTTACCCCTAACTATTGAGTGGATACGTTGAAATTCCTAGTTTACCCGGTTGCATCAGTCAAGGAAAAACTCGTGAAGAAGCTATCTCTAATATACAAGAAGCGATGGAACTTTATATTGAGTCTTTAATTCAAGATGGGGAATTAATCCCTGAAGATCGTTATGAGGTAATCAAAATTTAGCAATGCCTTCATTACCTGTCATTTCTGGGAAAAAATGTGTTAAGGCTTTAGAAAAAATTGATTTTATTGTTGATTCCCAAAAAGGAAGTCATATTATTTTAGGGAGTTTGGGAAGGTTCGATCGAGTTTTGGGAAGGTTCGATCGTGCAGCGCCACTTTTAGTGATGGAGTTTTGAGAGTTTGGGGAGTTCGATCGCACTACTAAAGAACGATCGAGTTTTTTTCATGAAAAATTAGCACCTTACTTAGGGCTTTTGAAATAAGCCTCTAAAACCTCCCGCACGATCGGACCCGCTGTTGAGCCTCCGCCTCCTCCTGAGTGTTCCACAAAAGCCACTACTACAATTTCAGGATTTTCGTAGGGGGCATAAGCTCCAAACCAAGCATGGGATTTTCCCGGAGGGGCTTCGGCAGTGCCACTTTTCCCCGCTACGGCAACACCTGATAAGGCGGCTTTTCCTCCTGTCCCTCTAGTAATGACGGCTCGTAATCCTTCTTTAACGGCTTTGATGGTTTCGGGTTTAATGTTAAGGGATTCTCGTTTACTCATATAAGTAGCTTTATCTTGTTCTAAATGGGGTACGACTCGATAACCACCGTTGGCAGGTACAGCAAACATTACTGCTACTTGTAATGGAGTTGCTAGGGTAAAACCTTGTCCGATCGACATATTAACGGTATCTCCCACTGTCCAATCCCAGTTAAAACGCTTTTGTTTCCATTCATTATCTGCAATTAATCCTGCGCTTTCTTCTTTTAATTCGATGCCGGTAGGGCTACCAAAACCGTATTTTCTTGACCATTCGATGAGTTTTTCTCCCCCGATACCGTTGCCGATTTGTCCAAAAAATGTGTTGCTACTCCACGCCATAGCACTTACAAAACCCATGGGTCCAAAGCCCGATCGATTCCACTCTCCAAAGGCTGTACCTCCTACCCTAAGATAAGCATAGGTAGGTAATATGGTTGATGGTTTATACTTACCAGATTCCATTCCTGCGGTGGCGGTGACGATTTTAAAGGTGGAAGCTGGAGGGAATCCCACAACGGCACGGTTAATGAAAGGGTTGCCTTTTCCTTGTACTTCTTGCCAAATTTGTTCGGTGATGCGTCCTGAAAAGATGTTAGGATCAAAGGCTGGATAACTCACCATGGCTAAAACTCCACCATCACGAGGATCTAAGGCGACTACTGCCCCTTTTCTTTCCCCTAGGGCTTTTTCGGCTACTTTTTGTAATTCTAAATCGATGGTTAAGGTGACATCATTTCCTGCTTTGGCTTCTTTAATGCCCAGTTTTCGTATAACTTTTCCACTACCATCTCTTTCCATGAGGATTCCTCCCCATTCCCCTCGTAATTGGGATTCTAAACCAGCTTCTGCTCCCATTTTACCGATGACATCCCCCATGCGATATCCTTCACTTTGTCTAGCTTTTAATTCATCGCCATTAATTTCTCTGGTGTAACCTAAAACATGAGAACCAATTTTGCCGTGGGGGTAATATCTAACGGTGTCGGTGTCCACTTCGACTTCTGAGAGGATGTTACGATTTTCTTCTATGGCGGTAATTTGTTTTGGGGTTAGGTTACGAGCAATTCTGACTAAGGTGGGAGAATCATAACCTTCTTTTTCTAACAATTCTTGCAATTTGTCTTCTGATATGTTAAGAATATTGCTTAACATCGATCGAATTTCTAACCAGTTTTCCTGTTTTTGTACGGCAGGCCACAAGTAAGCTGAATGAGATAGTTTAGTAGCACTCAAAATACGTCCTTTTCGATCGAACAAATTACCTCTTACAGGGGGTTTAGGAATAATTTTAGTACGGTTACTATCAGCTTTTTGGGAATACTTGTCACCCTCGACTATTTGTAGGTATCCTAGACGAAGACCGATAGCGCCGAATAAAAAAAGACTAATTAAGATCATAATAAAGATAGGTTGATCTTTTTGTCCCACTGTTAACCAAATTTTTTTCGGCTCATTAACTCTAAAAGTGGTTTTTCTTACTGGCTTTTTGACTAAATTTGCTAATCCCATGTAATTATTATTGATTGAGTAATTATTCCTATTATGATCCAAAATAGCTTATCATCTTTACTATTTGAATTAGAATCCCATTGTAATTCTAGTGCCATTGTTACTTTTCTTGACAGTGATGGGGAAGTTTTTGTGGTAGATTTAGAACGCAAAAAACAGAAAGTAATTTATGGTTATCAAAAAGGTGTTAGAGAGCTATTTATGTTACGTTTATCAAAAGGTGTGAAAAATCAAGGCTCGATTATTTTACGATCGTTCACTGATGAAGTAGATGAATATACAAATCTACCTATTAAAGAGTTACGAGGTTATATTTTACAAAAAGAGGACGATCGTATTGAATTTACGAAAATTTCTGCTAAAATGATGTTTGCTTGTCATAATACTGACGCTGAAACAGGAGAGCCTCGATCGTTGGAGCAGTCCGTGCGCTATTGTTAAATAGTAAGAGAATTAATCAGTTTTTATAAACATCTTGACGATGTCTAACTCTAGTGATTTTAATGAATTTCTGACAATCATCAATATATGACGAAAAAAGATAAATTATGGCAGAAAGCAAAAACTAATCCTCAGAATCTTACCTTTGCTGAATTTAAAACTTGATTACAACAATGTGGTTGGCAATTTAGCCGTCAAAAAGGTAGTCATCGTTTGTGGTATTCCCCTCAAAATCAACCCTTACCAATTCAACCTCAAAAAGACGGCAAAGCTAAAGTTTATCAAGTCAAACAATTTTTTAATTATCAAGAGGAAATATAACTATGAGTATCAATAATTATGATTTTGACGGATTCACCATTAATCTTTATGTCGATGAGAATGGTGATTGGTTATGCCATTTTGTGGAAATGCCAAACATCTCTGCTTTTGGAGATACTTCAGAGGAAGCATTAATAGAATTACAAACGGCATGGGAAATGGTAAAAGAAGATTTTATCGCTAAAGGTTTAGAAATTCCCATAGCACCTCGTAAATTAGCTTATAGTTAATGATATGATAAACCGAAATCAAATAGAGGTATTTTAAGCTATCCCAAAGTCTTTATCTACTTCAAATTTTTTATATAGTTAAAATAAGTATATTTTTTAGTATCAAAATTTTTTTTTTATACCCTTTAATTCTTCTCTTCATTTTATCACTCAACTTATTAATTTTTCAGATGTAAGAGTCAATAACTATCATTTTATTACAGATCATGAAATTTTTATAGAGCTTACAAATAAACAATCAGAATCTGTTTGCCCTCATTAACCAAATAATTTAGGATTACAATATTTGCTATTATTATCAATTTTATGGATGAAAATTTATCGACAATTTTAACTAATTTACCCTCTGATGCTGGGGTTTATTTTATGAAGGATAAACAGGGTAATATTCTTTATATTGGTAAAGCTAAAAACTTAAAAAATAGAGTCAAATCTTATTTTAATGCCAGTCAAAAACATAGCAACAGAATTGCTTTAATGGTGCAACAAATTCGAGATATTGAATTTATTGTTACGGATACCGAAGCGGAGGCTTTAGCTTTAGAGGCGAATTTAATTAAACAACATCAGCCTCATTTTAATGTACTTTTAAAAGATGATAAAAAATACCCTTATATTTGTATAACATGGTCTGAAGATTATCCTCGTATTTTTATTACCCGTAAAAGGCGCTTAAATAGTAAGCTCGATCGATATTATGGTCCTTATGTAGATAGTGGTAAACTAAAAGATACCCTTGAGATTATTAAACGCACTTTTCCCCTGAGACAACGATCGAAACCCCTATATAAAAATCGTCCTTGTTTGAACTATGATATGGGAAAATGCCCCGGAGTTTGTCAAAATTTAATTACTTCTGAAGACTATCGAGAAATTATCAATAAAATTGCCTTAATTTTTCAGGGAAGAATTGATGAATTACTGCAACAATTGACAGAAAAAATGGCAAATTGTGCCGAGAATTTAGAGTTTGAAAAAGCGAGTAAATATCGAGATCAAATTCGCAGTTTAACTCAATTATTTACTACTCAAAAAGTAGCTTTACCTGATGATACTATTTCCAGAGATGCGATCGCACTAGCTCAAGACGACAAACATACTTGCATTCAATTATTCCAGATTCGGGCAGGAAAATTAATTAGCAGATTAGGCTTTTTTACTGATAATTTAAGCAATGAAAAAACCTCATTTTCACAGACAAAAAATGAGTCTCAAACTATTAATATTAACGAGAAATATGAACAAGATTTATACAATAATAAGGGAAAAATGTCATTTCGATCGATAGCTAAGGAATCTCAAACTATTAGTGATAAATACCAAGATTCTAGTAATAATAAAAATGATGATAAAGGAGAGATTCTACAAAGAGTTTTAGAAGAACATTATTCTAATATTGACTCCCTAGAAATCCCCTCAGAAATTTTAGTACAATATAACTTACCCCAAGAAGAAATTTTAACTAATTGGTTAAGAGAAAAAAAAGGTAAAAAAGTTACTATTATCACTCCTCAAAAACAGCAAAAAGCAGAGTTAATTTCTATGGTAGAAAGAAACGCACAAATTGAGTTAGAAAGGAGTCAAAAATTTACGCAAACTAATTTACAAGCTATGGAAGATTTAGCGAAAATTTTAGATTTATCTACTCTCCCAAGACGCATCGAAGGTTATGATATATCTCATATACAAGGTTCAAATGCTGTTGCTTCAAGGGTTGTCTTTATCGATGGTTTACCTGCAAAACAACATTATCGCCATTATAAAATACAAAATCCAGACATAAAAATAGGACATTCTGACGATTTTGCTTCCCTTCAAGAAATCATTAAAAGACGCTTTTCTAAAACGGAAGAATACCCAGATTTAGTGATAATTGACGGAGGAAAAGGACAACTTTCTTCGGTATGGGAAGTGTTAGAAGAAATGAATTTATCTTCCAAAATTAACGTTATTAGTTTAGCTAAAAAAAGAGAAGAAATTTTTATCCCTAATCAATCTCAACCTTTATCAACTAATAAGGAGCAAATGGGGGTACAATTATTACGCAGATTGAGAGATGAAGCCCATCGTTTTGCGGTGACTTTCCATCGTCAACAGCGATTAAAAGCTAGTCGTCGATCGATCTTAGATGATATTATCGGCTTAGGATTTGAACGTCAAAAATTGTTATTATCTCACTTTCATTCGATCGATTATATCAGGGAAGCTAGTGTTAAACAACTGCAAGAAGTGTCGGGAATTGGAGATAATTTAGCTCAAAATATTTATGATTATTTTCATCCCAATTTCTAATAATCTTTTGATAACTTAGATGTCTCATTAGTCACAAAACTATCCCAAAAATTTGCCAATTATTTTAATTATGTCAAAAACTCTTATCCATCAATATCGCCGAGACTTAGAAAGCCGTAAAATATACGGCGGTAGCAACAACGAAGGCTCAATTCGTTACGCTTTTGCAACCTTACTTAATGGTTATTGTAAGGGCAAGGATTTTTTATTGGTGGAGGAATTAACAATTAACAGCAGTTTAAATAAACCCATTCGCCTTGATGGTATTGTCAAAGATGCTTTGCGTCTTGATTGGGGATATTGGGAAGCAAAAGACGAAAAAGACTCTTTAGATGCTGAAATTGAAGCAAAATTTAAGAAAGGTTATCCTAACGATAATATTCTTTTTGAAGATACGAAAACCGCCGTCTTAATCCAAAATGGCACGGAATCCCTCCGTATTAACATGGCGGATGATGATGCTTTAGATACTTTACTTAATCAATTTTTAGACTACGAAAGGGCAGAAGTCAAAGATTTTCGTCAGGCTATCAGCAATTTTAGTCAAGATTTACCCACCATAATTGATACTCTCAGAAAATTGATCGATCGTCAAGACCTTCATTCCTCTAATTCTGCGGATTGCCCCCCTTCTCCCAATTCTGGGGGAGAATATCAACAAGTCCCCAAGTTTGGGGATTTAGGGGCAAAAAATGAAAAATTCATTTCAGCAAGGGATAAATTCTTAAAAGTCTGTCAAGAATCCATCAATCCAGACATCACAATAGATGATATTCGAGAGATGATTATTCAGCATATTTTGACAGAGGATATTTTTACCAATATTTTCAGTGATGCCCAATTTCATCAAGAAAATAACATCGCTAAACAATTAAATGAAGTCATCAAAACTTTCTTTAGTGGTAGCGTTAAAAAGAATACTTTTAAGACGATTCAAAGTTATTATAACGCCATTATTCGTACCGCTTCAAGTATCGTTAATCATCAAGAAAAACAAAAGTTTTTGAAAGTAGTTTATGAGAACTTTTATAAAGCCTATAATCCTAAAGAAGCAGACAGATTAGGCATAGTTTATACTCCTAATGAGGTTGTTAAATTTATGGTAGAAAGTACCAATCATTTATTAGAAAAACACTTTGATAAAACATTGGGAGATAAGGACGTAGAAATACTTGATCCTTGTACGGGTACTGGTACTTTTATTACAGAAATATTATACTATTTATTAGCAAGAGATATTGAATATAAATATAGAAATGAGATTCACTGTAATGAGATGTCAATTTTGCCTTATTATATTGCAAATCTCAACATTGAATATACTTATCAGCAGAAAACAGGAGAGTATTTAGAGTTTAATAATATCTGTTTAATGGATACTTTAGATCATAGCAACTTCGGCGGAAAACAGTTTGATTTGTTTGCTATGAGTCAGGAAAATACGGAGAGAATTAAGCGACAAAATGAGAAAAAAATATCCGTAATTATTGGCAATCCTCCCTATAATGCTAATCAACAAAATGAGAATGATAATAATAAAAATCGGGAATATCCTGATATAGATAAACGCATAAAAGAGACTTATGTTAAAGAAAGTAATGCCCAAAAAACAAAGGTTTATGATATGTATTCTCGTTTTTATCGATGGGCAAGTGATAGGTTAAATAATGAGGGAATTATTGCTTTTATTACTAATTCATCTTTCATTGATGCTAGAACATTCGATGGTTTTCGTAAAGTTGTTAGGGATGATTTTGACTATATTTATATCATCGATTTAGGGGGAGATGTGAGAAAAAATCCGAAATTATCGGGTACAACTCATAATGTTTTTGGTATTCAAACAGGGGTTGCTATTATATTTTTAGTGAAAGAAAAAGAGAACAAATCATCTTGTAAAATATTTTATACTAGAAGACCAGAATTAGAAATAGCTTACGATAAATTAAAGTTTTTAAATACTAATAAGTTAGAACAAATTGTTTTTCAAACTATTAATCCCGATAAAAATAATAATTGGATTAATTTAGCTGATGATAATGATTTCGATCGATTAATTCCAGTAGCTAATAAAGAGACAAAGTTAACTAAAAAACCTGATGAAGAAAATGCAATTTTTAAATTATATTCTAATGGCGTTGTGACGGCTAGAGATGAATGGGTAATAGATGAAAATGAGAAAAATTTAGTTGACAAAATTAAGTATTTTATTAAAACTTATAACTCTTTAAAAGAATTAAATAATAGAGAAAATAAATTAGATTATAGTATCAAATGGAGTGCTACTTTAAAAAATAATTTATCAAATTTAACTAAGTTAATTTTTGACAATAACTTAATAATAAAGTTTTATTATCGCCCTTTTGTTAGTAAATTTTATTATGCAGAAAAAATATTATCTGATAGATTAACCTCTAATCATTATGAACTATTTTGTAAAAATTTAACTCAGGATAATCGATTAATAACCTTTTCGGGTACAAGTTCATCTAAATTATTTTCGGTGTTAGTTACAAAACAAATATTTTGTTTAGATATTCTTGAAAAAACTCAATGTTTGTCATTATATCGCTATGAAAATAGAGAGAGAATTGATAATATAACAGATTATGCCCTAACAAAATTCAGAGAATACTATCATAACGTAAAACGGGCTTCTAGCCCGTCGGAGGATAACAGGCAGGATGCCTGTTTTACGGATAAAGAGAATCAAGAGATAAAACATAAGATTGAAAAAGAGGATATTTTTTATTATGTTTATGGGGTTTTACATAACCCAGAATATCGGGAAAAATATGAGTTAAATTTAAAGAGAGAGTTTCCGAGAATACCCTTTTATGATGATTTTTGGCAATGGGCGCATTGGGGTAAAAAATTGATGGATTTACACCTTAATTATGAAACTATTAAACCTTATAATTTAATCAGAATTGATTTATCTTTAAAAAATGCTGAAGCAACAATAAAAGTTAAATTAAAAGCTGATAAAGTTAACCATAAAATTATTATTGATGAGGTAACAACCTTAACAGAAATTCCGCCTTTAGCATGGGAATATAAATTAGGAAATCGTAGTGCTTTAGAGTGGATTTTAGATCAATATAAAGAGAAAAAACCGAAGGATAAAACCATAGCAGAAAAGTTCAATAATTACTATTTTGCTGATTATAAAGAGCAAGTAATAGATTTATTAATGAGAGTAACAACTGTAAGTATAGAGACAATGAAAATTATCAAACAGATGAGTAATTCCTGATAGTTTTATCCCATAATAACCCGTTTAAGGAAACCAAATTCTTACAAAAAATCAATTCAAAATTCGATCGAGTTTAAGAAATATGCTATATATTTAATTATTGATAAATTCCACTTAATCGTTATGGTAAAACCATGGAAAAATTAAGCTAAATGACGATAAACTTGAATGGGGATTCCCGTACGTTTTCTTACGTCTAATAAAGAGGTAAATTGTCCTTTTTTTGTTCTCTCCAACACAATTTTTTTTGCATCTTCTTCCCTGATATTATAAATCATTAATTCTTCGATCGTTAAACTATTTAATCTTCGCCAAGAAACATCTGCTTCTTTCCTTAAATCATAACCAAAAATCATTAAAGGCTCGATGCGTCTCAAAATATTTTCTGGTATTCCAGCTACTTCCGATAAATCATCAATATCCATAAACATATAACCTTCATTTCTTAAAGATTCAATGTCATTAGCATGAATAATTGATAAGCCTAATTGATACACAATATCATCTTTAGAACAATTATTTATATCAATTTGTCCTCGATATTCTGCCATTAATTGAGCAATTTTAACGGAAGGAATTAATACCCCTTTTGGGGCAGTTTTTATCAAATAAGTTTGTTTAATTTGAAAAGCAATAATAATTTGTGCTAACCAAAATAAATATACTGATGATGGTAATAAAGAGGAAAATAGAAGACAAACAAATGTTAATCCTCCCCCTAAGAATAACCATGAATTTGTTTTACTTTTCCATCCTGCATAAACTAAAGAAACACCACCAAAAATAGGCAAAAAAGACCACCATAACCAAGGAGGATTTTTATTAAACCAGTCTTTATGATAAGCCATAATACTTTATTTTTTTTGACTAAATTTTATATGGAATCTAAAAATTTTCTTCTTTTTTCTTCGTATTCTTCCGCAGTTATGATACCTTGATCATAAAGTTTTTTAAGTTCAGATAAAGTTTTCATACTCTCTGTTTTAGGTGGTAAATATGCTGGATTAAATGATGTACCGCCTAAATTATATTGAGCATTAAAAGTTTGATCTGACATTAATAATAACCCAATAAAATCAAAAATTGATAATAATGCAGGGATAAAAGTCCATGAAAATAATAGATATAAAACTCCTGCAAAATTATTACCTAAATAAAATTTATGGATACCTATATAACCAAGAAAAAAGGTTAAAAGAATAGCGACATTTTTATTTTTCATCTTAATTATTTATCTTTCAATTTACTTAATAAAAGGTTAGTTACTAATTTTGTAAATATTTTTTACTTTTTTTGATTTTTCTTAACTTCATCATGGTAAAATAAACAATGACGATCGAACTCTGAATTTCTAAAATCAAGAGATAATTTTTCAGAAAATAATTAAGTTCTAAAAAGGAATTGAGACAAAATATAGATAACCCCAATAGTAGAAATATCCCTAACTCCCACGAATAACCTTGAGATAATTTCCATCGAGTTCTTTTTTTTGCTAAAATTTTCATACATTGACAAAATTTTGATCTTGATTTTTTTATTGTACCTAAGAAATTTCTAATTTGTTTATTTTATTAATAATTATGACTAAAATTTTATTGTTTGGGAGTCTTGGACAAGTTGGCACAGAATTAACTTATACTTTACCAAATATTGGACAATTAATTAAGCTCGATCGAACTCTCGTTGATTTAACTAATGATGATAAAATTAGGCAAACTATCCACGAAATAAAACCAAATATTATTGTCAATGCTTCTGCTTATACGGCGGTAGATAAAGCCGAATCTCAACCTGATTTAGCTTACCAAATAAACTCGATCGTGCCTAAAATAATCGCCGAAGAAAGTAATAAAATTAAAGCAAAATTTATTCATATTTCCACTGATTATGTTTTTGATGGTAAAGCAAATACTCCCTATTTAGAAACAGATTTAACTAATCCTTTAGGTATTTACGGTAAAAGTAAATTATTAGGAGAAGCAAATATAAAAAATAATAGCGATAATTATATCATTCTAAGAACTGCTTGGGTTTATGGTATTTATGGGAAAGGAAATTTTTTGAAAACTATGATAAGATTAGGGAAAGAAAGAGAACAAATAAAAGTAGTAATAGATCAAGTTGGTTGCCCTACCTATGGGGAAGATATAGCTTTAGTTATTAATAAGTTAATTACTCAATTTTATGATGAAAAAAATAGTCAAAAAGTTTATCATTTTACTAATTTAGGTGTATGCAGTTGGTATGATTTTGCAATAAATATTTTTAAATATGCTCAAAAATTAGACTATAATTTAAAAGTAAAAGAGATATTACCTATTAACACTTCTGAATATCCTACCCCAGCAAAACGTCCAGCTTATTCTGTTTTAAGTACAAAAAAAATTAGTCAAGATTTAGATTTTATTCCTAGTTATTGGCAAGATTCTTTAGCTAAATATTTCCATAAAACTATTAATGATAATGAAGATTAGTTACTCAAATTTTAAAATCCAATCTTCTTCTATGGGCTCGTAACCTATATCAATTTCTTCTTTCATAATTATATCCCTTAGGGTATCAAAAACTTCTATGCCACTAGGTCGAACTGCTACTATAATATATTCTTTATCTTTATTTTGTTTAATTTCTTTGATAAACTTAGCTAGTTTAGAATTAGGTTTATTCATCTCATTTTTAGAAACAAATTCTTGACTAGGATAGATAACAATTCCATCTTCTTTACATTCAATATAACGAGGTTGTTTTTTCTGATTAAATCCCCCTTCACTTTTGGCAATAATTGTTACTTCTGGATTGTCATTTAATGTTTCTGTACTAACCACAATAATTAGTAAAATTAAACTACCAATAGTACAAGCTAATACTGATAAAAATGGGAATAATTCTAATTCTACTTTATTCGATTTCGATCGTCTTCTCATATTTTATTAATTAGATAATTTTTTGTTGATATTTTAAAATTAATTACCCCAAATTTACCTAAAACCTAAAACCTTTTAACACATTTTTATTGCTCAATTTGTTCAACTAAACGAATCACTCTAGGTTTACTTAAATCTTGTAAGGCAGGTTGTAAAAGTTCAATTTTATCTTGCATATTAACTAAAGTTTTCTGCATTTCACCAATATTATTTAACACTTGCACTACTTTTTCTAAACTAGATTGTAACTGATGAAGTTCGCCAATTTTGGCACTAGATTTTTCTAAGGAAATTACTTTTTCTTCTAGGCTTAATGCGGCTTTACTTAATTCATTACTAATAACTTGAGTTCGATCGTGTAAACTATTATCATTAGCCTGATTATTTTCCCTAACTAAATCCACTAATTCTTTAATATTAGTGATAATAGACTGATTTAAAGCATTTTGTTGTCCAAAACTATTGACAAAATTATCTCGATCGAGCAAAATAACCTGATTAATCTCTTTAATACTATCAATTAAAGTCGTTTCTTGTACTTTTATTTGTTGGAATTGTTCAATAAATTCTGATACTAAATTTTGAGCAGCTTCTTTAGCATAAATTTCCACTGGATTAATCAATTCTTGAGGAGTAGGTAAAGCATCTTTTATCGGTTGAATTAATTCCTCTTTTGAAGGTAATTTATTATTAATAGCATTGGTAACTGTTTGAATTAAAGTATCACTATTTAAGATAGATTTTTCCTGTTCATTATTCTCTTTTAAACGAGGTAAAATATGATCATTAATGTAAATTTCCGTTGCTAATAATAATTCTGATTCCATCTTTTCTATCAAAACTAAAGGAATCATTACAACCACACTGAGAAGAAGCGCTAATAAAGTGGTATCAAAAGCCACTGCCAAGCCACTGGTGACAGTGCCGATACCCTCTTTTATTTGGTCAATTTCGGCAGTATTATCAAGAAAACCCGAAAAACCATTAACAGCGCTACTAATACCCAATACAGTACCAATAAACCCTAATAAGGGAATCGCCCACACTAAAATTCTGGGTAAAGCATAGGAAGATTCGGAAGCACTGAGATAAAATGAGCTATCATCTAAGGCTAATTCTGTGACTATTTTACGACTACCTGAGAGAATATAAGCATTTAAGATACGACTTAATCGACTGGTAATCATGGTTGGGGTACGAGCAAAATCTTCTTGTAAATTAGCTAATTGTAAAGATTTATGATCATCAAAAATAAGATTTTCAGGTAATCCCATTTTTTTTAAAATTTTCGTTTCTTTAGTAATTGTTAAAAATTTATTAATGGTAATTACTATGACTAAAGATGCAAAAAAAACTGTTACATATTGAGTCAAACCTCTTTCAAATAATAATATACCTATATAGGTTTCTTTGAAGGGTAAAAACAAAACATAAATTAGAATTGTTAATACTAATGCACCAATAAAAACCGTAATAAAGTTGATGTCTAATTCTTGGCGACTATGCACTTTTATTTGAGCCATGATGTGTCTATTTTACAAATTAAAATTATAGTTTATACTAACATTGACTTGTTATACAAGTATATCCCAATAAATAAAATATTTGATAATTTATTATGGATAAATAACAGCATTTTTCAAATGATTGATAATTATTTGATTTTACCTAAATATTTAATAATTGTTAAAATTCGATCGAAATTAATTAAAATTTATAAAATTAAATTATAAGGATTTTTATTCAAAAATTCGACACTTTTGACCTTATTTTTAATAATATCTCTATATTTTTTTATATTATGCAAAGCATCAAAACCTTGATTTTTCATTCTTTAACCTAATACCTAACACCCTTTCCGATACCTATCCTCATCAAAAGACTATGAGGCAATCCCTAATTATTTTGTTACCAAAACTCCTTCGGTGATAACGACTGACTCTCCCCTGACTTTGATTTGAGTAATTTGATGATCTTGTTTAGAGGCACTGGCTATAATTTTACTAGGGCGATTAATTTCTAAACCTTGCTCAATTAACCATTGCCAATTACCATCTTTTTCAGGTTGATAAGTCGCTAAATAACCGGCAAAAGCAGTAGCCGCCGAACCTGTTGCTGGGTCTTCTGATATATTTAAACTAGGGGCAAACATTCTCACTTGCCATTGAAATTCCTCTACTTGATAACAAGGATAAATATGAGGAGCGATATGATTAGATAAGGTTTTTTGCCAATGGATTAAGTTAAGTTGTGCTTTTTTCAAGGCGGATAAACTATTAAGAGGAATAATGAGAAAGGGTAAACCGCAGGAAACTCCTTGAGGTGTATATTTATCGCTTAAATCCGCTTCTGATAAGGATAAAACCTCAGCTAAAGCTAATTTTGAGGGAATATCAGGGTAAAATTCAGGAGGATTAGGGGCACTTAATTCTGTGGCGAGAGCTTCGTTATATTGACTATAAATAGTAACAGGAACATTACCAACTCCTTCATGTAAAATAATTTCGGTGGTATCATCGGTTAAGTGTACCATACCCAAATATGCTAACAGAAAGGCTGTGCCAATGGTAGGATGTCCTGCAAAGGGAATTTCACCTGCTGGAGTAAAGATTCTTAAGTCAAAGTTGGCTTGAGGGTTGCTAGGAGGAAAAACAAATACTGTCTCGGAGAAGTTAAATTCCCTTGCAATTTTTCTCATAGTTTTGGAAGATAACCCTTCACTGTGGGGAAATACAGCTAATTGATTGCCTGTAAAGGGTTTATCGGTGAAAACGTCAAGGGTATAAAATTTCATTATAGGTTCGATCGAATTAGAGAAAATTTAAGATTAATAAAAATGTCATTAAGATAATCTAAAGTCTTTATCATTATAAAACTTTTTCAACAACCCCTAATTATTGAGGTTTTTCCGTTAAATCTACCACTACCCAGTCTAAAAAATCAATAGGTGCAGTAAACTCAATTTGTGCCTCTGGGGCTGGACTTTTGTTAAGATCGATCGAAGTTACCTTACCAATGGGAATATCAGGGGGAAAAATACTGCTTATATTAGAAGTTGTCACCACATCTCCCACTTTCACATCCGCAACTTTAGCGTAAAACTCCATTAAACCAACGGGAGTGCCTTGCCCTTTAATAAAACCTTGATAGCCCTTTCTGACAACCGTTGCACCCACACGACTGTTATAATCGCTAATCAATAAAACTCTGCTAGTATTTGCAGTTACATTAATAACTTTTCCTACCAATCCCCCGACACTCATCACCACATGATTAGGTTTAATACCTTTATTATTACCCACATCGATCGTCACAATTTGCCACCAAGCATCTGCACTTCTACCGATAACCCTCGCCGGAATCAAAGAATCAGAAGACTTTTCCTGATACTGAATAATTTTTTTGAGATTTTGATTTTGGGTTTCTAAAGCTACAATTTTATTACTCAATTCCTCAATGGTACGTTGTTCATATAATGCCTGTCGATCGATTTGAGGGTACAATAACCAAGAAGGAGAAAGACGATATAACATCTCAGAAATTAATGTACCCTGAGTATAATAAACTAACCACGCCATAAAGATACTAATTAGCCCGAAGACTAATTGACTGCCATATTTTTGCCACCAACGATAAATTAATTTCAAAGCCTCAATAAATAGTGAATAGTGGATATTGGATAATAGACTTCTCCAAAAAAGATTTTGAATTAGTTCTTAAGTACTTGTGCAAAATTAATTTTGCTTACTCACTTAGCCTACCTAAGAAGAAGAATCGAACTCACTTTAGTAGAGTTAAGCTATTAGCAATGAAATTTAATTCTACCCCGACTTTGAAAAAACCGTGCTTTTCAAAGAGCTTTTAACTGTTAACTAATAGTTTATTATAGTTGTTTATACCTACTCACGGGATAAAGGTTGACATTTTTTTTAAAATATGTTAGCTTTTAATGAAGTCGATAACCAAGACTGTTAAAACTATTTAATTTAAAGATTAAATTAAATAAAAAATTAGTTATTATTCAAGATTAATCAATTAATTAGAATAATAAAAGTAGGGTGGGTTACACCCGAATCAACGCTTGTGGACAGTATCAAGCCGACTTGACTGGTAGAAGCAAGAAGTAAACGTCATAGGTAACTATGAGTAAGTTTTATATAACAGCTTCTAACACCTTTTTTAAGCCTTAATTTTCAGAAATAAGGGGGGGAGGTTGTTCAATATTCGGACTTCCTCCATTTTTGTCGTCATCCTTTGGTTTACGAGGTGTTTTGTCTCCTTCTAAGATATTTTGTTCAAAACTCTTGATGACAATATAAAGGTTAGGTACAAATAATAAACTGAGAATTGTGGAAATAATCATCCCACCGAATACAGATGTACCTAGTGACCAACGGCTAATACTTCCAGCACCAGTAGCAACTAATAAGGGTAAAAAGCCAAATAGGGTGGAGATAGTTGTCATCAAAATCGGACGAAAACGCTCTGTAGCTGCATAAATGGCGGCTTCGGTGATATTCATGCCGAGGGTACGCGCTTGGTTGGCAAATTCCACAATCAGAATGGCGTTTTTACTGGACATCCCAATGAGCATTACTAACCCTACTTGTACATAAATATTATTGTCGAGAATGGGCCAAATACTCTCTGTGCCTTGGAATTGAACCCTTAACCAGATGCCTCCTAATGCTCCTAAAATCGATAGGGGTACAGTTAACATGATGATGGTAGGATCGATATAGCTTTCGTACTGGGAGGCTAATACTAAGAATACCATCACAAAACCTAACCCGAATACGATCGGAGCCGCCCCTCCTGCGGTTTTTTCTTCGGCGGCGGTGTTTGTCCATTCAAAACCAAAGCCGGGTTGTAGGGTTGCACTTGCTACTTCTTCCATGATTTGGATAATTTGTCCTGAGCTATAGCCTTGGGCTGGAGATACGTTAACTTTGATGGCAGGGTAAACGTTATAGTTGGTAACGATGGGTGGATAAGTACTTTCTTCGAGGGTTAATATATCACTCATTTGCACCATTGCACCGTTACGACTACGAACATAAATTTTATTAATATCGTCGGGATTCGATCGAAAATCACTGTCAGCTTGAGCGAAAACTCGATATAAACGCCCGTCTAAGACAAACTGATTCACAAAGTTTCCGCCGAGATAGGTTTGCAAGTTAGATAAAACTACGTTAATGTCCACATCCATCGCTTTCACTTTCTCTCGATCGATATTAGCTTGTAAGATAGGAGAATTAAAGGTAAAAGTCGTAAAAGCCCCTGCAATTTCAGGACGTTGATTAGCGGCGGCAATTACCCGTTGAGTATTATCAATTAAAGCATCCATCCCTGATAACTGACGATCTTGAACATAAAGCTCTAAACCACTAAAGTTACTTAAACCATCCACAGGAGGAGCATTAACGGCAAAAACCCTCGCATTGTCAATTTTTTGACGTAAAATCGGGTTTAAACGGCGTATAACCCCAAATACGGAATGATTAGCCCCTTCTCTCTCCGCCCAATTCTTTAATTTAACAAAGAATAAACCTTGATTACTGTTGATACCATCGAAGGAAAATCCCGTCAACGCCATAGCATGATCAACCTCTTCAAACTCCATGATTTCTGCCATGATTTTACTGTTAATCTCTTGAGTATAGTTGAGAGATACACCGGGTTGTGCCGTAGCAATCACAAAGAAATATCCTTGATCTTCTTCAGGAACGAATCCTTGTGGTATGGTTTGATACATCCATCCCGTGAGAATTAAACCACTGATAAAAAGAATCATAATCAAGGTTTTGAGCTTCGTTAAAAAAGTAATTACATTGCGGTATCCTGCTTTAAAAGCATCGAAGAAACGATTAAATAGTTCAAAAAATACCCCTAAAGGACCTTTTGTTTTTTTAGGGGCGGTTAACAATATCCCTGACATGGTAGGAGAGAAAGTTAAAGCGTTGAAAGTAGAAAAGACAACGGCGGCGGCGATCGTCAAAGCAAACTGTTTATAAACAATGCCCGTTGTGCCGGGGAAGAAAGAAACGGGAATAAATACCGCCATTAATACCACAGATGTGGCAATAACTGCTCCAAATAATTCATCCATAGAGTCAAAAGCCGCTTGAAGGGGGCGCATTCTTTGGGCTAATTTATTGGATACAGATTCTACAATTACAATACCATCGTCCACTACTAAACCTGTCGCCAATACACAAGCGAATAAGGTTAACTGATTGAGGGTAAAACCAAGGGCTTTGAGGGCAATCATCGAACCAATTAAGGCTACAGGAATGGCAACGGAAGGAATAATAGTTGTTCGCCAATCTTGTAAAAATACGAAAATAACTAATACTACCAGTGCGATCGCTTGTAATAAGGTAATAACTAAATCTTTCAGAGCGGCATCAATAAATTCAGTATTATCTAAAACAATTACATCTTTATATCCGGGGGGGAAGGATTTTCTTAGTTCTTCCATTTTGGCTTTAACCGCATTGGCAGTATCAAGGGCGTTACTACCGGGTAACTGATAAATAATTAGAGCAACGGCAGGAGTATCTCCATCAAGGCTAATTAAAGTAATATAATTTTCAACCCCTAATTCTGCTCTCCCAATATCCCCAATTCTGATCAAAGTACCATTATCTCCCACCTTCACCACAATATTTTCGGCTTCTTCTTCGTTAACAAAACGTCCTTGTACTTTTAAAGGAATTTCAAATTGTTGGTCATCGGGATTCGGTAGTCTTCCTATCCCCCCTGTACCAATATCAAAGTTCTGCTCTTGAATTGCTGACACCACATCTGTAGCGGTTAAACCTCGTGCAGCTAGTTTGTTAGGATCAACCCAAATGCGCATCGCATAGGTAGATGAACCTAGGGCGTTTAAATTTCCTACCCCTTCAATTCTGTTTAATTCATTCCACAAATATCGATCGAGATAGTTAAATAAAAATACTGGATCATATAAATATTTACCATCTTCCCCTTTTTCTGAATAAAAACCGTAAGCAAGAGTAACACTGGGAGAGGCTTGTTGTGTGGTAATACCAGACTGGTTAACGATGGGGGGTAAACTAGATTGAGCCTGAGCTACTCGGTTTTGTACTAATACTTGAGCAGTGTTACTGTCAATTTCTACGGGAAAACTAACGTTAATGTTGCTTTGCCCAGTATTAGCAGTATTGGAGCTAATCCAACGAATGTCAGCAGTACCGTTAATTTCTCTTTCTAACACGCTAGTAACATTATCAACAGTAGTTTTGGCATCTGCCCCCACATAGTTAGCGCTAACGGATATTTGTTTTGGGGCAATTTGCGGTAATTTATCTAAGGGTAACAGTGCCATACAGATTACCCCAATCAGGATAATTACGATCGTGCAAACCGTTGTTAATACGGGACGTTTAATAAATTCAGAAGAAAGAGACATGACGAATAAATAAAGACGATGAAAATAATGATACTGATAAAATCCAAAATAAACCAAGATTAGCTTAAATTAGACTAATAAGTTAAAAATCTTAATCAGATTCGATAGATTCGATCGAGTTTATACTTAAGACTAACCATAAAGTGACGATTACCAAATCAAGAAAAAAAATATAATTTCTAAAAATTACTTAACCATTTTTGTAAATCATCCATAGAAGTCATATCAAATAAATCCTCTGCTAATAATTCGACATCCTCAATATTTAGGGCTTTTATCCGTGTTTGTAAATCATCCTCAATTGTCCCTAATTTCCGAACTAATTGACGAATGATTAAGTCTTTATCCTTGTCAATTCTTTCTTGTAACTGTTGTAATCCTTGTTGTAAGCCTTTTTCCATACCGATTTTTTCTTTTTCGGCTAATCTTTCTAAATAAACTGGTGATAATTTCATAATTAATTTTCTATCCTCTGGTTGTAAAATGTTTCCTTCTTTTTGGTTCAATTCTAACACCGTGAATAAATTAAATACTAACTCAATTACGTTATCTCGATGAGGATAATTAGCAGGTAAGTTTTTTAACTCCTCAATGGCTTTTTCCTGTACACTCCCTCTACCTAGCATTCTTAACCATAAAGTTTCTTGATTCACCGGCAGTTGATGAATTATCACTACTGCTGTGTGTAAAGCTGGAGGTAAAAAATATATTCCTTCAGAATAAATATTTAAGTTTAATTTTCCTGAAAATTCCTCTAATTTTTTTTGAGATAAAGTTGGTGTTAAAATCCATAAAAAAGGTATGGAGTCAGATAATATTTTCTCTTTATTTTTACGTTTCTCCCTTCTTTGTAAATTTTGAATATCAAATAATTTAGCAATACATTCTTGAATTTGATAAGTTTCCACAGGATTGCGAAAAACCTCAAATAAACAAGTATTTTGAGCTAATTTACCTAATAATCCTAATGTATCAGGAGAAGTTGGCACTGGTTTTTGTGGAATAAAAAAAATGTCTATTTCTCTCATTTCACTGTTTAATGTTTCTCCAGCATTGGCGATACCATATTCATTTATTAATTCAGGAATATATTCTTTCACAAATTGGTCATGAGGAAATTGTGTCATTTTTGATTAACTTTAAGTACTAAATTTTTGTAATAACCAAGCCCCGACTTGACTATGATTAGAAACTCTTGTTTTTTGTAGTGCTTCCTCTAGGATGGACAGTTCAAGATTTAATAATACCTGAGATTGATTTATTTTTTTACTACCACCATCGTTAATGGCAAAAGCAATTATTTTCTGACTTTGTACATCCACAATCCAATATTCTTGAGTGCCAAAATTTTCATATAAAAGCCGTTTGATGCCTAAATCATCCCCTAGAGAATTGTTTGCTATTTCAATCACGAGATTAGGAGGAGGATAGATGTCTAAATCGACAATTCCAGTGCCATAGGGTACAACATCAACATTTTCCCCAATATAATAGGATAAATCAGGTTGTGCCGATCGAACCCCTGTTTTACGATAGGTACAATTATCTTGACAATTTAAGTTGATGCCTTTAAGCACACTATACAAATTAATTGCATTACTGATGATAGAATGATCCCTAGAATGTTCAAGTCCTAATGGTGACATTTCGATTTTAATTTTTCCTTGATGATAATAAATTTTAGCTTTGTTATAATCGGGATTATTTTCAGCCCCTTGGTATTCATCCCAAGTAGCATTTACCCAAGTATCACAATCTATTTTAGAAAGAAGTTGAGTCATAATAAACAATGGAAATTCATAATAAAAGAATTAATATTTAAAATTATAGTAATAATTTAGTTTAATGAAAAATAATGAGTTTTGATAATGTTTGTAAATTTTTAGCCCAACAATATCCTCAAGTTTTTGTAAAATGGTTACTTGATAGTGAAGAAACATCAATTCGAGTCTTAAAAACTGAGTTAAATGTTAATCCTATCCACGCAGATTCTGTGTTATTTTTAAGGGTAGGAAAACGGATTTTACATCTGGAATTTCAAACCGAACCAAAATCTAAACCTCCTTTACCTTTAAGGATGTTAGATTATTATGTTAGATTAAAAAGAAAGTATAATTATCCCATTACACAGGTGATTATTTTTTTACAAAAAAGTAATTCAGAGTTTGTTTTTAAAAAACAATATCAGGATGAAAACACCATTCATAAATATAGAATTATTCGTCTATGGGAAGAAGAAGCAACATCTTTTTTATCTGAACCTATTTTATATCCCTTTGCGGTGTTGGCAAAAACTGAATCTCCTCAAAACATCTTAGAGGAAGTTGCCACAAAAGTTAACGACATTGAGGAAAAGGAATTACAATCAGATTTAATGACGAGCATCAGTATTTTAGCAGGATTAAAATTAGATAAAAACTTCATTCAATCATTATTAAAGGAGGAAATTATGCGCAGTTCTGTTATTTACCAAGAGATCAAAAAACAAGGTAAAATTGAGGGGAAAATTGAAGGGAAAATTGAAGGGAAAGTAGAAGAAGCCTTAAACTTAATTATCAAAATTATTAATCAACATCTAGGAAAAATAGAACCAGATTTAACGGGTAAAATTCAGAGTTTATCTTTAGAAAAAATGGAAGAATTAACCCTTGCTCTTTTTGATTTTGATTGTTTAGAAGATTTAGAGTTATGGTTAGAATATAATACTTAAAAATATTCGATCGCCAAAGGCGGCACTGCGCGATCGAACCCTTAATTTCTAAGTATTTTCTCCTCCTTTTCCCCCTGTAAT
Source organism: Geminocystis herdmanii PCC 6308 (assembly GCF_000332235.1). NCBI lineage: Bacteria > Bacillati > Cyanobacteriota > Cyanophyceae > Chroococcales > Geminocystaceae > Geminocystis > Geminocystis herdmanii. Next base: position 1,510,143 of record NZ_CM001775.1, on the reverse strand, counting down.
CTTCATTAAAAAACTTCTTCAGCAACTCCTAGTTTTATGAAACCATTAGCAAAATTAATTGGACAACCCCTTGCAGTAGAATTATTGGAAAGGGCGATCGAAATCAATCGTATTGCACCAGCTTACTTATTTGTTGGGGCGCAAGGAGTGGGTAAAGCCTTTGGGGCGAAGTGTTTTACGGAAATGTTGATGATTTCTCCCACAGAAAATTATGCTTCTGCTTGTAAAAAGTTATACGAAGGAAATCATCCTGATTTTTTATGGGTAGAACCAACTTACAACGATAAAGGAACGTTTCTAACCGCTAAAGAAGCCACAGAAAAAGGCTTAAAACGAAAAACTGCTCCGAAAATTAGAATTGAACAAATTAGGGAAATTAGTCAATTTTTAGCCCGTCCGCCTTTAAAGTGCGATCGATCTGTAGTAGTCATTGAATCAGCGGAATTAATGGCAGAATCCGCAGGAAATGCGTTACTAAAAACCCTAGAAGAACCGGGACAAGCTACAATTATTTTGATAGCGCCTAGTGTGGATTCTATTTTGTCAACCCTCGTTTCTCGTTGTCAAATTATCCCCTTTTCTCGTTTGAGTGAAGAACATTTAAAATTAGTTTTGTATCGTCAAGATGCCGCTCAAGTTTTAGATTATCCTCAATTAATGAAAATGTCTCAAGGATGCCCTGGAAAAGCGATCGCCGACTGGCAAAAACTTAGGGAAATTCCCTCAGAATTGCTCTCAAGATTGACTAAATTGCCAAATAATGTTATTGAGGGCTTAAATTTAGCAAAAGAAATAACCAAAGAATTAGAAGTAGAAACTCAAATTTGGTTAGCAGATTATTTACAATATTTATATTGGGATAAACACCGTAAAACTAATTTAATTGAAGGTTTAGAAAAAGTAAAAAAAACCCTAATGCGTTATGTACAACCTCGTTTAGTTTGGGATTGTTTTTTCTTGGATTGTCAAGATATATCTTAATACAACCTAATACCTAATACCTAACACCTCTCTAATTGTTTTCCAGTAAAGATTTAAACTCTTTTCTTAACCATTGAACATTCGCTACTCTAGCAACAATCAAATTTTCTTGAGTAGAATTATCAAAAGTGTTTTTCCATTGGTTGATGGTTTCTTCCTGATGTAGCCAAAAATCTACAATGGTTTCTACAACTTGATCCCAATTCCAATCAGGTTTTTCGAGGATCATTTCTGTAGATTGAATAAAACTATCTAAAGTACATTGATAACTACCAAGATAGGCTTTACTACGGTTAGGATTTTGTTCTAGTTTTTGCTGATAATAGAAAAAATCTAAAACAGGGGTGACTCCCACAATATCAAAGGAATAGGACATAATTAATTATCTTCTCCTCAATGTTAAACGACAAAAGTTATCAAAAATTTTGATACGAATAATTATATCAAGTTAACAAAATTACTTATCAAAAAAGTTTGTAGTGATGGCTTTAGCCATTAATCAATAACTTACAATGTATTATGTCTAAACCTTAAATTTTAATAGTCTTCTGGGTTATTCAGCAAACCCTAATTAATAAATCAGTAAAACAGATCGATCGAAATAGGATATATTAATAGATTGAGGATAAAATTAGTAGATCAAGGTAAAGCATAGTTATGGTTTTAAACACAAAAAGACTAAAAAACATTCCTTGCATTACAGTCTCTATAATCATCATTAAGGATAATCAATCAGCATAATTCACGATCATCGGTAAATATTCTTCCGTCAAGACTTTGAAACACCATCTTAAAAAAACGATTATTATTCATAGCAACAACCTCGTTTTTCTCCCTCAAAGTCATCATTATCTGAATTTGAATCTATCTTTATTTGTGTCTAAGACTACTAAATTTATTCTCAAGATAGTTTCTCTTAAATTTGAACATAACAATACTATGGCTAATGACTTAAATTTCTCTGGAAAGAATATTAGTCAAAAATATTAGAGAAACAAACCAACGTTATTATTTATAAATGAAAGGATATAGTCAATGGAGTTTTCAATCGCTACAATACTTTCTCACCTCAGTGTCGATAAACTTGTGCCGGGGAAAGTGTTAGAAAAAAAATTGGGTTGTGAAGAGTCTGAAGAACTCGAAAAACTACAAATTGCTCTCGATGTTTTAGAAAGGATTGGGGTAGTTACGAAAGAGTTTGGCAAATATCGCCGAGTGTTAGAAGAAGACGTGGTAGAAGCAAAATTACGATGTTCGAGTAAAGGTTTTTGCTTCGCTATTCAAGATGAGGAAGACGCAGACGATATTTATATTCGAGAAACTCATCTTAGTAATGCTTGGAATAGCGATCGAGTCTTAGTTAAAATCATTAAAGAGGGTACTCGTCGCCGTTCTCCCGAAGGTGAGGTAAAATTAATTGTAGAAAGGGCAAATCCTTCGGTTTTGGCGAGGGTAGTGGAAGATAAAGGGGATTATAGCGCTGTACCCCTCGACGATCGACTTTTGTTTGAATTAAGTCTGAAACAAAATGGGCAACCCTTAGAAGAAGCCGTTAATCACCTCGTTCATGTTAACGTTTTACGGTATCCCATCGGACAAAATCCCCCTGTAGGCAAAGTAATTCGAGTATTAGGTAGTGATGCAGAAACCGCCGCTGATACGGATATTGTTTCTTCTAAGCATGATTTACCCCAAGAATTTTCGGAGAGAGTTTTACAACAGGCACAAAGTTTAACCCCTAATATCACCGAAGCTGATTTAGAAAACCGTACAGATTTTCGGGATTTGTTAACCATTACCATCGAACAAGAAATCTCTAAGGAATTAGACTTGTTAATTGAAAATGCCCTTACTCTCGAAAAAACTGAAGATAATCATTGGCGTTTAGGGGTTCACATTGCGGATGTCGCTCATTATATTGAGTCTGACACTCATCTCGATCGAGAGGCAAGAAAAAGAGGTACAAGTGTTCACTTAGGGGATAAAGTGATTGATTTATTACCCAAATCAGTACAAAAATGTTGCTCTTTAGTCACTGGAGAAGATAGACTCTCCATTTCTGTGTTACTCACCCTCGATGATAAAGGGCAAGTATTAGAATATAACATCACTCCTTCGGTGATTCGAGTCGATCATCTGTTAACCTATAAAGAAGTACAAACCATGATCGGTTCAGGTACTACTAAGCCCGAATTATCGGATACACTACCATTTCTCAATCATCTATTCTTTGAAATTAGCCCTCTGGTTAAAGCTCAAAGGCTACAAAGAGGCGGTTTTGACATCACTTTAGATAAAATCACCTCTTACTTTAAGGATGAAGGCAGAATCGGTGCGATCGCATCCTATGCTACTTTACCTGTTTTATCCTTGATGACAGAATTAATGGTATTAGTGGGCAAAGTTGTCGCTGAACACCTAACAGAGTTACAGTTACCAGCTATTTATTGTACCCAAGCCAAACCAGATTGGGATGAGTTAGAAGACTTGTTAAAACTGGTGACAAACTTAAAACTCGATTTTCAACTGGAATCGGAGGAGGAATTACACCCCATTGATTACTACAATCTCATCCAAGAGTTTAGCAAATCAGACTATGAAAAAGTGTTACACTATCTTTTGTTAAATTCCCTCAAACCTGATAAATACTCTCATCACCCAGCCCCCCATTTTGGTTTAGCCTTACCTATTTATACCCATTGTGTCTCCCCCGGACAACGGTATATTGACTTACAAATACAACGAGTATTAAAAGCTCTTTTTGAACATGGGCGCGATCGACGTACTACTCGATCGAGTCAGGCTGTTGAATTAGGAAGTAATACTTGTCATGGTCAAATTAATTGGAATATCCTCCCTACCGCCATTCAAGCCTATCTGGAAACAGAATTACATTCCTTAATTACCCATCTCAACGAAAGAGAAAAAATTGCCCAAGACGCAGAAACAGACTTAGCAGGATTGAAAAAAGCCGAAAAAATGAAAGACTCCACTGGTAAAGTCTTTAGTGGCTTAATTACAGGGGTACAATCCTACGGTTTCTTTGTGCAAATTGAAGATACCTTAGTAGAAGGTTTAGTCCATGTTAGCTCTCTTAAGGATGATTGGTACGAATATCGATCGCGCCATACCTGTTTAGTGGGGAGAAAAAACCGTACCGCCTACCGCTTAGGGGATACCGTGGAAGTAGAAATTAAAAGCGTTGACTATTACCGCCAACAAATCGACTTAGTTACCGTGCGCGGCGGTAGTAGCGCCCTTGATGAAGATTTCGAGGATTAAATTTTCTCAAAAATTCGGGGGTTTTTAACCCCTCTTTTATCAATTTTTACCTCAGTTCGAGAAAAAAATCTTCTATATACCTGAGTTCGATATAAAATTTTAGGTGGTGTAAAGGTGTCAGGTGTCAGGTATCGGAAAGGGTTAAAGAATTGACAAAAAATATATCCTAATTGATTTTTTTATCTTCAATTCTTTGATCGAATTATATAATCTTCTGAAAATTACACCTGCAACCTGCAACCTGAAACCTGCCCTTATCAAACATTCTTGCATCGAACTGAGGTTGTTGTGGGTACTTAAATCCATAAATATTTATTGACTAAAGGCATTTTTACTATTGTAAATCAATTTGTGAATCTCAAGAAATCAAGAATAAAATTGAATTTTTGTGATATTTTTATTGAGATCGATCGAAGGTAGAATAACAGATAAACTAACTACAGTCTTAATCATCTTTTGCCATAAAATTAGTAAGCCGAGAAGTAATTATGCCGTCATCATCAATCTGGAAATATAAGCCTTGGTGGTGTCAACCTTGGTCAATTATACTAACAGGAATAGGAATTATCGCAGGAAGTTGGCTATTGTTTGAGCTAATGTGGTTAACCGCTTTATTTTTCACCTTAATCTGTGTTTGGTGGTTGCTTTTCCTCATCCTCATTCCCTATTTATACGGCAAACAAGAAACTATTAATACCACAACCCCCGAATAATCAAGAATAAAAATGGCATTATCGATTATTTAGCCGTCGATCGATCGAGCTTACGGAAAATGTCAAAAACTATTTTATTCTCATCATCAGAATTATTAAGGAAAAGGGCGAATTTGACTTTGATGAATCCAGCCACCACCGCATAAGGGTGTTTGATACCAACCATTTTGATCTTCTACATATACGGTAGTTACCAACTTTTTTGAGATACTGCAAAGTACTTTGCCATTAGGAGTTTGGCGTATATTGGAAGGTGGATCATAAATTAAAACTGTAGCTAAGTCTTCTTGTTGATTCTCAGTCAAAGTTTTGGCAGAACAAACAATACTAATCATATCACTGGTTGCTTTTGACTGTGGTGTATTTTCTCTACCTTTAGCCGTCCATTTACCCGTCTGACAATTTGCAGTGGAAGGCATCTTTTGTCCACCTAAATAGTAAGTAAAATTTACCTTTCCACTATTTGCACCAGTTTGTCTTTGAATACTTTGGGTATCCAACTTAATAATCGCCCCAGTGGAAGCCTTACCTAAATTTAACATTTCAGCCAGTGCGGGAGTGGAGATAAAAGCAGTACCTAACCCCAATACTAATGCCCAACCCTTTTTAATCATATAAATTCCTATCAAGTATTTAATAGACTTCGATCTCGATCGAATAGATTTTTAATTGACTCGTAGGTTTTAACCCTCATTATCCCTAAAATTGTCTAAGTTTTCTACTAATTAGTTGAAGTTCTCTTTTTTTGCAAAAAAACTATACTCTGACTCAGTATTTTTACTCAAAAAACTTCCCCAAGATTTTCCTTCGTAGTTCTTTTTTACTATTTCATTTCATAATCTAAATTTATACACTTTGACGTGCGGAATGTGGGTTCTAAAATTTTTTTGTGAATAATGTAAAGTTTTGTTGTCAACTTTGAAAATCTATGTTAAATTAGATTTAAGTTATTTGACACCAACGCAATTTTAATATATCGGAGACAAAAATCATGGACAACAAAGAAACTAAAGTCGGATTTACCGCATTTGCTGAAAACTGGAATGGACGTTTAGCAATGTTAGGTTTTGTAATCGGTATTGCTACCGAATTATTAACTGGAAAAGGTATTTTAGCCCAATTAGGCTTAATGTAATCTTTCTGTTAAAAGATAAATACAAGTGGTTAATTTAATTTAACCTGATAAAGAAGGGGGATAAAACCCCCTTACTCTTTTATTCTACTGAACCACATGGTATTCTAATAATCTTCAATGTCAAAAATAGTCTAAAATTTTTAATCGCCCATCTATTTGTTCTACCGCTGACTCTACCGCTTCAGAATCAATCGAACAAATTTGTTCTTCCCGATAATAGTAGTAATTGATGATAAGTACTAATGCAAAATAGATTGTGAATTTTTAAATTAATTAAAATAACTGACAATCTTTGTTGTCTTTTGCCTCTTGCATGAGTGCTTTTCATAAAGTAAACATACAATTAATTTTGCCTACTTACAGTAAAAATTTTAGTCCTCAAAGCCTGTGGCATAACGATAATGGGGGAATATCTTGAACAAATTTTTCTAAAATACTCGATAACATCGACTACATCCTCTGATAGATAATTTATAATCTAGTCTATCAAAGTCTTTCATTTTAGTATTCATGTACTGGTTGAAAGGGCTACATCTAATACCTAATTATTATTTATGCTCGAAATCTTAAAATCAAGCCTTATTATTTCCTGTCAAGCACCTAGCGATTCACCCTTACATCATCCAGACATCATTGCCGTTATTGCCCAAGCCTGTGTTAACCAAGGTGCTAAGGGTTTGAGAATTGATAGCCCAAGCCATATCAAAGCGGTGAAAAAATTGTTACCTGATATTCCTGTTATCGGTTTATGGAAACAAATGGGGCTTAATTCTTCTGTTTATATTACCCCTCGTTTTGAAGATGCTGTTGCTGTGAGTGAGGCGGGTGCGGATATTATTGCTATTGATGCTACCCTTCGTAGTCGTCCTAATGGTGAAACTATGGCTAATCTTATGACTAAAATTCAGCAGGAGTTGGGGAAGCCTATTATGGCAGATATTGATACTCTTGAAAGTTCGATCGAAGCGAATCAAGCAGGTGCAGATTTTATCGGTACTACCCTTTACGGTTATACAGAAGCAACACAAAATTTGATACCACCTAGCTTTGAATTTATCGAGAAACTGCTTAAAACCGTTGATAAACCTGTTATTTGTGAAGGTGGAGTTAAAACCCCCGAAGAAGTGAGAAAAGCTCTTGATTTAGGCTGTTATTCAGTGGTAGTTGGTACAGCGATTACAGGAATTGATTTATTGGCAAAAAAATTTGTTGAGGCAATAGAATAAAGGGTTAAAACCCTCACTACAAACCTTGTTTTATTCCCCCAAATTTGGGGGTTAGGGGGCAAAAATTTTACGAATGATGGAAGATTGCTATAGTTTTAAACTTAACAATATTCGATAATAATATGTTTTTGATTATCTCTTAATAATTTAACTAAATCTTCGATTAAACTTCTTCTAATGGAGATATTTTTAGGTAACAGTGGGTTTTGATAAAATTCATTAATTTGTTGCCCAATTAAGAAGTAAATAGAGTCAGCTTCTAAGATTTCTCTTGCTAATAAAACTGCTCCATTTTTTACGGTGGGTAATCTCGTTATATCGCATTTACATTTAATTAAAACTTCTTTTGCTTTAGAAATTGTTAAGATTCCTTCGGTGACTAAATCAACTTCTTTGAGTTTACCTATGGGGGGTAATTCTTTACTCATCGTCATTATATCCATTTCGATCGTCTCTCCCATATAATTGGCTACAATATTACCAGTCGTGCCTCCGCAAATAATTTTTCTGCCTGAAAAACTCAATAATTGTTCTGCATATTCTTCATCTTTGGTAACATCTAAAGGAGGACCAGAAAAAATCATTAATGGTTTAGGCTTACGAATATATACCCCCACAAAAGTGGCATCATCACCGATATAATCACAGTATAATTTTTTTGTTTCTTTAATAATTGGCTCAATAATATTACGGGAGTTTGTGGCTTTTGTACGAAAAATATGTTCCATAAATTTAGCTATATTTTCCCAACCCCAACCAAAATTCATCGTATTTCCTAACCCTGCATATAAAATTCCATCACTAGCCGCTCCTAAAAAATCTCCTCTTTCTAATACTCCTTGACAGGATTGAATTTTTTTGTTTAAGATTTGTTCTGTTTTATGTTTTAATGGAATAATTACACCTTTTTTTAATAAAAAAATAGGCGGATTATCAAAGTTAATTACATGAAATTTGTTATTATTATGATCGATCGAAATAATGGTAAAAGTAGCGTAAGCAATGTTTCTCACTTGGCAAATAGGCAAAGTACCGACAATAGTTTCAATGACTTCTTTTAAGGGTAAATCTGCATCAAGCATGGTGATTAAAATTTCGGTGGTTAAAGTGGCTAAAATACTCGCTTTTACTCCACTACCTAACCCATCTGAAAGCACGATCGTACTTTTATCTTTACCCTTAGTAAATTTTACTTGATCACCGCATAATTCTTCATTTTGTTTGTTTAAACTATAGTAATAAATATCAAAAAAATTATCTTCATTCATAAATCTTCTCAATTTATTTAAGATTTCTATATAGATGAAAAAACTAAAATTTGGTAATTAATTAAATTTAATTGACTAAAAATTTCTAATCCTTTTGCTGTCATGAAATCATTAAAATTATCAACAATTAATTTATTGATAACGGGGTAAGTTGGCTGTACATTCTTATTTATATCTATTACTTTTTCTAGTTTAAAGCCTGTTTTATTACCTATATTTTCATAGTCTTTTATGCCGATAAATTCGACTTGATTTGTTGCTTTTGAACCATAGGTATCCGTAATTAATCTACTTAGAATTTGAGTTTCAAACCATAGCCAAAATTTTCTAATATTGGGATTAATAATAAAGTCAACAATAATCAATTTTCCTGAAGATTTTAAATTTTTTTTGACTTGTTGAAAAAAGATTTCTCGACTGGGAAAAGCAAAGATACATTCTAGGGCGATCGAGTAGTCAAATAATCGATTAAAATTAGGTAAATCACAGGCATTAGCATTAATAAATTCAATACTATTATTATTTTGTGGTGTAATAACTTTTCTGGCTCTTTCAACCTGTGCGTTATCAATATTAACACCAGATAAATTTAAGTTATGGAAGGTTTCATTAAGTAAACTAATTGTTCCACCAAAGCCACAACCAGCATCGAGAATACTAACTCCGTCTTGGATTTCTGCGGTTTGAATTACTAATTTAGATAAATTATTGGCTGCGATCGCAAAATCCATTAAAGTACCAGTAGCGTTAGCAGGATTTTCCCAGTAACCCCAATGGATATGTTTTCCGAAGGCTTCTTCTAATTCGGGATTTTCGTCAAATTTTTCGATTAATGTATCAAAATAGCCCATGATTTTAATTAAGAATAAGGAATGAGAAATAAAGAATTAAACCGTCTTTAACAATTTTGAGTTCAATTTATTGAACGTGATTATGATAGTCGCACAATAAGTTGCACATTGGATTATTGATCAACACCTAACAATATAACTTAACATTTAACAACATAACTTAATTTAACTCTTCTTCATCATTGAAAGATAAATTTTCTAATGTTTGATTGGTAAATTTACGGGATACTCGCCGATATTTTTTGCTTTCTAATTTTGGCTCACTAGATTTTTTCCCGTCTGCCTTAAACTTGGTTTTCATAGTGGATTCTTGATCTTTACTATGAGCTATTTTTTGATTATACTCGATCGTCTCCTCTAAGAATTTCAGGTAGTATTGATAACGTTCCCATTCTCCTTTGACGGCGCACTCAGGTTCGTCTTTGTGAATACAATTATGAAATTTACAAATATTTGCTCTCAGCTTCTGTCTTGCTTCGGGAAAATAATTAATCAGGGATTCGGGGGGAAAATCGAAATTAGGTTGATTAAACCCCGGACTATCGGCAATAAAACCTCCTTCTAAAAGTTCAAATAATTCCACATGACGGGTGGTGTGACGACCTTTTTGTAATTTGCCTGACACTGCTCCGATGCGAATATCTAACTCTGGGATTAGTAGGGATGTGAGACTAGATTTTCCTACTCCACTAGGTCCAGCTAAAATAGTAATTTTGTTCTTAAGAATTTGTTGTAAGGAATCGATGCCTTCTCCTGTGTTGACACTGAAAAAATAAGGCTCATAGCCCCATTCTGAAAGTCTTTGATGCCATTTCTCTTTATGCTCAGGGGAGATTAAATCTACTTTATTTAATCCCAGTACCAGTTTTAAATTCGTGGACTCAGCTTTGACAAGAAAACGACTTAATTGTACTGTATCTAAGCTAGGTTCTTCTAAAGCAAATACTAATAATATTTGTTCAGCATTAGCCATGGGAGGGCGTTCTAATTCCGTCTCTCTTGGCAACACAGAATCGATCGCACCCCGTTCCGATTCACTAGATTTTATCATAACTCGATCGCCCACTAATACCGATTGACCGATTTTTTTCAAACGAGTAGGACGGGTACACAAAAGAGTTTCGTTATTGCCAAGACGAACCTGATAAAAATTAGCCAGATGTGCGATCACCGTACCTTGAACTAAATCTGATGGAGTAATGTTTGCAGAATTAATCATAAATCAGGCACGAACCGATAAAACAAAATACTCTCCTTTATCCTCAACCCCTTCAATATTATAGCCTTCCATGGATAAACTATTGGGAACTTGCTCGATCGGTTCACCGCCATCAAGACAAATTTCTAATAATTCTCCTGATGACATTTTTTCTAATTGTAACTTACTACGAATAAAATTAATCGGGCAGGGTGTCCCCCTTAAATCTAAAATTTTTTGTGTCATTATACAAATTTACTAATATTTAATAATTTATAGAAGCATTAGACATCTACCTTATTAGGACTTACTCACCGATCCGAAATGTAGGGTGGGCATTGCCCACCAAATACAACAAATAGTCTTAAAATTAGACGAAAATACTTATTTTACTTAACTCCTAGTTATTTCTGAAAAGAGGGCTGAAGCCCTTACTACGAACCAATAAAAATCTTTTCTAAAGAAGTCTATTGTAAAACTCTTGCCTTTGGCCTATCTTCATCAAAAAACTATGGTACAACACCTACTTATGAAAGATACTCTCGAAAAATCCTTCAAAACCTTTCTTAGAAGTATGTTCTCCTTTGATTTGAGCCAATTTTTCTAATAATTCTCGTTCTTCAGAATTAATCTTCGTGGGAATATCCACCTTAATGGTTAACAAATGATTACCACGACTGACAGAATTACCTAACTTCGGTACGCCTTTATCTTCTAAAGTCATCACCGTATTAGGTTGTAAACCGGCGGGAATAGTCAGTTCATAATCGCCGTCAATGGTGGGTACTTGCAAACGACAACCTAGAATTGCTTGTAAATAACTGATGGTAATTTCCGAAAGAATATTAATACCATCTCGTTTAAAGTGGGTATCATTTTCTACGGCTAAATATACATATAAATCCCCTGAAGGACCTCCACGACTACCAGCGTCTCCTTCACCACTAACCCTTAAACGAGTACCGTTATCAACCCCTGCTGGAATAGTGATTTTGAGTTTTTTGTTGACTTGTTTTCTACCTTGTCCTCCACAGGAGTCGCATTTTTCCTCGATAATTTGTCCTTCTCCGTTACAAGTGGGACAGGTGGAGACTTGAGCGAAACTACCAAAAGGCGTTCTAGTGGCTCGTTTAACTTGTCCAGTACCGCCACAAGTGCCACAGGTTTTAGGGGAGCTACCTGCTTTTGCACCACTACCTTTACAGGTTTGACAGGTTTCTAAATGGGGTATCTTGATCTCTTTTTCACCACCAAACACTGCTTCTCGGAATTTTAACCGAAGATCCAGCCGTAAATCATCCCCCCTAGTAGGACCACGACGACGAGTAGCAGTACCAGTACTACTACCTCCGAATCCACCGCCAAAAAAAGTCTCAAAAATATCGGCAAATCCTCCCATGTCATTGGGATCGAAGCCCACTCCTCCAGAACTTGCTCCCCCAACTCCTGCTTCTCCAAAACGATCGTAACGGGCTTTCGTTTCTGGTTCGGATAGCACCTCGTAAGCTCGATTTATTTCTTTAAAACGTTCTTCTGCTCCCGCATCTTTGTTCACGTCGGGATGATACTTTCGTGCCATTTTACGATAAGCTGATTTTAGTTCTTCTTTGGTAGCACTGCGGGAAACGCCGAGAATTTCGTAGTAGTCGCCTGACATATTAGTTGATAATTATTACTTTGATTGGTCTGCTCTATATACACTATCATCAATCATTCTAATATAAAATCTTAACATTTTTTAAAAAATATCTTGATCTATCTTGAAGTCAAGTCCTAATTTTTCTAATTTCACTTTTTAACTTCCATGGCAATAGCTTAATTTTTTCTTAAAGTACGATGAAACAACCCTTACTTATTGATTTATACTATTAGGTATTATCGATCGAACAATAATATATAGGTGTATTGAAAATTATGACCTCTACAGACTTTGTCATTTCCATTTCCTTTGACCTTTGGGCAAAATTAAATACATTATCATTACCAAATCGCAGTAATTTTCTCAATAATCTTTATCAATTATTACTTAATTCTGATGTAGGGAATAAAGTATCTTCAATTTTAGTCAAAACTCCTGAAATAGTTACTAGCTTTTCTTATCATAACTTGTTAGAAGTTTTAGTTTTTATTACCAAAAATAATAGTGATCAAAATATCATTAAAATTATTGATTTTATTGAACCAGAAAGGAAAATAAATAGTTTATCCACCATCAAAAATCATAGCAATATTCCCCTAAAAAATTTGGAGATAGTTCAAGGAAATAAGACACAAAATGAAGATAAGATTATTAATACTTTAATCAATAATAATTATCATTTTAATCCTCAAGATTTTATTTTAAAGGAAAGCGATTTTTTCTGTGATCTTTCCCAGTACCAAAATTCTACTGAAGTTTTTTTAGTTTCTCAGCAACAATATAATATTCTTAATCAAAATCCTAGTTTTCCTGTTTTAATCACTGGAAATAAGTCCACAGGAAAAACGATCACAGCTATATATTCAGCCTTAGGAAAAGCTCATCTATTGAGTAAAAAAGGAGAAGAAAAAATACTATTTTTAACTGATAATAAATTTTCCGTTAAGGAAATTAAAAAAAGTATTAATAATTTTACCTTTTATAGTCATCTTAATATCTATAATTATCAATTTTTGACGAAAAGTATTATTGATAAATATCCGTTAATTTTTACACAAAAATTTTTAGCTCAAAGACAAATAACTTTTTATAAATTTACGGAACATTTTTTTAAAGCAAAAAAAATATTTACTGTGAAAACTGATGAATTATGGCAGGAAATTCGACAAGTAATTAAAGGTTCAGATAAAGTTTTAATGACAGGCAGAAATTTAATTACTTTAGATGAATATTTAGCTTTTAAAAATCAAAGTACTTTACCCGTAAATACTGATTTTAAATATATTTATAGTTTAGCGACGGAATATCAAGATTGGTTAGAATCTCAAAATTATTGGGATGAATTAGATTTAACTCAATATTTATTAACTAAATTCCCTGACAATTATCAAGGAGAATATCAGGCTATTTATGTAGATGGGGTTGATAAACTTACCGAATTACATATACAATTTATTTTAAAATTATTAAAGGTTAATGATGATATTAATTACTTTCCTCAAATATTTTTAGTGGGAGATAATGAGGTTAATTTAATTGGGAAAAATTTGATTTGGAATAAAATCAAAAAAATCTTAGTGGAATCCTATCGTAAATTATCTAATTGGAAAACAATTCGAGAATTAATTGAACCGAAAGAGTTAACCCATAATTTTAGTTACTGTGATAATATTGCTAAATTAGGAGTTACTGTTGCTAATTTATCAGGTAAAAATCTGCATCATTTTTCTTGGTTAAAAGGTGATTGTAAGCCTTTGATTATTTCTGAAATTACTCCAGAATTTTTGATGAGCAAACATAGTTTGAGTATTGACAGTTCGATCGTAGTTTTTAATGAAGAAGAAAGAAATAAACTAAGTAATCTTTTTCCTAGTGATAGCCAGAGAATTATTCCTTTTTCAGAAATTGAAAACTTAGAATTTCAACAGGTTTTAGTATGGAAAATGTTTGCTAATATCTCAGAAATTAATCATGCTGTGGACGATCGAACCTTAAACAAAATAAAATATAATCAAATCTATACTTGTGCGAATATTGCCAAGAAAAAATTATATTTTTATGACGAATTTATCGATGATGTTTGGAATGAATCTAACATTAATAACTTAATTGATATAGGATACGAGACAGAATTAGAGCCTATTTTTGAAGATAAATATTCAGCAAAAGAAATGGCAAATATTGCTAATAATTATTTAGAAAAAAGTACCGATAAAGCCTATCAAATAGTAAGCCAAATTTATCATAGATATAATGATATAACAGGAGCGGCAAAAGTCGAAGCCTTATTAGAAGAAGAACAAGGAAACTGGGGCAAAGCAGGAGATATTTGGAGTAAATTAGGCATTTTTGATGAAGCGATTAATTGTTGGAATGAAGTTGACAAAAAACTATGGTTAGCTAAATGGGGCGTGTTAAGTTCAGAAGAATGGCAAAAAAGAGGGCTTTATTTTGAACAAGAAAACGATTATAAATTAGCCAAATTTTGTTATGAAAAAGCTGATGATTTTGAAGGGAAATTACGCTGTTTTGAAAAAGATAATCAGTGGGAATTAGCTGGGGATGAATGTCAGACAAAAAACCTCACCCTACAAGGCAATAAATATTATGAATTAGCTGATACATACTATCGAGAAAATGAACAAGCTACGTCTGCTATCAAAATGTGGACAAAGTTAAATAAATGGCATCGAGTCGCTATAATTTGGGAAGAAGAGCAACAGTGGGAAAAAGCGGGTAATTGTTGGCAAAAAGAAGGAAATGTGCAAAAAGCGGCTTACTGTTGGCAAAAAGCAGAAAAATGGACGGCGGCGCAAAAATGTTGGGAAGAATTAGGTAATTGGTACGAATTAGCCTTGTCATATGAGCAAGAAGAAAATTGGGAGTTAGCCGCTAAAACATGGCTAAAAATCGCAGAAACGGAAAAAGCTGCTCTATGTTATCAAAAGGCGAATCGATGGCGTAAAGCTGAAGATTTGTGGAAAGAATTGGGTTATTGGGGTTTTGTTGCTATTTGTTTACAGCAACAGGACAAATGGAGGGAAGCGGCTCAAGCATGGAGTAAAACTAATCCCCATGAGTTGGAAGCCTTATGTCATGAACGGTGTGAGGCGTGGGATAAAGCTGAAAAATGTTGGTTAGCGGCGAAAAATTGGACAAGAATTATTTTAGCCTGTGAAAAACAGGAAAAATGGCAGGAAGCTGCCGAAAGTTGGGAGAATTTGGGAGAATGGCAAAAAGCAGGTATTGCATGGGAAAAAGTTAATGAGACAGAAAAAGCAGGTTTATGTTATGAAGAAGGAGAATACTGGCAACTAGCCGAAAAATGTTGGCGTGAGTTACAAAGGAGCGATCGAACGGCTAAGATGTTAGAAAAACAGGAAAAATGGTTAGAATCAGCTCAAATTTGGGAAAAATTAGGTGAATGGGAAAAAGCAGGACATTGTTGGCATAACTTAGGGGAAATAGAAAAAGCCGCACTATGTTACGAAGAAGGTAAACATTGGCGATTAGCAGAAGACTGTTGGGCAAAACTAGAAAATTGGGAAAAGGTAGAGAATGCGTGTAAGCAACAGGGAACATGGCAAAAAGCGGCTTATGATTGGCTAAAAAGTAATCAAGTAGAAAAAGCGGCTCTATGCTACGAAAATTGTCAAGACTGGGAAAGAGCGGCTAAATATTGGCAACAATCCCGCAATTGGGAAAAATACGGTAATGCTTGTGAACAGTTACAACAGTGGGAAAAAGCCGCATCGGCTTATTTACAGGCAAATAAAGGGGAAAAAGCTGCTCAGTGTTATGAAAAAGTCAAGGATTGGGAAAAAGCGGAAGAATGTTGGCGTAAAGTCTGGAAATGGGAAAAAGTTGCCCTTATCTGTGAATATCAACAAAAATGGACGGATGCGGGTAAAGCATGGTTATTAGTCAATGAAATTGAAAGAGCTGGTTCATGTTACGAAAAAGCTCATAATTGGGAAAAAGCGGAAGAATGTTGGCGTAAAGTCTCGAACTGGGAAAAATTGGCGATCGTCTGCGAATATCAACAAAAATGGGAAGAAGTTGCCCAATTATGGCAATATTTGGAAAAATGGGACAAAGCCGCTTCTGCTTGTCTGAAAATGGAAGATTTTGAAACTGCTGTTAAATACTATGAAAAAGGAGGACATCAGGAAGAAGCACAAAAGTATCGATCGAAAATTAGCGATTAGGGAGTGGTGGGCGGTGCATCGCCCTACATTTAAAGTCTAATAACGAATACGAGGATCGATTAAAGCGTTAATTATATCAATCAAAATACTAGCAAAAACTACAATTACTCCAAAAAATACCATGATTCCTTGTACTGTAGGATAATCCCTTAAAGAAATAGCCTCATAAAGACGATTGCCTAATCCGGGCCAAGAAAATGTTACTTCTGTCAATACAGCTCCTCCTAACAAGGCGGCAAAAGTTAATCCCATGACGGTTATAACAGGAACTAAGGCATTTTTTAGAGCATGGTTGAGTAAAATCTTATTTTCGGGAATTCCTCTCGCTCTAGCGGCTTCTACATACTCCGATCGAAGGGTTTGTTTCAAATTCACCCTCACAATACGTTCAAAAATGCCACTTAATAAAATCCCTAGAGTAACACAAGGCAAAATTAAATAATAGACGGCGGTGAAAAACTGTCCAAAATTGAAGGTTAAAAGACTGTCAAGGGTATATAATCCCGTAATTCTTTCTGGGGAAGCCATACCTACGGGAAACCTTGTGCCAAGGGGAAACCATCTCAATTGTACGGCAAAGATTAGTTGTACAATCATCCCCACCCAAAATAAGGGTAACGAATAGGTGATAATGCCAAATAACCGCCCTCCCACGTCAAACACCGTATTGGGACGAGATGCGGATATAATACCAATACTGACACCTACCACGATGGCGACGGAAATACCAAAAAAAGCTAATTCTACCGTGGCTGGAAAATGTTGTTGAATGACATCCCACACGGAAAGCCCTCGACTACTTAAAGATGTGCCTAAGTCGAAATTGAGTATTTGCAGTAAGTAGCGAAAATATTGCACCAAAAGGGGAGCATTTAAGCCTAAATCTTCCCTTAAAGCCTGTTTTGCTGATTCTGGAGCTCTAGCACCTAATATAGCATCGGCTGGATCGCCGGGGGTAGCTCTTAATAGTAAAAAGACAATGGTGATAATTGTCCAAATCATCAAGGGTGCTAATAATAATCGTGCTAGTATATAGTATTGTAAGGATTTCGATCGAGACATTGATATTATACTCAGTAAGGAAGTAAAAAATGTTGGTGAGGATAGACAAAAAGCAACAGGGGGGGTTGAAACAGTGAAATTATAACCTTCGTCAGTATAAATGAAAATTAGGATTTTTTCATAAATTTAAGATTTAGTTTGTTTGAAACAAAAAAATGAAAATTGTCACCCTAAAAATTAAAAATTATCGAGTATTTGAAAACCTAGAAATTGATGATATACCATCTTTTTGCGTAGTTATTGGTGCAAATGGTACGGGAAAATCAACCCTATTTGATATTTTTGGTTTTTTGCGAGACGCTTTAAAAAATAATATTCGTCAAGCCCTTCAAGTTAGAGGAGGTTATAAAGAAGTTATCACGAGGGGAAAAGAACAAGAGAATATTGAAATAGAGCTACAATTTAAGATAAATATTTTAGAGACAGAAAGACTTGTCACCTATTTATTAATCATTGGAGAAGATAATAAACGCCCTGTCATTAAAAGAGAAGTTTTGCGTTATAAAAGAGGTGAATATGGCAAACCTTTTCACTTTTTAGACTTTAAATTAGGTCAAGGTTATGCTATTACTAATGAAGAAGATTTTAGTAAACCCGAAGAGCAATTAGAAAGAGAAGAACAAAAACTAGAATCTAATGATATTTTAGCCATCAAAGGTTTAGGACAATTTCAAAGATTTAAAGCCGCTAGTGCGTTTCGTTTATTAATTGAAAATTGGCACGTTTCCGATTTTCACATTAGTGAAGCACGAGGAACTAAAGATGCTCTTTATGCCGAACACTTATCCCTCACAGGTGATAATATGGCATCAGTTGCTCAATATATTTATCAAAATCATCCTGATATTTTTCAAATAATTCTAACAAAAATGCGGGAAAGAGTGCCGGGTATTTCTAAAGTAGAAGCAAAGGATACAGAAGACGGAAGATTAATTTTAAAATTTCAAGATCAAGCATTTAAAGACCCTTTTATCGATCGATATGTTTCCGATGGTACAATGAAAATGTTTGCCTATTTAATCTTGCTTTTTGATCCGAAACCTCATCCTTTATTATGTGTAGAAGAACCTGAAAATCAACTTTATCCAACCCTATTAAGAGAATTAGCTGAAGAATTTGCCAGTTATGCTCATCGTGGTGGACAAGTATTTGTTTCAACCCATTCTCCTGATTTTTTAAATGCAGTTTCTTTAGAAAATATTTTGTGGTTAATTAAAGAAAATGGTATTACTAAAATTTATAAAGCTAAAGATAATCCAATTCTCAAAAAGTTAGTAGAAGAAGGAGATTTACCCGGTTATTTATGGAATCAAGGTTGGTTTGAAGGAGTTGCCCCTTAATGAGTTATGACTTAATTTTTTTAGTAGAAGAACCCTCGATCGCCATTGTTTTAAACATAATTTTACCTAAAATTATACCCGATGAAATTTCTTTTATTTGTATTATTCATCAAGGAAAACAAGATTTAGTAAAATCAATTCCCAGAAAACTTAAAGCCTTTGAATTTAACCCTAATACTAAATTTATTATTGTCCATGATCAAGATTCCCATGATTGTCAAAAACTCAAATTAGAATTATTCAATCTTTGTCAAAAAGCAGGAAATTCTGATGTCATGGTGAGGATTATTTGTCATGAATTAGAATCATGGTTTTTAGGAGATTTACTAGCAATAGAAAAAGCCTATAATCTTGAACAAAATACCTTAAGTAAAAAACAAAATAACCAAAAATTTCGTAATCCAGATCAACTTAATTCGGCTAAACAAGAACTAAGAAATTTAGTTAAACAATATTATCCTGCAACTCATTCTCAAAAAATTGCGATATATTTATCTCTCACTGAAAATAAATCAAAAAGTTTTCAAGTTTTTCTTGATGGTATCAAAAAAATGATAAATTTTCTAAAATAATTGATCGCTTAAATCTACATCAACTTTTTTCACTTTTCCCTCTTTCCTTTCCCTTCACCAAAGATTTATAAGGGAAAATGCAAAATCTGAGTTATAAATCGATAACTTTCTTTACATTGTGAACTGAATCTCGAATCTAAGGATAAGCTAGTAAATAGGAGCTAGTTGGCAATGAATTTTTGCCCTAAAATCATGCTTTTCGATATAGCTAATTTAACTTATTGGATTTTTCTCGGTGTTGGTGTTTTTCTCTTTCTCCTCGTGATTATTTCTGGCGGTGGAGAAGATCAAGATTTGGATGTCGATGTGGATGTTGATGTTGACGTTGATGTTGATGTTGACGTTGATGCCGATGTTGATGCCGATGTTGATGGTGATATAGAAGGAAGTGTTAATGCAGATGTGGAGACTGACAGTGACATTAGTTTCCTTTCCTTTTTGTCTTGGTTTGGAGTCGGAAAATGTCCTCTCTTAATTTTATTGGCGATCGATTTTTCTGTGTGGGGGGTATCAGGATGGTTTTTAAATGTCACCATCGGTGGTTTTCTCAATGCCATACCCCAAGGTTTTATCGCCTTTTGCATTTTTGTTGTTTCTTTCTTCTTTAGCATTTGGGTTGGCAAACTCTTGTCTCATCCCATTGGTAAAATCTTCGCTAATTTTGGCGAAGAAGTCGATGGCGATCGACTTATCGGTTGTATCGGTTCTGTCACATCAAAACAAGTTCCCTATATCATCGAAGGTAGAATTGCTCAAGCTGATGTTTTAGACAATGCTCGTAACTTGGTTACGATCGAAATATGTTTACCTGATTGGGCTAAAGTAATACCCCATAGAGGACAAGATGTTCTTATTATCGATCGACAAAAACACTGTTTTATTGCGATCGCCAAAGATACCTCTGATGAGGATAAATGGCTTAATTCAAAGAATTAAGAATTAAGAATTAAGAATTAAGAATTAAGAATTAGAAAATCCCCGTTCATTACTTTGTCATTGCGAGGTAACGAAGCAATCTCAAAAATCTTTGAGGTTATGATACATCAGTTTTAAATTATATATAAAAAAAGGAGTAAAATCATGAATTTTTGGTTACAGTTTATTCAATCTTTACCTATTAGTAATTTAGAAAATTTAGAGCTAAATAATACTAATTCTTTTGACACTAATTCATCAGAAAATAGTAACTTTTTTACGAGCAATTTAATTAGAGAAATTCCTATTAATACGAATCAAAATTTAGCTCAATTAAATATGGGAAGTATGAGCTTTTTTGGCGGTTTAATTGGTGGTTTAGTTCTCCTCTTAGTCTTAGCCATTTGGGGTTATACAAGGGTTTATGTTGTTACTCCTAATAACGAGGCTTTTGTGCGCAATGGAGGCTTTTTTGCTAAGGAAAAAAAAGTGATTCTTAATGGCGGTTGTATCATTATCCCCGGTATCCATGAATTAACTAGAGTACCTTTAAGAGAAATTTCGATCGATGTCGTCAGACAGGGCAATTTGGCAGTGCGTACTAAAGACTATTTACGCGCTAATATGAGGGTGACTTTTTATGTCTGTATTAGTGCTGATAAAGATGCTGTTTTAACCGCCGCCCAAAGGTTATCAAAACAAGGTAAAATTTCCGCCGAAGATATAAAAGACGCTCTCGAAAAACGGGCTGATGATGCCATTCGTGCCGCAGCTAAAAAGAAAAGTATTGCTGAAATTGACTCCGATAAATTAGGTTTTGCTGAAGAAGTTTTAAATCTTATTCAACAGGATTTAAGAAAAGTTGGTTTAACCCTAAATAATATTGCAATTTCTGAAATTGAAGAAAGCGATACCTATGATGAAAATAATTATTTTGACGCTCAAGGGGTTCGTTTACGCACGGAAACTATCCAAGAATCTATCAAACAAAAATTAGGAGTTGAACTTGATAATCAACGGGAAAAAAGAGAAATTGAACTCAATACTCAAGTGGCGATTCAACAACAAGAATTAGCCGCCGAAAAACAATCTTTAACTATTAAGAAAGATCAAGAAGAAGCTAAATTAACTCAAATGAAAGAAATTGAGTTTCTTAAAGTGCAACGAGAAAGAGAAGTTCAAGAAGCAAGGGATCAAGAACAGGCTAAAATTGAACGAAATAAAATTCTACAACAACAAGCGATCGAGGAAGAAAGAATTAAGCAACAATTAGCAGTACAACAAAGTCAAATTGAGGCAAATATTGCTTTAGAAGAGCGCAATAAACAATTCCGAGTTGCTCAAATTGTCCAAGCCCAAGAGGGAGAAGTGGCTGAGATCGATCGACAACGTACCGTTGAATCTACTCGTTTACTCGCTCAAATTGCCATTGCGGAAGCGGATCAGCAATCTCAGATAGCACAACAAGAAGCATCGATCGCCATTACAGAGAAAGAAAAAGAAAGATTCACTGCCGAAGCTGAAAAAGCGAAAGCGGAAGAAGGAGTAAACACCGCCCGTCAAGTGGAAAATGCTGAAAGGGAAAAACAACTATCCTTGATTGTTGCGGAAAGAGAAGCCGCAGAAAAACGGATTACGGATCAAAACGTAGTGGAAATCGATGTTTTCCGTCGTCGCCGTCAAGCAGAAATTGCCCGTCAAGCCGCCGAGTTAGAAGCCGAATCTATCCGTACGTTAGCGGATGCTGAAAAGTATCGATTATTGGCTGAAGCCCAAGGTAAATTAGCGGTTATCCAAGCGGAAAATAACCTTAACAATGCCAATCGCACGGCTGACCTCATAAAAGTCATTTTCCCCTCGATCGCGCCTCAATTGCCTGAAATCCTCAAATCCTTATCCCCTCAACCGGGGGTGTTAGGAGATGCTCGAATTTATGCTTTTCCGGGGTTAAACGGTAACGGCACAAATTCCTCTAATGATATTAATAAAATCTTGCTTTCCACTAGCGGATTATCCTTAATTAATACCCTTTTAGATGAAGGAAAATTAGGTAATATTATCGGACAAATTAAAGGGTTATTACAGTCTAATGAAACAGGAAATAATACTACGCCCTTGGTGAATGATTTTAACTATAAACCTAATATTAATTTAGAAACTAATGACTCTGAAAATGTCCCCCAATATGAAGAAGAAATGGAAGACACCGAAGAATCAGAAAACTTGGATTTCTCCCCTTGGACTGAATCCGAAGCTCTGTAATAATAAATAGACATCGATCGTATTTGAAATAGAGACGTAAAATTTTACATCTCTACAATAGTTTTAGCTATGAAAAATTTAATTTTTGAAGAAATCTAATAGAGAAAGTCAAAAAAAGTTAAATTTATTGAACGTTATCTCGTTAGCCGTGTAATTCATTATACGGTGCTAATTAACGGTTTGCCTTTCTTTTAAATAGCTAAAAAATTCCTTTCCTTCTCGTAAACGTCTAACTAACATTTGCGGATCGGTTAACATTTCTGATACGATCGGAATGATAGCTTGAGGACGAAAATAAAAACGTCTATATAGTTGTTCTACAGCGTCTTCAATTTGAGTAGAAGAAAGGTTCGGATAAGCTAAAGTTGAAGTCTGAATGCCAGAAGAAGAAATGAGATTTTGACTACTAAACCAGTTATTTTCTAAGGCTTGACGGTATAATTCAGTACCCGGATAAGGGGCTGCGATCGATACTTGTATCGTATGAGGACTTACTTCACAGGCAAAACGGATAGTTTCCTCAATGGTTTCTTGACTTTCGTTGGGTAAACCAATAATAAACGTACCATGAACTTTGATACCTAACTTATGACAATTTTTCATAAATTTACGAGCAACGTCTAGCTTAATACCTTTGTTGATACCGTCTAAAATTCCTTGATTACCTGATTCAAAACCTACTAATAATAACCTTAAACCATTATCCCTTAATTGTTTTAGGGTATCATAATCGAGATTAGCACGGGCATTACAACTCCATGTTAACTTTAACCGTTTAAGATGTTCACTAATGGCGATCGCCCTTTGTTTGTCAATAGTAAAAGTATCATCATCAAACATATATTCTTGCACAGAATTACCAAAAAGACTCTTAGCCATTTCCATTTCTTTACCTACGGCTTCAGGACTTTTTGCTCTATAGTTGTGTCCTCCAATAGTTTGAGGCCATAAACAAAAACTACATTTTGCAGGGCAACCTCTCCCCGTATAAAAAGAGATATAAGGATGTAACAGATAACCGATAAAATATTTTTTGATGTCTAAATCTCTAGCATACACGGGCAAAACACTAGGCATAGCATCCCAATCGTGAATTAAATCTCGCTCAGGATTATGGACAATATTACCGTGAGTGTCTCGATAACTCAAACCTTTAATATCAGCAAAACTTTTGCCTTGGGCAACTTCCTGACAAGTATAATCAAATTCATTGCGACAAACAAAATCAATAACAGGATTATCTTGAAGGGTTTTTTCAGGTAAAACTGCTACATGAGCGCCAATGAAGCCGATAACCGTATCAGGATTTTGAGCTTTAATCGTCTCGGCACATTTTACATCATTAGCAAGAGAAGGAGTGCTAGTGTGCATAATCACTAATTCGTAATCTTTAGCAATTTTTAACACATCATCGACACTTTGATTATGGGGAGGTGCGTCAATTAATTTACTTCCTTCCACTAATGCTGATGGTTGTGCTAACCATGTGGGATACCAGAAAGATGTTATCTCCCGTTTAGCTTGATACCTAGCGCCTGCGCCACCGTCAAAACCGTCAAAAGAAGGAGGATTGAGAAAGAGAGTTTTTTTCATAGTTAAATATTATAGTAATTAATTATTAGTAATAATAGTATTTCTTAATTATCAATTCCATTGAGATAGGGTTGAACATATTTTTTACCTTTATTAATATAAAAATCGGTTTCTTGAAATTTTCGATCGGTTTCCTTCTGAGATTCGATTAATTCTGGTAATAATTTCCAAACATCATCCGCCGTAGTTGTCATAATTTTTCTCCTGATTTTATTTTTTTATTATAACTCTTAAAACTATCAATGTTAATATTCTAAGTTTAAGTTAATAATTAGATATTATGTCCTAATCATCAATTATTTATTTATAGTATTAAAATAATTTTTTAGCCATAAAGTATCATATTTTCTATCAGTTTTTAATTCCCAAAGATTAATACCTTTTTTGGGTAAATTTGTTAAGAAAATTTTAAATTCTTTCCAATTATTGATTAGTTTATAATCAATATTATAGGTTTTAGTTAAATTCTTAAAATCGATGGATTGAGGAGTGGCGAAATATTTTTCAAATAGGGGTTGATAATCAGAAATTGGTAACATTTCAAAAATTCCACCGCCGTTATTATTAACTAAAATAATGGTTAAACTTCCTTGAAAATATTGATTAATTAAAAAGCCATTAGTATCATGTAAAAGGGCTAAATCTCCTGTTAATAATACAGTAGGTTGATTTTGATGGGCAACGCCTAAAGCAGTGGATAAAGTGCCATCAATGCCGTTTGTGCCTCGACTAAAATAAATTTCTCTTGCTAAATTATTTTTTTGCCAAAAAAATTCGGCATATCTAATAGACATACTATTGGCGATAAAAATAGGAGTATTGACAGGAAGATATTTTGATAACATCCATGATATTTTTGCTTCAAATATTTCCTCTTTTTCCTCCATAATCTTTTTAAGTTTAATGGTTATTTTTTGTTCGATCGAACTCCATTGATTACTATAGTTTGATGAAGATTTTGTTTCTAAAGTTGGTAAATATTTAATGAGATTTTCTGGGTTAAGACGAAGATGAATAGAGTTGCTATGTAAAGCATCTAAATTATCATCATAGGGAGTAATAATATAGGTTTTTACTTTATGCTTATTTAGCCATTCTCTCAAGGTTTTACTGGTGGGATATTCTCCAAATAAAATAACTATTTCGGGGATTAATTGATCAGCATTATCAGCATTTCTTAAAATAGCATCATAGTTAATAATTAGATTGTAATTATTCTCGTGATAATTACGAATGGGAGATAAAGCCTCCCCTAAAATGGGAAAGTTTAAGAGATTCGATAAAAGTTCGATCGAGCGGGAGTATAATAAAGGATTATCTGAGGTATCAACACCAGCAATAATAATGCCTTTATCATATTTTTTCCATTGTTTTAAATATTTATTTAGATCAAAATAATACTCCAAAAAATTATTATTATTAACAGGAAAATTACTAAATAATTGTTGATAGATAAATTCTTGATTTTCTAAACTAATATCTAAGGTAGAAATGGGAGCTAAAGGTTCTCTAAAGGGTATATTGATATGGACAACACCCCTAGAAGTTAAGAAAGATTTTTCCCAACTATAAATAATATTTTGTCGTAAATAAAAAAGTCGATCAATTTCCATTGAAGGTAAAGATAATTGTGTTTGCCAAAGGGGATAACTATTGTATAAATTGACTTGATTTATAGTTTGTCCAGCATGACAATTTTGCAACTCAGGAGGTCGATCGGCTGTTAAAATAATTAAAGGTATATGACTATATTTAGCCTCAATTACCGCAGGATAAAAATTAGCAACCGCAGTACCAGAAGTGCAAATTAAAACGGTAGGAGAATTATTTTTTTTAGCTAATCCTAAGGCAAAAAAAGAAGCTGATCTTTCATCTAAAATTGGTATAGTATTAATAGAAGGATGTTGAGCAAAGGCAAGAGTTAATGGAGTCGATCGAGAACCGGGGCTAATGACAGCATTTTTTAAACCTAATTGAGCGAAAGTTTCTACTATTACCGAACTCCAAATAGTGTTAATATTACGAAAATTTAAAGACATTTTATAATAAAAATTATGATAGTATAGACGAATAAATTAAATCAAAAAAGTAAGATGAAAGCTATTATAAAAGATAATATTCTTTACATTCAAAAAGAAGATTTACCCCAATATCAAAAAGGTAAATCCGTAGTGAGAAATAACTATTTTTGGGCATTAAAATCCATTAGTGATTATGCACCAATGAATGGAGATTGGGAATTTAGTACAGAGGTTTGGATAGCCTTAAATAGAATGTTATTATTTTTCACCAATTCTGGTTATTTAGGTTATCGAGAAACCATGTTAGAATTTAGCGATGATACTTTAATTCCCGATATTTTACGATCGAGTTCCACAAAATTATAGAATAAAATTGTCATGGCAACATTTTTGCGTCCCCTAAGTTATAAATATCAATGGTTATATGATACTATTGCCAAATTGGCAGCGATACCTGTAGGCGGTGAAAGAAAATTTCGACAACTAGCACTCAAAAATCTACCAATTAACTCTAATACTAAAATACTAGACTTGTGTTGTGGAGCAGGACAAACTACAAAATTTTTGGTTAACTACTCCCAAGAAGTGACGGGATTAGATATATCTCCAGTATCCTTAGAAAAAGCGAAAAAAAACGTACCTCAAGCGCAATTTGTGGAAGGATTCGCCCAAAAAATGCCATTTTCCGACAATTATTTTGATCTTGTTCATACTAGCGTAGCTTTACACGAGATGACGACATCAGAATTAGAGGAGATTTTTCAAGAAGCCCATCGAGTCTTAAAACCAGAAGGAATTTTTACATTCATCGACTTACATCAACCACAAAATTTATTATTCATACCTCCCTTAACATTATTTATGTTGTTATTTGAGACAGAAACCGCATGGAAATTATTAAAAATAGACTTAGAAAATCAGCTAAAAAAAGTAGGTTTTAATATTGTTGATAATCAACTTTATGCAGGAGGAAGTTTACAAGTTATTCAAGCTAAAAAATAGTTTAATGTGACAAAAAAAATATATAATATGTAAAATAATTCCACAATTAATCATAATTAGGTTGTATTAAATAACCACAACGATGTTCTCCATTATTAATCCAATTGGTTCTTTCTATGTGGCAATCGGGAAATAATGCTGCAAACATTTCTAATTCATGACCACAAACTTGAGGATAAGATTCTGCAACTTCAGAAATCGCGCAGTTATGTTCAGTTAAAAAAAACTGTTTAATATTATCTTTTGATTCGTTTTCTACACAGAATAATTCTGCCATATATCCTTCTTGTTTTCTAATTTCTACTAATTGATTTACTCTTTCTGCTAGGGTTTTTCCGGTGATATATTGACGATAATTTTCAGCTTTTCTTTGCCATTGTTTCTCTAAAACTTTACTTACCTGATTTTTCCCTACGGTTTCTGTTAGGGTGTCTAAAAAAGACACGGCAAATTCTCCATAGTTTTGGGGAAATCGATCGCGCCCTTTTCTTGAAAGATAATATAAATATTGTGGTCTGCCTGTTTTTACTTGAATTGGGTCTCGATCGAGCAATCCTTGATCTTCCAATTCTTTCAGATGTCGCCGAGTGGCTTGAATACTAATGTTCATCGATCGAGCTATATCTTGGGCTGAAGCCTTCGTTTCTTTCAGCAGATATTGCAAAATCATCTCTTTACTAGATTGTTGTAGGGAAGTTACCATAATCTTCCTATTAAGTTGTATTTTATTGTATTTACTAACTATAAAACAACAAAATAGTTGCTTAACTATTCAGTATAGCTCAAATCACTCCCTTTTACATCTCAATACTGCTCGGTTAGTGTCGAAAACGTTTTGGTGAGGGTAATTAAGAATTAAGAATTAAGAATTAAGAATTAAAATTTCATTGAAGTTCTTACCCTTTGCCCTTTGCCCTACCTCAGTTCGACATAAAGAAAATGATGAAAACTAGACAGGTGGACAAGTGGACAGGGAGAAAAATTCTCAATATTTGATGTACTTTTGAGAGAATTTTATTCATTCATCAGAAATACAATCTTCCTGTCTTCCTGTCTTCGGAGTCTTCCAAGTCAGCCCTCACCTATTTTTATATCGAACTCAGGTTTGCCCTTTGCCCTATCCTAACCGACAATTATAAATTCCTTAACCGAGCAGTATTGTTTTACATCTGAGTGAACCATAAAATGATGAAGATAAGAAGGGAAGAGGGGGAGAGGGGGAAGAGAAAAATGCTAAAAATTGACTAAGCGGGTACGCAAAGTTTCTAATCCTAATCTTTTAGAGGCGCAAATAAATAACCCTTGGGGATATTTTTCTTTGGCTATTTCTAAATGTTCGCTATCGGCTCGATCGATCTTATTGAATACCATTAATTCTATAGTAGGGGCTAAAGGCATATCTGCTAAAATCGTTTTCACTGATTTGATGTGACTTTCCCATGCAGGGTGAGATAAGTCCACAACGTGCAACATCGCATCAGCTTCCGTCACTTCTTCTAAAGTGGCACGGAAAGAATCCATCAAGGAAGGCGGTAATTCGTGAATAAAACCCACGGTATCGGTTAACAAAATAATGCGAGTTTCCCCTGTTTCCTGATGGGTGATAGTTAGTCGTCTGGTGGTAGGATCTAAGGTTGCAAATAATTTGTCGGCGGCGTAAACTTCTGAGTTAGTCAGGGCATTAATCAAGGTTGACTTTCCTGCATTCGTATAACCCACGATCGCCACAGAGGGGATTTCCTGTTGTTGTCTTTGTTGTCTTAGTCTCGATCGATGATTTTGTAATTGATTAACTTCTTGCTGTAATCGAGTGATGCGTTTTTGGATAGAGCGCCTTTCTGTTTCTAGCTTAGTTTCTCCCGGTCCTCTTGTACCAATACCTCCTCCTAATCTTGACATCGCCCGTCCTCGACCAGTCAAACGAGGTAACATATATTCTAATTGGGCTAACTCTACTTGTAATTTTCCCGCTCCCGATTGCGCCCGTTGAGCAAATATATCTAATATTACTTCCGTTCGATCAACTACCCTCACACCAAATTGTAATTCTAAATTGCGCACTTGAGCAGGTGATAAGTCTCGATCGAACGCCACCAAATTCGCCCCTAAAGTTTGCACTTGTAAAGCAATTTCTTCCACTTTTCCCGCACCTACCAACGTTTGAGGATGAGGGTTAGCCCGTTTTTGCTCGATCGTCGCCAATACTTTCCCCCCAGCACTATCCACCAATAAAGCTAACTCTTGTAAACTATCTTGAAATTTTAGCTCTGTCATTTTACCCGTCATCAAGCCCACTAATAATACCCTATCCTCTTGAGATGACACATCTTGAGCGATAAATTCTCGACTAAATTCTCCTTCTAAACTATCCACTAAATCCTGAAAATCTTGTTCCGCAACAGTTTCAATATCCTGTGGTGGAGAAATTTCCCATAATGTATTATCATTGGATATGGGCAATAAATGAGCGACATAGGCATTTTCAATAAAACCCGTCGCCCCCCCGCCTTTACGCATCATGCCCTGTCCTGTTAAACTAAACATCACTAGAGCATCTAATCGTTGCCTTGCCATTGCCGTTAAACAAGCCTCACTCGGTGGTATCGGTTTCAATGAGGTTGCTAAACAACGAATCCCCGACAATCTTTGCACACCATAACGGGGCAATTCGAGGGGGGGAATTTGAGTTTGACGGGGTGTCCCCACACCCACTCTCATCACCTGTCCACGGCGGTTTAAATAGACGCAGACTGGCTGTTTTAACTCAGTACTAATGGCAGCAATTCTTTCCGCTAAATCTGTAGTAGTGATTCGATCGATCCGAATACGCTGATGATACAATTTTTGTAACTGTTTAAGTTGATTCGCTTTTAAGCCTTGAAGATTACCGTAAATATTTTCAGTTGTCATTCAGTAGAAAGATTTTAAGTGTCAGATTGATAAGGCGTGAACTTTACCCCTCTAATAATCAACTTTACTACTTTTATTGAATCTTTATCAAATTTATTGATTAGTATTGCATAAATTTAACATTTCCTTCCCTAAAATACCTGAGTTCGACATAATTTTTTGATGAAACCTTTATGATGTCTATTCTTCATCCTCGAATTTATAACCAACACCAACAACAGTTTTAATGAAAGTAGGTTGAGCAGGATTTGGCTCAATTTTTTTGCGTAAGCGCCGAATATGAGTATCCACTACCCTCTCATCTCCAAAAAAGTCTGCACCCCAAAGTTTATCGATTAATTGAGTGCGACTCCACACTTTACTAGGATAATTTACAAATACCGCTAATAAATTAAATTCTAGGGCGGTTAAGTCTAAGGTTTCCTCTTTGCCTTCATCTTTGCGAATAGCGGTATGTTCATCTAAATTCAGTATAAAATGGGGGGTTTCGTGGATTTGCGGTTGCGCAACCTGACGCATACTTCTTCTTAATAATGCCCTCACCCTTGCCACTAATTCTCGTGGGCTAAAAGGCTTCACTAGGTAATCATCTGCCCCTGTAGATAAGCCGATAACTCGATCGATCTCCTCCCCCTTTGCTGTTAACATGAGAATATAAGGGTCTTTTGTCATTGATGAATTTCTAATTCTAGTACAGACTTCTAAGCCGTCAAGTTTAGGTAACATCAAATCAAGAATAATTAAATCAGGTTGTATTATTTTTGCCTTTTCTAATGCGGATAAACCATCCGATGCGATATGACATTGAAATCCCTCTCTCGTGAGACAATTATTGATAAGTTGAGCAATTTCTTTCTCGTCTTCGACTATTAAAATTTCCATATTGAGCAATCAGGGATGAGAAATTAATTTATTATCTTAGTTCGATGCAAGAATATTCGATTGAGGCAGGTTTCAGATTTCAGGTAAAGATTTCTCGAACATTGATTAATTAATATAAAGAATTTAAAATAAGAAAATCAATTAAGATATATTTTTTGTGAATTCTTTAACCTAATACCTATACTTTTACACCACCGAAATTTTATATCGAACTCAGGTACTTGTCAAGGAGATAATATGACATAATCAGAGCTTTTAACTGTTAACTAATAGTTTATTATAGTTGTTTATACCTACTCACGGGATAAAGGTTGACATTTTTTTTAAATATGTTAGCTTTTAATGAAGTCGATAACCAAGACTGTTAAAACTATTTAATTTAAAGATTAAATTAAATAAAAAATTAGTTATTATTCAAGATTAATCAATTAATTAGAATAATAAAAGTAGGGTGGGTTACACCCGAATCAACGCTTGTGGACAGTATCAAGCCGACTTGACTGGTAGAAGCAAGAAGTAAACGTCATAGGTAACTATGAGTAAGTTTTATATAACAGACTATTATCTATTTCCAATGTTTATCAATGTCAAATTATTTTTGTGGTGACGATAACTGATAAAAATTGACTAAATTTCACTCAACATCGATATATATTAAAAATATTTATATAGAAATGTATATTTTTATTAATAAAGATAAAGTTTAAATAATTTTGTTATTAATTACTTTAGATAAAGAAAATAAGTAAACTTCTTCTTATATAATATGGTTAAAGACTTGTAATGATTTATATTTAATTATTCCATCAAAATACTGAAGATTTTGGAATATTTAAAGGTTATTAACGGAGAAACCTGATGCTGATCAATGATGTATTAAAAAGATATAAACAGGGCGATCGAGATTTTCGAGAAATAAATCTCAGTAAAAGTAATTTAAGTGGTCTAAAATTAAGTTACTCGAATTTATCTCGTTCAAAATTAGTCGAAGCTCACTTAGCATGGTCAGATTTAGAACGCTGTTCTCTCCTAGAATCAGATTTAAGAGGTGCTTTTTTATACGGGGCAAATTTAAGTTTTGTTAAGTTAAAAGAGGCATTATTAATCGAAGCCGATTTAACCAAAGCTGATTTACATGGCGCTCAATTACATAAAGTCGATTTACAAGGAGCAACTTTAAGTGGTGCAGTATTAACATGGGTGAATCTCTACATGGCAAATTTACCAAAAGTTAATCTTTGTGGCGCTAACCTAGACGGTATCAACTTGAGAGGAGCAAATTTACAGGGGGCAAATTTAAACTGGACTAATTTAAACCACGCCCGATTAAGTGGTGCAAATTTACGAGGGGCTAGTTTATACGGGATTAAGTTAAAAGGTGCATTTCTCAACGGTTTAGATTTACATGGCTTAAATTTTAGTGCAATGGATTTAACGGAAACAAAAATGAGCGGTGCAAAATTATACGACACCAATTTTGCAGGAAGCAACTTAGATCATGCCATGTTACGCCGTAGTGTCTTAGATGAAGCTAATTTGAATAATGTTAACCTCCATAAAGGGCAAATGAGGGGCGCTCATATCGTCAAAGCCAACTTGATGAAAAGTGATTTAAGTGAAACGGATTTGAGGGCTGCAGATTTAAGTTTTGCTAATCTCAATATGGCTAATTTGACGGGGGCAGATTTAACGGATGCTAATTTACAAGGTGCTTATTTATGGGGTGCGTGTCTTGACGGCGCAATTTTGAAAAACACTAATTTAATCGGTGCGAGTTTGCGAGATGTGGATTTGTCAGGGGTTGATTTATCGGAAGCGATATTATCTGATTAACAAATGGTTAATTCATTTATGGGTTGCCAGTTAATAACTTCTTGAAATAATGTTTCATAACCTTTAATATTTGGATGTAGTCCGTCTTCTGACATCTGAGATTCTCGCCAATGTTCCCCTCGACTCATCCATAAATCAAATACATCCAGATAGGGAATTTGTCTTGTTTCACAGGCTTTTTTCGTGGCTTCTTTATAGTGATATTGATCTCTGAGATTATAATAAAAACAGTCTAAAAAGGGCATTTTCTTTTCATCTACGGGAGTCATGCCTACAAATAGCACGGGAGATAATTCTAAGGCTCGATCGAGCAAATTATTCATATCTTCGGTAAACTGGTCATAATTGGTTAAATTGCGCCCTTGAATATGACCTAAACGGGGAGAATCGTTCACTCCTACAGATAAAATGATTAAATCTGGATATTTATTTCTTAATTCCCCACGATAGCTAAATTCTTGAACCAATCTACCTTGAACTTGACTGGTGCGATCGCCCCTAATACCTAAATTATACAATACATGATCTCGATCGCTCTCCATCCAAAGACGGCGCAATCTTTCTACCCAACCGCCTCCTTGGGTATCGCCATAGCCATAAACCAAGCTATCACCGATGGCAATAACTCTTAAAGGTTGAGAATTACTATAACTATGAGGATTTATATTTTTAACTATTTGCATTAGGCATCTCCAAAAAGGCTATGTCTTTTTTTCACAGAGAATGATCATTATACTGAAGGAAGGCAAAATTTCCGCTAATTTTTTGTAAAATAAATATATTAACTATAAATAATGTTAAACTATGACTAACCTAACGATCGATTTAACAGCAACAATTTTAACGAAAATCAAAGATTTACCCTTAGCACAACAACAAGAAATCATAGATTTTATTGAATTTATTAGAGATAAACATACTAAAGATTTAGTCGAAAAAAATAAATATCCGCAA
Organism: Geminocystis herdmanii PCC 6308; assembly: GCF_000332235.1. Taxonomy (NCBI): domain Bacteria; kingdom Bacillati; phylum Cyanobacteriota; class Cyanophyceae; order Chroococcales; family Geminocystaceae; genus Geminocystis; species Geminocystis herdmanii. The sequence continues at coordinate 1,476,296 of NZ_CM001775.1, read as the reverse complement.
AAAAGAATTGCAGGTTTATATAAAGGGAAAGGATGGATTAGTGAAGATTTTAATCAGCCTTTACCTCCTGACTTTTTAGGTTAAATTATATGAAAATATTGTTAGATACTCATGCTTTTATTTTGTGGACTTTATCCCCTGAAAAACTATCAATAAATGGACTAAATTTAATAGAAAATACTGACAACATTTTATACTTGAGCATTGCGAGTATTTGGGAAATGCAGATCAAAATCTCCATTAATAAATTATACTTTGATAATCCATTAGCAGAAATAATTACTAATCAAAGAAATATTAATAATATTGAAATTTTAACCATAGAATTAGAACATATTTGGCAATTAAACAATATACCTTTACACCATAGAGACCCTTTTGATAGAATGCTAATTGCTCAAGCTGTTACGAAAAAAATACCTATTCTTAGTATCGATTCTATTTTTAATCAATATTCTGTTAATATTATTTGGTAAATTCACCTAATTCTGCAATTTCATTTTTTTCTTGCAAACTCATGATATAATCCTTGTCTATTGTTGTTGAAAGAAAGTAAAATTCCCTTGGCACAGGTTATTATTGACAATCTCTACAAAACCTATATCCCCTCTGGCAGTAAGTTTTCTCCTTCTTTTGCCTTGGGTGTAACTGGGGTAAATAACCCCCCTGAAGAAACTAAACACTCCTCCACTAATGTTTTAAAAGGTATTAATCTTCACATTGAAGACGGGGAATTTATGGTTTTGGTGGGTGCTTCTGGATGTGGCAAAAGTACTTTATTGCGTTTAATTGCAGGGTTAGAAGATATTAGTGCTGGTAAAATTATCATTGGCGATCGTACTGTAAATGATTTGCCCCCAAAAGCTAGAGATATAGCGATGGTATTTCAAAATTATGCCCTTTATCCCCATTTAACGGTATATGACAATATTGCCTTTGGTTTAAGGCGCATGAATCAGGAAGTTAATGCTTCGGTGATGGATAAAGTTTTGACTGGGGTAACAGGTAAGTTGCCCAAATCTTGGCGTTATCTTTCCGATAGTGAAAAAAAAATTAGGGAAAAAGTGATCGATACGGCTCAAATGTTGCAAATAGAACATTTATTAGCAAGATTACCAAAGCAACTTTCCGGAGGACAAAAACAACGGGTTGCTTTAGGGAGGGCGATCGCTCGTAGTCCTCATGTATTTTTGATGGATGAACCATTATCTAATTTAGACGCAAAACTGAGAACAGAAACACGAGGGCAAATTGTTAAACTACAGAAACAATTAGGGGTGACGACAATTTATGTAACCCATGATCAAACAGAAGCTATGACGATGGGCGATCGTATTGCGATTATGAATCAAGGAGAAATTCAACAAGTTTCCACCCCTTTAGAGATATATCATCAACCGATTAATAAATTTGTGGCGCAATTTATTGGTAGTCCACCGATGAATTTTTTGGAGGTAAACTTAGAAAAACCTGATTTAATTATTCATTCTGATTTTAAATTGTCTTTATGCGCAAAATGGCAACAATTATTAAAAAATTATAATTATGAAAAAATTTGGTTAGGCATTCGACCAGAATATTTTAGTCTATCATCTCAGTCAGAAAATAATATTCCTGTGATTGTTAATTTAGTGGAAGCCTTGGGCAATGAATCTATTTTAAATGTTAATTTACAAGGGGATAAAGAATGTAATTTATTTGTTAAAATATTTACGGATCAAGTAATCAAAATAGGAGATAAATTAAACTTAAATATCAACTTAGATAAAATCAGTTTTTTTGATTATTATCAAGAGAGGAATATCCAGTTTATAGACAATGATTAAATATTTTTAAATGGTAATTAATCTAACTCTATAAATAAAAAAATTAAGCAAAAAATACTATGATTAGACCCTTTTTTTTCCGAGAAACCATAGATAAAATATGCTTTATTGTCATTACTATTCTTACTTTTATTATCGTTATTTTAGTGGGTGGTAGTTTATTTTGTCAGGATAATGAGTGTTTATTTAAAAATTTACCCCATGTAGAACAATTTAGTTGGCAAGATCAAAAAATTAGTACAAAAGATCGAGGATTTTCTTTGACGTTCGATCGACCGATGTCTCAAGAAAGTGTGGAAGAAAATTTAACGATCGAACCGCCCTTAGATGGTAAGATAAGCTGGTCTGGAAAACGGTTAGTTTATACCCTCAATAATATCATTCCCTACGGCAGAAATTATCGTTTATCCCTCAAAAATGCACAGGAAAAATTTAGGGGTAATTTAGGGGGGGATATAGAACCTTTTGTGTCAGAATTTCAGAGTAGAGATCGAGCATTTGCTTATATTGGTAGTCAAGGAGAAGAAAGTGGAAGATTAATTTTAAATAATTCAACAAAACAAAATAAAACTATTCTTACTCCTGAATATCTAACAGTAATAGATTTTAAATTTACTCCTGATTCAGAAAAAATTATTTTTTCAGCTTGGGACGAAAATGAAAAAAATGGCGATATTCAAAAATTAAATATTTATGAAGTTTCTACGGGTTTATCTAAAGACTTAACCACAAAAATACCTGCTCAATTAAGATTAATTTTAGATGGTAAAGAATTTCAGAATAATAAATTTGATTTAGTGGGAGAAAATGGCGAAATTATTATTGTTCAACGCATAAGTTATGATAATCCAGAGGACTTTGATTTGTGGAAGATTGAAAACGGTAAAATTCCTCAAAGATTAAATACCAAAGGAGGAGATTTTATTGTTACTCCCGATCGAAAATCGATTGCCATCGCCCAAGGAGAAGGCATTGCTATTTTACCTTTAGACAGTCAGGGAAATAGTCAGGCTGTGAATTTTTTGCCTAAATTTGGGCAAGTCGTCACTTTTTCGGCGGATGGAAATAGTGCGGTAATGATTAATTTTAATAAAGATAATGAGGCGTTACGCTATACTCGATCGTTATTTTATGTGAATAATCAAGGGTTAGAAAAAGAGTTAATTAATATTGATGGTTCGATCGTCGATTGTAAGTTTAATGGTAATGGAAAACAACTATTTTGTCTCTTAACAGAATTAATCGAAACAGAAACAGAATTCAAAGAAAAACCCTATTTTGTGGCGATCGATATTGAATCAGGAGAGATAATTCCTTTATTAGCCTTACCAAAATTTCAAGACATGAAAATAAGTCTTGCCCCCGATGGATTTGGGATATTATTTGATCAATTAGTCACAGAAAATGATGTACCTCAAAACTCCTTAAAAAGTGCCTTACCCGATGACGAATTATTCACCGATTCCGCAGAATTAATTTTAAGTAGTCGATTATGGTTATTAACTTTACCTTCTCAAGAATCCACTCAACCCCTATTAGAAGAATTACCCATCGCAGGATTTAAACCTCAATGGAGTCCCTAAATTTAATCAAAACAAAATTAAAAGAAACATCAGAAACAAAGATTAAATTATACTTTGTCTTATTACATACAATAAGTGTTTAAGACGTATTGTTTTTTTGACTTTTTCAGCAGACCCTAATTAACTTCCCCTTCTCATTAGCAAAATTCTCATTATTGATCAAGGATTGCTATATAATGAAAGGTTTAAAGTATAACCAGATAAGAGAGAATAAATTATGTTTTGGGCGGATAAAATAGCCGAGTCTTCACAACAACCAGAATTAGTTAACGATTCCAAAACCCCTTCAGGTAGAGTTCATGTAGGCTCAGTGCGCGGAGTGATTATTCATGATGTCATGTATCGCGCTTTAAAACGAGCAGGAAAACCCGTTAAATTTACCTATGGCGTTGATGATTATGACGCTTTGGATACTATCCCCCATTACTTAGATAAAGAAAAATTTGCCCCTTACTTGGGCTATCCCCTCTGTAATGTGCCTTCTCCTGATGAAAGCGCCCCAGATTATGCTAAATATTTTATGGAGGAATTTCTCGAAGTATTTGAATATTTAGGCGTTAAAGCTGAGATTTACTATCTAAGAGACTTGTATCGTAGTGGCAAATTAAACCCTTATATTGATAAGTTTTTACGTCATGCTAAAGAAGTTAGAGAAGTTTATAAAGATGTTAGTAAAGCCGATCGAGCTGATAACTGGTATCCTTTTCAGGTAATCTGCCCTAATTGTGGCAAAATCGCTACTACTACCGTCACCGACTATGACGGAGAAAAAGTTTTTTACACCTGCAAAGAAGACGCTACAGATTGGGTAAAAGGATGCGGTAGTGAAGGTTGGGTGTCACCTTTTGATGGTAACGGTAAACTCCCTTGGAAAGTGGAATGGGTGGCTAAATGGGATTTAGTGGGTGTTACCATGGAAATGGCAGGAAAAGATCACTCCCAAAAAGGTGGTTCTCGTGATGTTGCGAATGGTATTTGTCGTAAAGTTTTGCAGAAAAAACCTCCCTTCCATTCTCCTTATGAATTTATCCTAGTTAATGGAACAAAAATGAGTTCTTCTAAGGGTGTCGGCTCAAGTGCAAAAGACATGGCGGACTTATTACCTCCTGAATTATTACGTTTTTTAATGTTAAGAACTCAACCAAAAACTGTAATTAATTTTGCACCTAATTACGAGACAATTACCCGTTTATTTAGAGATTATGATAATTTATTAAATGACTATGCTCAAAAAGCTGAAAGTAATCAAAATGTTGAGTTAGATAAAACTTTATTACCTTTATTTTATGCTCAATTAGATGAGGAAATTAAACCTTTTTATACTTTTGATATTAGTACGATTATTTCTCTTTTACAAGTACCCCATTTAGATTTAAAAGAGGAAATTATTAAGAGAGCTGAACGTCCTTTAAACGATTATGATTGGGAGAAAATAAACCAACGTATTGCTGTGGCGAAAAATTGGTTAGAAAATTATGCCGATGAAGAAGAAAAACTGGTCATTTATTTCGATCGAATCCCTGAAATTACAGCTAATTTAACCGATGAACAAAAACAATATTTAGCTACTTTAAAAGAGATTTTAAGTACCGTAGAAAAGTGGGAAGGAGAAGAATTACAAACTGCCTTATTTACCGCAACAAAACAATTAGGAGTGAGTCCTAATATCGCATTTCCTGCGGTTTATTACAGCTTTTTAGGAAAAGAAAAAGGACCAAAAGCAGGGTACTTATTCTCTTATTTAGACAAAAATTTTGTTTTAAAACGTTTAGGTGAAGTTATTTAAGTTAAATTGTGGGGTGTGCATCACCCTACAATCTTGAGATTGCAACTCCTATAAGTACTCATGCAAAATAGATTGTGAATTTTAAAATTAATTAAAATAACTTACATCTTTGTTGCCTCTTGCCTTTTGCCTTTTGCCTTTCATAAAGTAAACATACAATTAATTTTGCCTACTCACTTATCTTTTATTCTCTCCTGAGTCTATCAACTATATGATAGAGTTTTAAGAGATAATTTTAATGTAATAATTATGGCTTGGTTAGCAAGAGTTTCTTTGACGGCATTATTTTTGTTTCTGCCAAATCCATTTCCTTCTTTTTCCTCAAAATCCGCCCTTTGTTTTTTAAGCGCTTCAGCGAATCAAATAATTGCTTTTGGCAAAGACGGACGAGAAGGCACAACGGGGAAAGATGGCAATAAAGGTAGAGATAGTGAAGCCTTAACCATTTTTGCTGATGGTTCACCTCTCAATCTCAATTTATCAGGGCAAGAGGGCATTGCTGGAGAAAGTGGAGTTAAAGGAGAAAATGCTCTCTGTGATAATCAGCCCGTTAACGTTAATTATAATCTTGTGGGTGCTAATGGTGGAGATGGTGGTAGTGGCGGAAATGGTGGAGATGGGGGCAATGGTGGCTCATTAACTATCTATGCTACGGATAAAAATTATCTACGACAGATTTATGTTTTAGCAAATGGTGGCAAAGGTGGAGATGGAGGCAATGGTGGCAATGGCGGAAATGGTTGTCAATGTCCTCAACCTTATTGGACTGTAGAGTCTTGCAGTGGCAGACCAGGTTCACCTGACTATAGTTGTGGTACTAAAGAATTTAGGTGTATCAATGGGGAAAATGGCAAAAATGGTCGATCGGGTCGTAACGGTAGAGAAGGAAAACTAGGCAGTTTAACCTTAATTAATACAAATCAACCCCTCGCCCCTGATCGATTGACGGCTTCCGTCACTATGAACGAGTTAAAAAATCGTGGTTTTAGTTTATCCAAAAATATTTGGGAAACTCGTACTGGTGCAACCAATTTATTCGCCCAAGGTTCGATGATTGAGGATCAATATTTAGAGTTAGTGGAAAGGGTAGAAAATTCCGTAGTTTTAATTTGGAATGCTCCTCAAGTTTTTGCTCCTTTTGGCGATCGAACTATTACTCTTAATTTACAGGACGATCGAAGTGTTGCCATGAAATTTCCTGAAGATTTATGGTTAGAAACCAATATTTTACAAAGAAATAACGTTACAGAATTATTTGTATTTAATGCCATAAGAGCGCAGGATGCAACCCGTCTCAAAAGTAATGGAATCAAAGAATTTGGACAAAACCTGCAACTAGAAATCCTTGACGAAGCCGAAAAATCCGATTTGATTGCCACGAATTTTTATATTAGGTATAGCGTTTCCAACTCTGCTGAAGCCCGTTTACGCCCGGTAAATGACTATACCTTACGTTTTGAAGGAGAAATCCCCCCCCAATTTATTCGTTATGCCAACAATCGTTTTATTCTCGATATTGGTCAATTATCGATCGATCCTCGCCATTTAGAAATAGGTAGAGCAGTACAAATACAAATAGAAGCTAGACGTAATTTTGGTAATTATACAGCTACTCAAACCCTTGTAGAAAGAACCATTTTAGGACCTTTTAAATAAGTAGTGGTTGCTTAAAAAGTCGAATGAGGAGGAGAGGAAAGAGGAGTTAGGAGTCGGGAGACAGGAGAAATACTGAAAAATTAACATTTTTAACCCTTAACTGTTTTTACTTGTAACCAACCAAAAATCTCTCCTAAAGTAATTTGTAAATTTTCGGCAAAACTAGGCACAGAAATAATCTCATTTTCTAACTCAAAAACTTGAGGATGACTACCATTTGTATAGGTAAAAATTAACTTTGAATGAGGATCAATTAACCAACCCATTGTTGTACCATTATTTAAACAACCGATGATTTTTTTCGTAACTAAACTCATAGATTGCTCAGGGCTTAATATTTCAATCATCCAATTTGGTGCAATCTCAAATTTATTGGCAATTGTACCATCCTCATTAACAGGTAATTGATCCCATATAAATACTGCCACATCAGGCACGATCGATCTGCCTCCAAAAGTACATCTTAATTCAGGAAACGCAAGGGCAATCTGAGAGTTTTCGGTGACGGCGTTAATAGCATTAGTTAGCTTTAATTGAATACGGCTATGTTGTCCTTGGGGCATGGGTTTTGCTAACATTTGATTATCAAAGTATTCTTGAGCAGGTTTCGTCTCAGGTTGTGTGAGAAATTCTGCTAAGGAGATTGTTTTTACTAGAGTTTGTACCATTATTTTCTTTCATTAATTAATTTTGATTATAAAACTATTGTATTTTTATTGGTTTACCAATTCTATCACGTTAAAACTTCTTGGCTAATCCTGCCTGTTTACAAATTTGATTTGCAGTAATTCGATCGAAAATTTTATGTTTTTTCACGGGAATTATTTTGCCTTGTTGTTGATAGGCTAATATCATCTCCTTTAAAGCATCTTCTAACATTAATCGACATTCTGACAAGTTTTCTCCCTCTGTAACAACTTCTTGCCATTCAATAATTTGCCCCATATATCCCGAAGGAATTTTGATATATTTAGCTGTATATTGATAATTCATAAAATTATTGATGCCTAAAAATACTCTTTATTATAGTTCAATAAATTCGATCGTCTTTCCATAAACCGAACAATATCTGTAACTTTTATAATGGTTTATTATTTGTTAGAAAATTGTGATATTCCTGAAGATAAAGTTAAAACCGTCAGACGATGAAATCATTGTAGAGGCGTAAAATTTTACGCCTCTACGGAAAATGTGGTAAATGTCTATTATTTTTCTCCCCAAATCTCCGTTAATCTTTGATCTCTACCGCAACGATAACGATAATATTTGTACAAAAGAGGATTTTTCTTGTAATAATCTTGGTGATATTCTTCCGCTCGATAAAATTCCTTAACGGGTTGTATTTGGGTATAAATAGGTTTTTTGAGTTGTTTTGCAACTTTTTCCTTAGTTTGTAATGCTAATTTCTGTTGGGTTTCGTCATGGTAAAAAATGCCACTACGATACTGATTGCCTACATCACAAAATTGTCTATTCTGTACAGTGGGATCAATATTTTTCCAGAAAATCTCTAATAATTGGCTATAATTGACTAAATTATTGTCATATTTAATCTCTACTGCTTCCGCATGACCTGTTTTTCCGTTACTTACTTGTTTATAAGTAGGATTTTTGACATTTCCTCCCGTATAACCCGAAGTCGTGGAAATAACTCCTTTCACTTCATCAAAAGGGGATTCCATACACCAAAAACAACCTCCTGCAAAGGTCGCTTTTTCTGTTTCAGCATGGGCAAAAGGTGTTAAAATTAAAAAAGTAAAAAGTATGATGGCTATTATTTTCTTCATTTTAGGCTTGAGGTATAAATTTTAAGGCTAAACCATTATTACAATAACGTTTTCCTGTGGGTTTTGGTCCATCATTAAACACATGACCTTGATGTCCACCACATTTGGCGCAATGATATTCCGTGCGTGGTAAGATTAGTTTAAAGTCTTTTTTCGTTCCTAAAGACTGCTCGATCGAATCATAAAAACTCGGCCAACCTGTGCCACTATCATACTTAGTACTGGAATTAAATAAAGGTAAATCACACCCTGCACAAGCATAAATTCCTTTTCTTTTTTCATTATTTAAAGCGCTAGAAAAAGGCTTTTCTGTTGCTTCTTTTCTCAGAATATTATATTGTTCAGGAGTTAGTTTTTTCTTCCATTGTTCATCGGATAAGGACATTTTTTGAGACTTATCACCATTAGATTTAGTTTGATTAAGGGCAAAAATTAAAGGCAATATCGAAAAAGTAAAAAAGGTACGTCTTTTCATCATTTTTATATATATAATTTTAGTATTATTAAGGGTTGTTTAATAACTTGAAAAAATTTTCTGTTGTGACAATTTGATAGGTATTTTTTTGTCACGCAAAGGCGCAAAGACGCTAAGGGATTTTAAAGTTATTGACAAGTTTTATTTTAAGATCGCAAAAGGCAATTTATCCTTTTTAATTCAAATTTACCTTAAAATCTTTTTAATGCTCTTGCCATTTCTCGTTGATCTTCTCGACGTTTCACCGTTTCTCGTTTATCATGGAGTTTCTTACCTTTGCCCACTCCTAAGCTCACTTTGATCCATTCTCCTTTAAAATACATCTTGAGGGGAATTAAAGTTAATCCTTGTTGTTCTAGTAAACCAATGAGTTTATTTATTTCTTTCTTGTGTAATAATAACTTACGATTACGCCGTGGCTCATGATTAAAATATTTACCTGTAGTTTCGTAGGGAGAAATATGGACATTACTTAACCATGCTTCCCCGTTGCGGATTAAAGCATAACCATCTCTTAAATTAACTCGTCCGAGTCTGATAGACTTAACTTCTGTACCTGCTAATTCGATTCCTGCTTCGTAGGTGTCTAATATTTCGTAGAGGTATCTAGCTTGACGATTATCGCTAATAATTTTGATGGTTGGTTTGTCAGTCATGGAATAATTATTTTTTGATGATAATTTGAGTATAACAAATCTTAAGAGATCACTATATAATATTCTCAATGAATCAAACTCAATTTTAACCTCTTATCTGGAAAATCGATCGAAGTGCTAGAAACTAAGTTAACATCACATCAGGAAAACGCCTCTGTTAAGTCTATATATCCTCTCTCTCATCATCATCTCGATCTTCAGGCTATCAATGACAATCTTGCTTTAGCTAATGCTCAAGACATTATAGCATGGGCAAATCAGGAATTTAACAAAAATTTGGTGATGAGTACCAGTTTTGGCATTCAAGCGGCGGTGATGTTGCATTTAGTCACTTTGGTAATCCCTAATATTCCTGTTATTTGGATTGATACAGGATATTTGCCCAAGGAAACCTATATTTTTGCCCATGAGTTAACCCAAAGACTTAATCTTAATTTGAAAGTCTATCAATCCGATGTTTCTCCTGCTCGAATGGAGGCAATTCATGGTAAAATCTGGCAAAATAAAGATATTGACTCTTTAAATTTGTACGATCGAATCCGTAAAGTTGAACCCATGCAAAAAGCATTAAAAGAGTTAAACGCTAAAGCATGGTTAGCAGGTTTAAGACAAAATCAAACTGACTATCGACAACAATTGAGTTTTGTCAATAAACAAGGTGAACAATATAAAATTTTACCTATACTTAGATGGAACTCTAAAGATATTTATGAATATTTAACTAAGTATAATTTACCCTATCATCCCTATTTCGATCGAGGTTATGTGTCTGTAGGGGATTGGCATTCCAGTCGCCCTTTGACGGCAGATGATGATAACGAAAGAGATACCCGTTTTCATGGGGTAAAACAAGAATGCGGTTTACATCTACCCACTACCACAGAAGAAGCACAAAGCCTTGATTCCAGTCAACTTTAACAATTAACAATTAACAATTAACAATTAATAGTCTCCCCCTATTCATTCTCAATTCTCAATTCTCAATTCTCCATTCTCCATTAACTTATGAGCCTAGATACTGCTACTTTACTCGTATCCTGTCCAGATCAACAAGGTTTAGTTGCCAAAATTGCTAATTTTATCTATTCTAATGGCGGTAATATTATTCATGCCGATCATCATACAGACCTTGAAGCGGGTTTATTTCTCTCCCGTATTGAGTGGCAGTTACAGGGGTTTAATTTGCCTAAAGACTTGATAGCCCGTGCTTTTAGTTCGATCGCACAACCGTTACAAGCTGATTGGCAACTACATTTTTCTGACACCATACCCAAAGTAGCCATCTGGGTAAGTCAACAAGATCATTGTTTGTATGATTTATTATGGCGTATTCAAGCTAAAGAATTAAAAGTGAAAGTTGGTTTAATTATTAGTAATCATGAAAAATTAGCGAAAATTGCTGAACAATTTGGGATAGAATATCATTATTTACCTATTAATAATGATAATAAAAAAGAACAAGAATTAAAACAATTAGAGTTGTTAAAAAATGCTAATATAGATTTAGTTATTTTGGCAAAATATATGCAGGTTTTAAGCTCTGATTTTATTAAAGAATTTCCCCATGTGATTAATATTCATCATTCTTTTTTACCTGCTTTTATTGGTGCAAAACCTTATCATCAAGCCTATAGTCGAGGAGTGAAAATTATCGGTGCAACCGCCCATTATGTTACTCAAGATTTAGATGCTGGTCCTATTATAGAGCAAGATGTGGTTAAAATTAGTCATCGAGATACTGTAGAAGATTTGATTAGAAAGGGTAAAGATTTAGAAAAAATTGTCTTAGCCAGAGGGGTAAGATTACATTTACAACATCGAGTTTTAGTCTATGGAAATCGTACGGTAGTTTTTGCTTAAAATCTAACATTTTGTCCTTTCACTTTCAAATAATATTTTCAACTTTTTATCTTCAATAAAATCAATAATTTTTTATCTTAAAATTTATGCTAATTAATGGAAAACATTATCAAACTATTTGGTTAAATGAGGAAAATAATCAAATTATACAAGTTTTTGATCAACGATTTTTTCCCCATAAAATAGAAATTTTTGACATCAAAAATACTGATGACGCAATCTTCGCCATCAAAGAAATGGTGGTAAGGGGTGCGCCTTTAATTGGTGTTACTGCAGCCTATGGAATATACTTGGCTTCTCTGGAAACACAAGTTCGATCGAACCCTGATAAATATATAGAAGAAGTCGCCCAAAAACTCGCCCAAACTCGCCCCACAGCGGTTAATTTGGTATGGGCAATTAAGCAAATGTTAACAGCAATTAATCAAGGTGAAAGCGTTGAACAAAAAATCAACATTGCTTTAGAAAAAGCTAATGACATTAAACAAGAAGACATTGAAATTTGCTTTAAAATTGGGGAGTATGGGTTATCTCTCATCAAAAAAATTGCGGAGGCAAAACATGGTGAAACCGTTAATATCCTTACCCATTGTAACGCTGGTTGGTTAGCGACGATCGACTGGGGTACAGCAACATCTCCCATGTATCAGGCACAACAAGCAGGAATCGATATTCATGTGTGGGTTGATGAAACGCGCCCTCGTAATCAAGGCGCAAATTTAACTGCCTTTGAGTTGAATCAGCAAGGCATCCCTCATACTTTAATTACTGATAACACGGGAGGGCATTTAATGCAACATGGCATGGTGGACTTGGTTATAGTTGGCACCGATCGAACTACTCGTAATGGGGATGTAGCTAACAAAATTGGCACATACCTAAAAGCCTTAGCCGCCTATGATAACAATATCCCTTTTTATGTTGCCTTACCTTCTTCTACTTTAGATTGCTCTATTGCTGATGGTATTACAGAAATCTCGATCGAAACACGAGATCAAAACGAAGTAAAGTATATACAAGGCAAAGTTGACGGTGAGATAAAATCTGTATTAATTTGCCCTGAAACTACTCCAGCGATGAATTACGGTTTTGATGTTACTCCAGCTAAATATGTGACAGGATTAATCACCGAAAGGGGAATCTGTGACGCTTCCGAAGAAGGTATTAGAAGTTTATTTCCCGAAAAATTTTAACATGATTTTGTATATTGTCATTGCGATATTCTCTTATATTGTCATTGCGAGGTACGAAGCAATCTCTCAAATCATATTAAGTTATTATCAGTATCAGCATAAAACTGGTAGGTTGGGTTGAGGAAACGAAACCCAACAAATATTCTATTTTTATCAAAATCATACATAATTTATTAAAGTAATGAAACCCATTAAAGAAATTATCTTTTTAGTCGAAGAAGCCCTAGAAGGCGGTTATATAGCCCAAGCATTGGGAGAATCTATTTTCACGGAAGCAGAAACTCTTGAAGAATTGAAAACAGAGATAAAAGATGCTGTTAATTGTCATTTTATTGATGAAGAAATTCGCCCTCAAATAATTCGCTTACATATTGTAAGAGATGAGGTAATAGCTTCGTGAAAATACCAAGAGATTTATCAAATAAACAATTAATTAAAGCATTAAAAAAATTAGGATATAAAATTAGTCATCAAACAGGTAGTCATATTCGTTTAACGACAGAAGAAAATGGAGAACATCATTTGACTATTCCAGCCCATAATCCCTTAAAAGTAGGTACATTAAACTCTATTTTTAGAGATATAGGTAATCATTTTCATCTTAATAAAAATGAGTTATTAAATAAACTTTTTAATTAAATTTTTCAGTTTAATATTAAGTTCGGATAATCACTTAAAGTAAAACTTTGCGTCTATGGGTGAAATGTTAACATCGAAATCTCACTTGACAAGATAAAATAGCATTTTAATCAATAAGTTTGTAAAACTAGAAAAGTAATTAAAGAGAAAAAAGAAACAACTATTAAAAACAAAAAAAAGCCTCCTGATACAAAACTTAATAATCCAAATCCCCTTAATAAATATAAAATTATGGTACTAGGAATTAAGACAATAACTAACCAACGTAAATTTTTACGAATTTTGACAAGATTTCGATTCATATTGCTATATAATAACTAATATTACTTTATTAAATTTTTCTCATGTTCAAACAATACTTAGAAAGTATAGCAAAAACTTGTTTACATGGTGATCAAAGAGAAGAAAGTTTTTATCCTGCCATTGCAAATTTAATCACCGATTTCGCTAATTCTCTACAGAAAAAAAAAGTAAGTGTCACTATTTTACCCAAAAAAACCGAAGCAGGAAATCCTGATTTTAGAGTATGGGATGGTGATCATGAAATTATCGGTTATATTGAAGCAAAAATCCCTAATACTGATTTAGATAAAACTCAAAATTCAGAGCAATTAAAACGCTATTTAAGCACCTTTCCTAACGTTATTTTAACTAACTTTTATGAGTTTAGATTATATCGTCAAGGAGAGTTAATTAAACAAGTTTCCATCGGCAGATATTTTGTTACGGACAAATTAAAAACCATTCCTCCACTAGAAAATCAAGCCGATTTTGAACAATTATTAACTAGATTTTTTGACTTTTCTTTACCTAAAATATTTACTGCGGAAATTTTGGCGATCGAACTAGCAAAAAGAACTAGATTTTTAAGGGATGAAATAATTACTAATGAGTTAAAAAACGAAGATAAGAAAAACTATATTAAAGGATTTTATCAGGCTTTTCAACAATATTTAATTGCAGGATTAGCCGAGAATGAATTTGCAGATTTATACGCCCAAACTATCACCTATGACTTATTTACAGCGAAAACAAGAGCAAAAGAAGACGAAATATTTAGTCGCAAAAATGCCATCGAAAATATACCGCCAACTATAGGTATTTTAAGAGATATTTTTGAGTATATTTCTTTAGGTAAATTATCTATTCAGATGGAAACAATTATCGATGATATTGCCGAAGTTTTAAGGGTAGCTGATGCTAGTAAAATTTTACAGGAATTTTATCAAAAAGGCAGAGGAGAAGACCCCATTATACATTTTTACGAAACTTTTTTAAATCAATATGATCCCACTACCCGTGAAAAAAGAGGAGTTTATTACACACCCTCAGCAGTAGTAAAATATATCGTTAATTCTGTGGAAGAAATCTTAAAAAAAGACTTTGATAAAATCGGTTTTGCTGATCATACCGTAAAAGTGCTTGATCCAGCAGGAGGTACTTTAACATTCTTAGCAGAAGCTGTCAAAAAAGCCCTAACAACTTTTGTGGAATACTTCGGAAATGGCAACCAAAAAAGTTTTATTAAAGGGCATATTTTACAGAATTTTTACGGCTTTGAATTAATGATGTCTCCCTATGCCATCGCCCATTTAAAAATGTCTTATTTACTGCAAGAATATGGCTATAATTTTGAAGATGTCGATCGATTTCAGCTATATTTAACTAATACCTTAGATGCCAAGATGGTAGAAATACCCCAGTTACCGGGGTTGTCATCCCTAGCAGAAGAAGCAACAGAAGCAAACTTAATCAAAAAAGAAACTCCTGTTTTAGCGATTATTGGTAATCCGCCTTATTCCATCGCTTCTTATAATAAATCTGAGTTTGAAACAGAAATAATGAAACTTTATAAAGAGGATGTAAAAGATGAAAAAAATATTCAAATTTTATCCGATGATTATATTAAATTTATCCGTTATTGTCATTGGAAAATCGAACAATCGGGAAGCGGAGTTGTTAGTTTAATTACCAAAAATACTTATCTCAATATTGCGGCGGCGAAAGGTTTACGCAAACAATTATTACTAACATTTGACGAAATTTATATCCTTAATTTACATGGTAAGTTATACGAAAAAACTCCCGAAGGAGAAAAAGATGATAATGTTTTTGATATTCGAGTCGGCACAGCGATTATATTTTTAGTCAAAAAAGAAGCTAAGAAAAAAACTACCTACGGCAAACTTTTTTGTCGAGATTTGTATGGCAATCGAGCTTTAAAATATGACTATTTAAACAGCAATAATATCTTAACTTCCTTTAGTCAAGAAGATGAAATAAGAATTGATGAAAAGCATTTTTTCTTTGAAAGAAAGAATTTTACTAATGCTGATTTGTATAACTCATTTTGGGCTATTGATCAAATTTTTGAGAAAAATACCAGTGGCATAAAAACCCATAGAGATAGTTTTATCATTGCAGATAAAAAAGAGATATTAATATCAAGATTAAGAAATTTTATAAACTTTGATCAAGGTTTAATTAAAGAAACCTATAATCTCGATAATTCAGAATCTTTTAATATTGAGAAAATTAAAGCAAAATTTCAAACTATTGATGAACAATTATTTTATCCTTATTTTCATAAACCTTTTTATTATCGTCAAATTTACTATGAAAGTTTATTTATTGACAGAGATAGAAAAGCAGTAATGATGAATTTTATTAACGATGATAATTTAGGATTTGTTATCAAAAAAAGACATACAGATAATATTTATAATCACTGTTTTATCACTAATAGTTTAACCGATATTAATTTTTTAGGAGGGCAATCTTATGTATTTCCTCTTTGGATTAATCGCAGTGAAGCGGAAATTAATCAAGAAATGTATGATAAACGCAAAAGAATTTCTAACCTTAATCCTCAATTTGAGCAACTTTTAGAAAAAACCTATCAAAGAGAGAATATAACAGAGGAAATTTTTTATTATATTTACGGCATTTTATACTCAAATATTTATCGTGATAGCTTTGCAGAGTCATTAAAAATTGACTATCCTAAAATACCTTTTACTGAAGATGTTGATTTATTTTTCAATATGGCAAAATTAGGCAAAGAATTAGCTAATTTACATCTACTCAAATCAAGCAAATTAAGTAAACCTTTAGTAAAATTTAAAGGAGAAGGGGAGGGCAAAATTGAGAAGATAAAATATGATAGTAAAAAACAAGTTATCTATATTAATAAAACCCAATATTTTGATAATATCAGTGATAAGTTATGGAATTTTGAAATCGGCAAAAATCGAGTTATTCAACAGTATCTTAAACGCAAAACTACCCTAGAATTTGCTGATGCGATCGAATTTAGTCGCATTGCCACAGCAATTTATGAGACTTTTAGTCTTCAAGATGACATAGATAAAATTTATCCTGAAATATTAACAGCATTACTGACAAATATTTAATCTATAAGACTTTTATCACATTTCCTGTAGATGCGTAAAATTTTACGCTTTTGCAATGATTTTAGTAGGGTGGGCATTGCCCACCAACTACCACCTATAGTGTTAAAAGAGTGTTATAGTTGAGAAGAAAGATACTTGAATAAATGTAAAAAATATGAGTGTTAGTACTGAAACTCGGATTAAATGGACAAGTGCTGACTTAGAATTGTTACCCGAAAATGGTAATAACTACGAAATTATTGACGGAGAATTATACATGACTAGAGCCCCTCATTGGAAACATCAAACGTCAATTGCTAGAATTACTAATGCCTTAGTTTCTTGGTCAAATCAGAGCAAATTAGGGCAAACTATTATTAATCCGGGTATAATTTTTAGCGATGATAATAATGTAATTCCCGACTTAATTTGGATTAGTAATAAAAAGCTGGAATCTTGTGTCGATGAGGCTGGACATTTTACCAGTGCGCCTGAATTAGTGGTAGAAATTTTATCTCAAAAACCCAATGATATAAAAAGGGATAAAGAAACTAAATTAAAACTATATTCTAATCGGGGAGTAAGAGAATATTGGATAGTAGATTGGCAATTAAAACAAGTAGAAATTTATCGCCGTTATGAGGGTAAATTAACCTTAATGATAACTCTCCTTGATGATGATTCAATTACCAGTGAATTATTACCTAATTTTAGTTGTCAAATTAGAGATTTTTTCTTATAAATCAACGATTTGTGAATAGACGATAACTTTAAGTAACATATCATAATTTACTGCGACATAAATGAATCTGTTGGTGAAACATTCTGTTACAGAAAGTTTGACAAAATTAACTATTTGTGAATGGGGAATGATTTAGGTAATATCTCATAACCCACCAAGAAATAAATTTCATGGCTTATAGCACAAGTCAGCTAAAGCGACTAATTTAAAACAGATTAAAGGTTATTTTTTCAAATAACACCTCCCCTCATCCTCATCAAAAGACTATGAGGCAAACCCTAATTATTGCAACTTTCTCGTTGTCGGGTATGCTCTCTTTCTAACCATGAATAGGCAAAATGACTGATGGATTGTACGGGTTTTGCGGATACCCTGATGGCTTCCATTTGCGACTCTAAAGAAGGGCGTTGCCCATCATTTCTGCCCCAAAATCCTGCTAATACGGGCTTGACATTTGAACCTTGAGAGGATGACGCTAATACTCTTTTGACTTGATCTACAATACAGTTAGGATTACCACATAAAGCATAAGACATAACGTGCCATTCCATACTTTGGGGAAAACTATCCCAAGGTTGCAAACGAGAATCAAAGCCAACATCTCCTACGACTTGATTGCCGTCGGGAAAAAATACTGCGCCTGTGGGAATGCCTCTTTGTTTAACTTGGTTGGAGGCAAAATTGAGAAAGTCTAAAACTCCCTGCGCCGCATGGGCAACGGTAAAATACCAAATATCTAATTGTACTGCGGATAGGTTACTCGGTGCTGATGGACTTCTTCCTTGCCATAGGGGAGTTGTTTCATTGGGGTATAAACTTCTCATTTGTGCTAAGTCGTTAGCGTTAATCACTCCTTGATTGAGGTATCTTTCTAATAACCATCTACCTTGTTGATTTTGCGCCCGTCGCAAAAGAGTTTGTTTTGACGCATCGCTATAAATCCATAAGTCTTTTACTTTACCCGCTACGGAATCTTTACCACTACCACGGGGATAACGTATATAATCGAATAGCACTCCGTCTGGTCTTCTTTGTATAACCGCTTGTAATAATTGTGTGTAGTCTTGACGAGCTTGGGCATTATATGGGTCAATGAAGGCTTGAGATCGATCGTGCACAAAGTCAACGCTAGTTTGTCCTCGACCATTACGAGCTAATACATTTTGTCTATCTGGTCTTTGGGAGTATAAATAGCCATAATTCATGGAAAATAGCCATGCGTACATTTTTAAGCCCCTTTCTCGTCCTTTTTGAAGAGTTTCCGCATATAAGTCTCGATTTTCATAACCTGCCATATCCACTACACTAGGCCATGGTGTGTAATTACCAGCTTTAGGTAACAATACTTGACTATCGAAAAACACTTCGATATAAACGGTGTTATAACCCCTATTAACTATAGTATCTAATACCTTTTCGATCGAACCATTACGCACATC
Source organism: Geminocystis herdmanii PCC 6308 (assembly GCF_000332235.1). Taxonomy (NCBI): domain Bacteria; kingdom Bacillati; phylum Cyanobacteriota; class Cyanophyceae; order Chroococcales; family Geminocystaceae; genus Geminocystis; species Geminocystis herdmanii. The sequence continues at coordinate 1,457,262 of NZ_CM001775.1, read as the reverse complement.
ACAAGGGTAAATCCGTAACCAAATTGCTTGTTCTTTTAACCAATGATTACGGCGACAGTTCAGCAATAAATCTCGGTGTTGTTGTAAAATTTGTTTGTATTCTTGTTGAACGCTGGAATTTCCAGTTATGGCATTTTCTCGTAAACTGTCTTTAGTGGCGATCGCATTTTGATCAAATTGACAATAAGGATTAGTTACGGCTTTGACTGGAAAGGAAATTACAGTTTGACTGATTAAAGAAATTAACGCAACGGTAATTTTAGCCCAAGAATTTTTCAACATTTTTACAACAAAATCTCAACGGATAACAATACGAATCTTAATTATAGATTAAATAATCGAAGTTGTTGGGAAAATGCCCCTAAATATTGTTAAAGTTTATAATAGTCAGTAATTAATGATTAACTATCCAATTATTTATTATGAATGATAAACTCGATCGAACAATTTTAACATCAATAGTTTTAGGTTTTTTAACTCCTAGTGTGATTATAGGTCAAAAATTAGGGAGTGAATTATTAGACTTATTAGAAGAAATAGGAAAAAGTAGTGAAGAAATTTTTAGAGGTGAAAGATTACCTTTATTAAAAGATCATAAAACTGATTTATTAGAGTAAAATTATTGATAATAATAAAGTCAAATTTTAATTAACTTAACCCAGAATTAATTATGTATTAATTTCCTGAAACTTATCTGAAAATCTATCACCCTAACACCCCAACACCCCAATACCCTATCACCTTTAAATGATTCAAAATGACCACTTCTTTATATTCCTTAGCTCGTAGTAGTTTACAACAGTCGATCGCATGGTATTCTAGTAAAAAACGTCATTGGAATTATCCCCCCAATATGGAATTACAATCCGCCGTAAGGGATGATTTAAGAAACTTAAAATCTGCAGTAGAAAAACTAGAACAACAGATGATAAAAATATCAGCTTTTGGTTTAGTAAGTCGGGGTAAATCATCGGTTATTAATGCCCTATTAGGAGAAAAAATATTAACCACAGGACCAATAAATGGGGTAACAAAATGGCCTAAATCTATTCGTTGGACTCCCCCCAGCGGTAAAATACAAATCGAGTTAATAGACACCCCCGGACTCGATGAAATTGACGGCGAAAATAGGGCAAATATGGCAAAAGAAATTAGTCAACAATCAGATTTAATTTTGTTTGTCATCTCAGGAGATATTACTCGTACTGAATATTTAGCACTATTAGAATTAAGACAAGCAAAAAAACCTTTAATATTAGTCTTTAATAAGATAGATTTATATCCCGAAACTGATTTAACATCTATCTATCAACAACTGCAACAATTAAGCAACCAAACAAAAAAACCTCTATTTACCCCCGATGAAATTGTCTTAATTTCTGCTGAACCTCAACCGATTAATTTAAGGATAGAATTAGCAGACGGTACAATTCAAGAAGAATGGGAATATCCTCCACCAAATATCACCTCATTACAAGAAAAAATCCTAACTATATTAAATAGAGAGGGTAAAGCATTATTAGCATTAAATTCTCTCAATCAAGCTAAAATTGCTCAAAAAAATATAGCCCATAAAACCATACAAATTAGAAGTAAAGAAGCAGAAGATATTATCTGGCGCTATGCTAAATATAAAGCCTTAATTGTAGCCATAAATCCGATCGTAATACTAGATTTAATCGGAGGATTAATCACCGATTTAACCATGATTCGTGCCTTAGCAAGATTATATGGTTTACCCATTACCAGTTATGAAGCAGGAAATTTATGGCAAACCATTGTTAAAAGTTTAGGGGGATTATTATTAACAGAAATTGTCTCAATAACAATGTTAGGTTTTGCCAAAACTAGCTATGCCATCAACAGTTTATGGGAAAATCCTAGTAGTTTTACCACTTTAGCAACCACTGCTCTTGCACAGGGTACAATGGCAGGTTATGGTTCATATTTAGTCGGAAAAACTGCTCAAGTATATTTAGAAAATGGTTGTACTTGGGGTAACTCAGGAGTTGATACTATCATCAGTGAAATTATCGCCCAAATGCCCCCAGAATCGATTATTTCTCGTCTTGCTTGATTATATTAATTTTCAAAGACAATGATTGATTTTCCCACCGTAAAACAGGCATCTTGCCTGTATTTTTTTACTGATTTTGTTGGATTTCGTATCCTCAAACCAACCTACAATATATTTAATTTTAAGTAACGATCGAAAATTGATATAATTCTTAATTCTTAATTCTTAATTCTTAATTCTCAATTTATGATTGCTAATAAAATATATCTAAAAAAAAATAATTATAAATCTCTTTCTAGTATTTTAATGTTAGTGGGATTGACTATTACTATTATCTTTATTTTTCTAGCTTTTTCTGCTCCTTTATTGCAAAATATGGGGCTGATTCAAAACCCTTTAGAATCCTTAAAAAATCCTATACATCAAGCTCCAAATGCTGAATATTGGTTCGGTACAAGTAGTCAAGGATATGATGTTTTTTCTAGAACAATTTTTGGAACACAAGCCGCTTTAAAAGTGGTTTTATTAGCAACATCTTTTAGTTTAATTATAGGAGTACCTTTGGGATTAATTAGTGGTTATTTTGGTGGAAAAACTGACAAAATTTTACTGTTTTTAATGGACACTATTTATACTCTCCCCGGTTTATTATTATCTGTCACCCTCGCTTTTGTGGTGGGTAGGGGAGTTATTAATGCCGCTTTAGCCTTATCGATTTCCTATATTCCTCAATATTATCGAGTCGTGCGTAATCATACCACAAGCGTTAAAACCGAGTTATATATTGAGGCGGCGAAGGCAATGGGAGCATCACCTATGAGAATTTTATCGAAATACTTATTTTTCAATGTAATTCAAAGTGTACCTGTTTTATTTACTCTTAATGCGGCGGATGCGATTTTGATTTTAGGGGGGTTAGGGTTTTTAGGTTTAGGATTGCCCGAAGATGTGCCAGAATGGGGGCATGATTTGAAAATGGCTTTAGATGCGTTACCGACTGGAATTTGGTGGACTGCATTATTTCCCGGATTGGCAATGACAACGATGGTGACAGGTTTATCTTTGTTAGGGGAAGGTTTAAGTGAGTTGTTTGGGAATAAGTCGTAAGGGATAGAAAATGGGTAATAAGGTGGTTTCCAAGAAAGAAGATTTGTCAAATTATTGTCAGAAATTATGGTTTTTGGTGGGCAATGCCCACCCTACATTTAGCTTTGGTTTGTGAAAAAATTAACTATTTCTTGGGCAATTATTTCTGTGCCATTTTTTTCTATTTGCTGATTACTTTGAGGGGGTAATAATTCTTGTTTTAAGAAATCCCAATTACTATCAAAAAATTCTTGATAATTAACTATTTGATGGTAACTATGATTTGCTAAACCCTGTAACAAAATTTCGGCTTCGGCAAAACCTTCTCTGGTGAGACTAATCACGGGAATATCTAACCGCATACTTTCAGAAAAGGTACTAAATCCGGGTTTAGACATGACTCTACCACATAAAGGCATGAAATCCACAGGTCGATCGAGCCTACTGGTAATATTCAGTAAATTAGGTAAATCAGGGGCATTATTCGCAAAAGTGATAAACTGCCAATCAGGGAAACGACTCAAATTTTCGTAGGGTATCGCATCAATACCTAAACCGCCAAAAGTCAATAAAACAGTTTTTTCTTTTGGGGTGGTAAGATTAAATTTTTCTCGCAACTCCGACTCAGTGTAACGGGGAATCCCTCCTGTTAAACCGACATTTTCTCTCACGGGAAAACTAGCCATTTCCTCAGCTAAAGGTAAACGAAACAAACGCTGACATTTTTGATAATTGTTACTTAACCAATCGGCAATATCATTAAATTCTCCTCCCCAACTGCGATAAATAAAATCCCAACCAAAATTACTCATCATCCAACAAGGAATATTTGCTTTTTGTGCGATCGATGTTACCATAGCTGGAATATCAGCTAAAATCAAGCCTACTTTGTTGATACTGATAAACTCAACTTCTCCCGCTACAATCTCATTTTCTCGAAGACGATACTCTGTCATTTTTTCTTTAGTCGCCTCTAAATCCATCTTCAAACTATCTAACTGAATGACTCCCACATCAAAGGCGCGATAACGATAAATAAAATCACCTTCAATATAAGATTCTAACAACCATCGAGGAGCAGTTGTCACTAATACTAATAGTATGTCTGAATTTAATTTTTGTATCTGTGATGCAATAGTAGCCATTCGCACTGCGTGACCGAATCCATGATTTGTGATAGCGAGGTATAAAACAGGTCGAGACATGGGAAAATTAATTAAGTATTAGGCAATTAATAATTATACTTGACTTGTTATATTTATCGGTCATTGTACATTATTCATTTTAAGTATTGATGTCGATTACTGTAACCATTCTTCACGAGATATATTAGCTTGACGTAATATTCTTTGCAATAATCCGATACTAATTTCTTTTTTATGGGGATTTGGGATAATTAACGTAACATTTCCTTTGCGCATTTGTGGATGTTTACCACCTGAAAATGGCCCTTCAAAACCTAATTCATTTAACTTTGTAACTAATTCTTTCCAAGAAACAGGTGTTAATTTGGGCATAATTTATCATGATTTTATACAGAAATAAGGGGTTGATTAATTTCATTAAGATTTATACCATTAATAATGGGTATTTCTAAGCCTAATTTTAAACGCAAAGCAATCCAATCACTTAATGCTTCTTTTAATTCACTTCTACAACCTTCTAAGGTTTCATGATTAGCCCATACACCTTGAAAGTTAGGAATTTCACCCCAATAACTATGATCATCTTCTATTATTTCATAAACAGCTATTTTCATCGCTTCATCAATATAATTCATTAACATTGTACTTCTTTTTTTGTTGATAATTGTTTATTATAATAAAACTTACTCAATATTTTAACTTTTTTATCTTTTTAACAAAATGTCGAAAATAATTCCTCTTTCCGAGTATAATTAAATATTTACAACTGCTTTAGAATTGCTATATGATAGCGAATCCATTTGATTTGTAAGATATTGATTAGGTATAATTTAGCAATTTGTAACAATAATCAATAAAATATTATTACAAAAGTATTTCAGAATATTATTTTATTTCTCACAAATGATTTCGGATTGCTATAGGTTTAATTTGGTTCTGATTAATATATCATAGATTTTATCTTAATAATGAGTAAAAAAACCGGTGAATGAGAGTTTAAATGATATTCGAGAGACAATTGTTTTAATCAAATATTATAATTTTGATCTGAATGGTTATAAGATGAGAGAATTGATTGTGAAATGGACAAAAATTTATCCTCATCATTGGTTGCCTTTAGGAGTAAAAGAAGCGATTTATCAAGGGAGATTAAAAGCTGTTTCTGTAGAGCAAATTTTAAATATTTGGTTAAAAAAAAGAGAAGTAAATCAGAGTTTTAATTATGAATTTTCTAGTTTAATTAAACCGAATATTATTTTTTCAGAAGCTGAAGATCAAGAATTAAGGTATATTTTTACTAATATTAATAATTCTGATAATTTGCCGTCAATTTCTGTGGAGAAAAATAATATTTCTGAAGATGTATCGATCGAGACAGACAATATAGAAAATTCAGGGGTAAATAATTTTGAGCCTGTCAATGATTATTCTCAATGTTTTCAGAAATTAAAAGGTTTTATTTCGATCGAATAATAAGTAAAATATTTACCCATTATTCTTGATGAAATCCCTGAAAATATCTTGAATCAGCCTTACGGAAATATTCTCTTATTTTGTTTTTTCTTATTGCTTATGAATAATTAGATAATTTATCAGCAGTAAAGTAATTTATGATATTTTTTGGGTATTAAGAGGATTTAACCATCGGGAAATTTCTCTATGTAAATTATATAAATCCCTTGAAAAATTATCCTTAAACCATTTTCCCACCACATCAAAAGAGGTAAACATTTCCCCCAGTTGCCAATCAATATCTTGCCCTAAAGGCGTTAAATGATTCCCTTGTAACGTTAATGTTGATACCATACTGGGAAATAAATTGGTTAATATGGGTTGTAAAGTGGAAGTTTGATCGATCGAATCGTTATTAAATTTAACTAATAAATTACGCCGAATTTGGTAATTTTCTTTAATAATAACTTTAGTTTCTTCGGGGCAGGGCGTAAATTCAAACTCTAAACTATTATCTATTTGTAAATAATTTTTTAAGTTATTTTGTAAAGATGGAATAATATTTTCCATGAAAGGAATTGCTTGTTTTAAGGGATAATTATTAAAAGAAATAAAAATATTTCCAGCTCTTTCAATATCAAATAAACTACCTATTAATAAATGCAATTTACACCCCATACTATGACCTAATCCATACATAGGTAAATATCTCAATTCAATACCTAGTCTATATTCTAAGCGAGAAAGGATATTTTCTAAACGGTTTTGTATATTCACTGCGATCGACTTGTGGTCTAAAGTATTAAGAAAAGAAGTCGCAATAATAATATACCCTTGTTTTGCCAAATTTTCTAATAACCAACGATAAGTAATATTCGGTGCAGTAGCCACAAAAGCGCCCCCTAAAAAATGAATAATACCATGGGGATTATTAGGAATTAAAACCCAACTTCCCGAAAATTCTTGCCACGACCCAACCATTTTTTATATATTTTTTAGCTTAATTATTCTTACTTTTATAGTAACATTATTTTCTCGTATTCGTGATCATACCTAACCTCAGTTCGATCGAGCCATTAGTTTATTATACATTTACTCTTGTTTGTAGTAAAGGTTTTAACTTTTATTTCATTTTTGCTTCTAAAGCGTTTTTATGATCAATAGCAAATTATAAATTAGTGGCTAATTCAATAGCTTTGGTATAATCAATAATCACTTTTTCATATTTTTTTTAATTCTTTTTTTGTATTATATAATGTATCAAAACCTTGATTTTTCATTCTTTAACCTAAAACCTAACACGCCATACCTAACGCCCTAATCGATAAATGAACTAAAGTTATACTGTTGATCATCTCCATAATGATTGGTTAAATAAATTAATAATTCTAAGGCATAATCATAAAAACCTAACACATCAGCGACACAAGCTAATTTTAATAGTTTAAGGGGCGATCGTACCTCCTTAGTAAAATTTTCTGATAATAAATCTCGAAGGTAAAAAGCGTCTCCCCATAGTAATTGTCCATGAGGATGTTTAGACGATTTCACATTTAATAGATGACGAGGGCGATGAGCTAAAAATATATCAAATAAGGAAAATTTTTGGTTTCTTAAAAATATGTCCACATCAGAAAATAAGGGTTGATTTAGATATAAATGGGAAAATTCTACCTCAATTTGAATAGCAGAAATAGTCTTATTTAAGAGATTAATTGCACCTTTTAAAACATCTAAATCTGCTCCTTGTACATCTATTTGTAAAAAGTCAATTTCATGAATTTTTTCCTCTAGACAAAAAGCATCTAATGTGGTAGTTTCAATACCAATAGAAAAATCCAAATTTACTAATTCTGGTAAGCCTTGAAAACGTGCTAAATAACTTTCATTGGGAGGATATAAAGAACTACACATGGGGGCTTTCGTAACATAAAGTTCTTTTTCCCCGATAGAATCAGATAATCCTAAAGGAATATGTTGTTCTTGCCAATTAATTCCCCGTTGTTGTAATTCTTCATTAGCTTGGTTACAAGCATCTTCATCGGCATCAAAACCATAAATACTTAAATTCGGAGCAAAGATTCCCCAGCCCTGATTTGAATAATCATCTTGAATACTTAATTTTCTTGAACCCACATTCATGATGGTAAAATGTAGATTGTCTAAATAACCTTCATCTTTTAACTTTTTGGCAAAAATTGACATATTTTTATTTTTCTGAATGTTGAGCGATGATATTTAATTTACCTGATAATTCTTCTAAGGATTCTAATTTAATTAATTGTTTCAGAAAAGGTTGATAATAAAACAATTCATAACCAATACTTAATAAAAATTTAGCAACGGGAATATTACTTGAGTGAATACCAGCGATATTTTCATATAAAATATGAGGTTTAAATTCTGAGAGAATACGGCTACTGCCTTGTAGAACTTCGATTTCGTTACCTTCGGCATCCAATTTTAACCAGTCAACGATCGAAAGTTGATGTTTTTCCACTAAACTATCAAGGGTGAAACATTCCACTTCCTCATAGTTGCCTGTGATGTCGCTATCGTCTTTGATGATTTCGTTTAATTCACTGGCTTGATGTAAGGATAGTTTAACGGTTTTATTGCTTTCTCCTGCCGCACCGGCACAAATTTCTACCCATTGTAAATTATTGATTTTACGGGTTTCTTCTAAACATTCTACACATTTTGAGAAAGGCTCAACGGCGATAACTTTTCCATTTTTGCCGACTCTGTTGGCGGAGCTAAAGGTATAAACTCCCACATTTGCACCAACGTCAATTACTGTCATTCCTGATTTTATCTCATCTCGCCACATTTCCATTTCTACCTCGAACCAATCTTCTTGAGCTAATAATACAGCAGTGACAATGGATTTGAAACTAGCTTCTACGGTTAGTAATAAATTATCATCAAATTTTAGATACGTCCAGTTATTTGTGATGGGTAAATTAGCCCATTTCCAGCTTAAATTATGAGAATTATTTTGATAAAATTTATTACCTTTTTCTAAATATAAATTAGCTAATTTTTGATTGTTTAAATTAAGATAAGCTAAATACATAGCTTGAATTATTTTACTATTTTCTGGTTGTAAATTTAAGGCTTGATGGAGATATAATAAACCCTCATAAAGATTATTAAATAGATTACTTAAACCCAAGTTTAATTTAATATTAAAACTATTAGGAATTATTTGATTAGCATAGTTAAGTAATCTTAAACCACTAGAATTGTAAAATACCATTTGGGATTGTTCACAATCTGCTATCAATAAATATAATGCTTGTTGATAACTATTATTTTCTTTAATTATTAACTCTAAATTTTCTTTATTTTTACTTTGATTACGGTTAAAAATTGGTAAATAAATTAAACCTGCAATACTTTCTTCTTGAGAGGAAAAAATAAGGGGTAATATTTCGATTATTTTGGAATACTCTAAATTATGAGCAAAATTTACTTCTCCTGTTAAACTTTTAATGATGGCTAAATGTGCCACACAAAGGGGATGATTTTCGTTTTCAATGGCGGTTTCTAAGGCTTCTATGGCTAACTCTAAATAGAATTGTCTTAATGCTATATCTTGACTATTTTTGGCTTCGAGGATTTGGATAACGGCAAAATTATTTAATTCAATGGCAGTAGAGGGATTTTCCCAGTCTGTTTTTTCGGCACTTTTCCCCATGGGTAGTGAGGATAAATCCAAATGGGGTAAATTCTTTTGTAAATATTCTTGATAAATGTTAAGGGGAGAATTGTTAGCCATAAAAGAGAATCTGTTGTTATTTAATTATTAGCATAAACTATTTTAGGTGCGATCGCTTTTTTCCGCTTCTAATCACATCCTCAAAAAAGTTCAATTTAATTGCCTTCTACTTCTAGTTTACCTAGCATAATTAAACTTTCTAAATCTTCCATGGCAGTGGGTAAATATTGTTCCACAACCTGCCTAATTTTGATTAATTCTTTCTCTTTTGCTAAACCTAACATTCTACTAATATCTGCTAAATCTTGAGTTCGACTAGCTGATAATTTCATCAGAATGAGATAAGGTAAAGGAATTATCGGCAAACCATCTGGGGCATAATTGGGTTGATAAATAGCCTCCGAAACCCATTCATCATCCCCAACCAATACATCTAAAGAAGTATTGTCTGCTAATTGCCATTGGCTACCCGAAATACTTAAATCCCCAATTTTTTTGCTATTAGCATTTTGTAAGTTTTGATAGACAAGCTCACAATCTTCAGCTTTAATTAAAATATTGATATCTAACGTCATTCTTTCAGGCATATACAACCGAGTTGCTACTCCTCCCACAATGACAAAAGGAGCTTGTTTAATGATGGAATTTAAGTTACTTACAGGATAAGTCCAAGTTCGTTTATGTAAAAATTCTCTACTGCTACCTGTACCAGATTTTACTCTTTTTTTGATTAAAGTAATAAAAAACTGTCTTTTTTGTAATGATAAATCTTGAATTAACATCTTCCTTTGATTGTGTTTAGCATGGTTATTAGTTAGGAATTAAAAACAATTCTTTGATAAATCTGGGAAAAAGAAATCGAAAAATCAACACTAGCTAAAGAAAGATGATTATTTTCTCCTTCAATGGCATTAAATAACCATTGTTGCTCTGTTTGTTTGATAAATTGTTCTATATAGTAGCTAGATTGAGAAATAAGGATATATTCTTGTAAACTAGGTAAAGAACGATAGACTCTAAATTTTTCCGTTCGATCGTAGTTTTGGGTAGAATGAGACAAAACTTCAATAATTATTTTGGGATTGGTGACGATATTACTATTTTCAGATTGATAGACTGGTTTACCTTCAATGATCATTAAATCAGGATAGGTATAAAAACGATATTCTGGTATCCATAGTTTCACATCATTGATATAGATATAATAATCTCGATCGTCGATGGTGAGGGGAAAAGCTCGACAAAAGTTACCTGCAATTTGATTGTGATTAGTTGTGCCTCCTGCCTTATGGATTATTTCTCCATCAAGATATTCATTTTTTGTGTCCGATTTTTCCTCTAATTCCAGATATTTTTCTGGAGTATAGTATTTAAGTTGAAGTTGAGCAACCATATTTTGAGTTGTAATTAATAATAAATTAATATAGAGTGATGCACACCTCACCATTTTAAGTTGAAGTTAATCCCAATAAATAAACTAAAATAAAATTCGATCGAGCCTTATAATAATTACTTCTGGTTGAGTCAAGGTAAGGGAATCTTGAGAAGAGAGTTTTGTTATATTTTGATAATAATTTTTCTGGGGATTTTGATATACTTCTAATAAATTTTGATTGAGATCAACTAACCACACTTCTTTAATTTTATTTTCTGCATAAATGGGAATTTTAAAGTTTCGATCGTACTCAATACTGCTATCAGCTACTTCAATTAATAAAAAAATATCTTCGGGAGTAGGATGTTGATTCGCATAAAAATCATCACGAGGTTTGAGTAAAACTAAATCTGGTTGTGGTTCTGAGTTATCATTAAGTTTAATGGGATCTTGTACCCCAATTATTACTTTTGAACCTAACTTTTCCGCAAATAAGTAATTAATTTTTTTTACACAAGAAGCGTGTCTAAATCCTACGGGTGACATTTCAAAAATTTCTCCATTAATTAACTCAATTAAATAGTCTTCTCTCAACACTCCCGATGCAATTATTTGATGATATTCTTCAAGAGCAAATTTCTTACGAGGTAAAGTTAACATATTCTTTGATTTCTATTTATTTCGATCGAGCAGCACCACTTTTAGTGATCGAGTTTAGGGAAGCCATTTTTCATCGAGGATTTGTTCTAAGGGTGCGATCGGTTCTTCGGGGAAGGTATTAAGAGGGAGTTGAGAATGTTTAGAAGCAAGATCTCGTCCATCTTCATAAGATTCCTCAAATATTTCTGTTAAGTAACGTTTAAGACTTGGACTTGCTTTTAATTCTTTTCTAATTTGTTTTCTAAAATTAGCAATTTCTCTTTCCCAATGTCCTTTATTTCTGTCTTTTTCAGAATCCCAATACTTGAATATCAGTAAATGTTCTATCAATCTCATTAATAAACTTTCTAGTTTTCTTTTGTCACTTCGGCTCAAACTTAACACCTCCTCAATTAAATTGTCCCAATCAACGGAGTTAAAATCACGAATTTCTAGTTTTTTAACGGTTTCTAATATCCAAAGATTATAATCAGTATCGTATAAATTTGTTTGGTTTTTGATTAATTGGGCTACCATTACCACTACCTCCGATTATTTTGTTAGCTTATTATAAATTATTTTCATAGATTAGGTTCGGTGCGATCTAGTTTCGAGAATGAGGGGGTTCGATCGCGCAGCGCCACTTTTAGTGATCGAGCTTTTAGTTAAATTTTGTGACGATTTAAGGAAGCCAGTTTTCATCGAGGATTTGTTCTAAGGGTGCGATCGGCTCTTCGGGGAAGGTATAAAGGGGAAGTTGAGACTTTTTCGATACTATTGTTCGACTATCTTGATAGCATTCTTCCAAAAAATCTTTCAGATAAAGTTTTAAACTAGGACTATCTTTTAAAAGACGTTTAATTTGTTTCCTAAAGTTTATAATTTCTCCTTCCCAATGCCCTCTATTTCTTTCTTTTTCTGTTTCCCAATATCCTAATTTTAAGAGATGTTCAATCAACCTCATTAATAAACTTTCTAGTTTTCTTTTATCACTTCGGCTCAAACCTAATACCTCCTCAATTAAATTGTCCCAGTCAACAGAATTAAAGTCATGATTTTCCAGTTTTTTAACGGTTTCTAATACCCAAAGATTATAGTCAGTATCGTACAAATTTGTTTGGTTCTTGATTAATTGGGCTACCATTACCACTACCTCCGATTATTTTGTTACCTTATTATAAATTATTTTCATCGAATTTTTGGGAATGGGGGGAGTTCAATCGAGTTTTGGGTAATGGGGAGGTTCGATTGGGGGTGGGAATGGGAAGGTTCGATCGCCCCTATTCACAGACTATCATAATGAAAACGACAAGTAAGAAAATCAATTTGAGTGGCACTAATGCGATAAACTAAACGATGTTCTAAATCAATCCTTCTTGACCAAATATTACCTTCCATGTATTTTAAAGGTTCTGGTTTGCCGATGCCTTGAAAGGGATTTCTCATCACTTCAGTAACTAAATCTAGTATTTTTTCCGCCTTTTTTTTGTCATTTTTAAACCACCACTGCAAATCACTTTTAAACTGACTACTAAAACCCGGAATGTGGGGAAAACTTGGTTGCATATCCCCTGAAAGAGAATTTTGTTTCTTGTTTTTACTCAATTCCCAATTCCCCTTTCAATTCTTCTAAAGATTGGGGTTTAATTTTACCTGTCATGGATTCTTCTAACGCATCGAATAAATGACGAGAATTAGCAGGATTTCTCAATAAATAGACAGTTTCAACTAAGCTACGCAGGTCAGACTCCGCAATTAAGGCAACATTTTCACACTGACGACGATTAATAATAAAAACTTGATGATCTTCTACGACTTTATCTAAAAGTTTAAACAATCCGTTTCTGGCTTCGGTGGGGGAAGTTATTTCATAGCTAAACATAATTTGCTCTCAGTTTTTTTATGTACATGATTAAGTACACTATATCATGATTTTTATTTTTGCCTATTTTTCTAAAGTTTGAACTGCTTTTTTCCCTGAACTAATGGGCAATTTAGGCATAACTTAATTCTCCGTAAGTTACTTCCATCGTTGTTACTAATTTTGGTTGAGTTTCCACAAATGGACATTCTTCTAAATATAATTTCGTTGCTTCTCTCAAGTTATTAATGGCTTCTTCTATACTTTCGCCTTGATCTACCGACCTAACTCCACACACTCAGCAACATATATATTATCTTCTTTATACAGAATTACAGTTAATGTTTGTTTCTTCATATGAATCTTTCTCTTGATAATTTAGTATTACTTTAACATTGTTTTGAGAAATTAAAGAACAGCGATGGAGCGATCGCCACTTTCAGTGATCGAGCTTTAGGGAAGCCAATTTTCATCTAAGATTTGTTCTAAGGGTGCGATCGGTTCTTCGGGGAAGGTATTAAGAGAGAGTAGGGAATGTTGGGATGCAATTTCCCTGCCGTCTTGATAACATCTATCTAACCTAGTTTTTAAATGATTTTTTAGACTAGGACTATCTTCTAATAATCTTTTGATCTGTTTCCGAAAATTGATGATTTCCTTTTGCCAATGACCTCTATTTCTCTCTTTTTCTGATTGCCAATATCCTAAGATTAGTAAGTGTTCAATTAATTTTATTAATAAACTCTCTAGCTTTCTTTTATCCCTTTTACTCAAATCTAAAACCTCCTCAATTAAATTATCCCAATCAAGGGTATCTAAATCTCTATTTTCTAACTTTTTAACTGTATCTAATACCCAAAGATTATAGTCAGTATCGTATAAATTTGTTTGGTTTTTGATTAATTGGGCTACCATTACCACTACCTCCGATTATTTTGTTAGCTTATTATAAATTATTTTCATAGATTAGGTTCGGTGCGATCTAGTTTCGAGAATGAGGGGGTTCGATCGAGCAGCGCCACTTTCAGTGATCGAGCTTTTAGTTAAGTTTTGTGACGATTTAAGGAAGCCAGTTTTCATCGAGGATTTGTTCTAAGGGTGCGATCGGTTCTTCGGGGAAGGTATTAAGAGGAAGTTGAGATTTATCACTAGCAATATTGCGACTATTTTGATAGCATTCATCAAATATGTCCCTAATATAAGGCTTTAAGCTAGGACTATCTTGTAATAAACGTTTAATTTGAAGACGAAAATTACGGATTTCCCCTTTCCAATGATTTTTATTTCTGTCTTTTTCTGTTTCCCAATAGCCTAATTTTAAGAGATGTTCAATCAATCTCATTAATAAACTTTCTAGTTTTCTTTTGTCACTTCGGCTCAAACTTAATACCTCCTCAATTAAATTGTCCCAATCAACGGAGTTAAAATCACGAATTTCTAGTTTTTAACGGTTTCTAATATCCAAAGATTATAATCAGTATCGTATAAATTTGTTTGGTTTTTGATTAATTGGGCTACCATTACCACTACCTCCGATTATTTTGTTAGCTTATTATAAATTATTTTCATAGATTAGGTTCGGTGCGATCTAGTTTCGAGAATGAGGGGGTTCGATCGAGCTTTAAGGAAGCCAGTTTTCATCGAGGATTTGTTCTAAGGGTGCGATCGGTTCTTCGGGGAAGGTATTAAGAGGGAGTTGAGAATGTTTAGAAGCAAGATCTCGTCCATCTTCATAAGATTCCTCGAATATTTCTATTAGGTAACGTTTAAGACTTGGACTTGCCTTTAATTCTTTTCTTATTAGTTTACGAAAATTAGTTATTTCCCCTTCCCAATGTCCTCGATTTCTTTCTCTTTCTAATTCCCAATACCCTAATTTTAAGAGATGTTCGATCAATCTCATTAAGAGACTTTCCATTTTTCTTCTTTTGCGTTCGCTCAAATCTAAAACCTCCTCAATCAAATTTTCCCAATCAAGGGAATCTAAATCCCTATTTTGTAATTGTTTAACGGTTTCTAATATCCAAAGATTATAATCAGTATCGTATAAACTTGTTTGGTTTTTGATTAATTGGGCTACCATTACCACTACCTCCGATTATTTTGTTAGCTTATTATAAATTATTTTCATGGATTAGGTTCGGTGCGATGGATGTTTGGAAATGGGGAGGTTCGATCGCGCAGCGCCACTTTTAATGATCGAACTTTTAGTTAAATCTTGTAACGATTTAGGGAAGCCAGTTTTCATCTAAGATTTGTTCAAGAGGTGCAATCGGGTTTTCGGGGAAGGTATTGAGAGGTAGTTGAGAATGTTTAGAAGCTAATTTGCAACCTTTTTGATAACAGTCAAGAAACTTATTCTTCAGATGATTTTTTAAACTAGGACTATCTTCTAATTCTCTAATAATTTGTTGTTGAAAATTCAGAATTTCTCGCTCCCAATGTCCCTTATTTCTCTCTTTTTCTGATTGCCAATACCCTAAGATTAGTAAGTGTTCAATTAATTTTATTAATAAACTCTCTAGCTTTCTTTTATCCCTTTTACTCAAGTCTAAAACCTCCTCAATTAAATTGTCCCAATCAACGGAGTTAAAATCTTTATTTTCTAGTTTTTTAACGGTTTCTAATATCCAAAGATTATAATCAGTATCGTATAAATTTGTTTGGTTTTTGATTAATTGGGCTACCATTACCACTACCTCCGATTATTTTGTGACTTTATTATAAATTATTTTTATGGATTAGGTTCGGTGCGATCTAGTTTTGAGAATGAGGGGGTTCGATCGCGCAGCGCCTTTAGTGATCAAACTTTTAGTTAAATGTCGTAACGATTTACGGAAGACAATCTTCCTCTATTTTTTGTTCTAAAATACCAATAATTTTTTAAAATTCTTCTTGGTGAAAATAGTTAATAATCTCATTTGTTAATGTTGAATTTTGAGTCATTTTTCATGATAGGATATTTCTTAGTATTTTAATCATATCTAATCTTTTTCCCCCTTGATCTAAACTTTCCTATGAATGCAAAAGATAAACTTCGTCAGGCTTATGAAGAATTCGATCGAACCAACTATGGTGTAGCTAGTGATTTATTTGCAGAAGCGATCGAACTTCAACCCAGTTTATTACAATCCGGGGTAGGAGTGGCTTTAGCCCATAGTTTAATTTTGTCTTTGGATTGGGAAAAAGTAACTAATTACTTGCCCCCTAACTCTAATATTTTCGACGCTAGTGGCTGGTTAAAATCTTTAGCTTCAGAGAAACCCGTTGATAGTTTATCACAACCAATTCCTTGGTACACTTATCCTGCTATTGAGTTTATTGAGGATAAGATTAAGTCTGATTTTAAGGTTTTTGAATATGGTAGTGGACATTCTACTTTATGGTGGGCAAATAAAGTTCAGGAAATAGTGTCTATTGAAAGTAATAAAAATTGGCATAATTATTTAAAATCTTCTTTAACTAAGTTAGAAAAATCGGAGAATATTAATTTATATTTATCCGAGGAAGCTCAAGATTATATTCAGAAAATAAATGAGTTTCCTCCCCATTATTTTGATGTCATTATTGTTGATGGGGAGCATCGCCCTGAGTGTGCAAAAGAGGCATATTTGCGATTAAAAGAAAATGGTTTTATTATTCTTGATGATACCGATCGAGAATATTATGATGATATTCTACGTTTTTTAGATCAAGAAGGTTTTTTTCGCATTGATTTTGTGGGCATGACTCCCTCTTTAGTCTATAAAAACAGCACATCTATTTTATTTAAAGATATTAATTTCCTGAAAAATAATATTACTCCTAGTCAGAAAGAATCCTGTTTAGGGAAATCTTTTTTCCAACCAGATGAAGAGCAGAACTTATATTTTGATGATCTTGAACACTTATATTTATTTGATTGAGGAAATAAGTATAAATTTATTGACACTCACCCGTTACAATTTTTGATTTAACGGGCGATTCTTGATTCACGGACACTTAACTAGCTTATTATGATTCTATTTTAGTTTGTTGATTAACATAGATTTCCCACATTTGTTGATAAGCCTTTTCCATTTGTCTGGTAAATTGTTTTCCATTCCATAAAGGAGATGTTTTTTTCGATCGTCGCAATTTCCAACTAACTCCTTTTCTTAAATCTTTATCTGTGCCTAACTTTATACCCCATTCAATATATTCTTCATCACTCCAAGCAATGCCTTCGATGATACCTGCATTCATCATAAAAGTATAACTGTTACGAGCGGCGAACTGTTCACCCACTCTAGTCACTAATGGTACTTCCATCCATAGGGTTTCAAGGGTTGTGGTTGCGCCATTATAGGGATAGGTGTCTAAAACTACATCTGCTATTTTGATGTTAGCTCGATGAGTTGCTTCCGTGGGAGTCATCTCTAAAAATTTTATTCTCTCTTGCTCTATTCCTTCTTGTTGTGCGATCGTATGATATAATTGTTGTGCTAGTTGATCATCTCCACTACCTTTGATTAAGAGATAACTATCAGCTACAGACTTAATTATTTTCATTTGTAAATGAATGATGTGAGGATTACGCTTAAAAGCATTTTGAATGGTTAAGTAAATAGTACTTTCTGAGGGAATATCTAAATTTTCTCTTGTTAAGGTAGGCACATTTACTTCAAAACCATTGATTCCTAAATAGGTATAAGGCAAACGCCAAATTTTTTCGGTATAGTATTTCTGGGCATTACTGGGTAACACATAAGGATCGGCAATAAAGTAATCTATTGATGGTATTCCTGACGCATCACTCCCTAACCATGTTACTTGAATTGGTGTAGGTTTTAAACTCATGACGGCAGAAGTGGTTTGATTAGTTAT
The DNA here is from genome assembly GCF_000332235.1 of Geminocystis herdmanii PCC 6308. Classification (NCBI taxonomy): domain Bacteria; kingdom Bacillati; phylum Cyanobacteriota; class Cyanophyceae; order Chroococcales; family Geminocystaceae; genus Geminocystis; species Geminocystis herdmanii. The sequence continues at coordinate 1,439,121 of NZ_CM001775.1, read as the reverse complement.
AGCGTCTAAATCAATTAAAATATCTATTTGATTATTAATAATTTGTTGTGCTATTTTATCTATTTCACCAGATAATTTATAGCTATAGTCCACTTTATTTTTAAACCATTTTTCTGTCATTTCATCTTCGGATTGATTGATTAGATAGATATAGATTTCAAATTTTTCTCGATCGTGTTCTTGAAATAACCATCGGCATAACCAACCTACTGAGTGCATCCGAAAAGTATAACCAATATAACCTATTTTCAGTTTCTTTTTTTGCTGTTTATCATAGTTAATTTCTTGGATTTTATCAACTATATAATTATGTTTGATATTCTCTTCAAAAAGTTGAGCTAGAGAATTTTGAAGGAGTCGATTTTGTTGAGGATTATCTTCAGAATGTAATAATGGTCTAATTAAACTGACTAATCCATTATCATAAAAATTACGGTATTCTTTTTTTTGAATAATGGTTTCTAATAGTATTTTATGCCGTTGAAAAATCTCGTCACATTCTAGCCATAAATTACTTTTGTGCATTAGCTCTAACAAGAATCCGTTAAGATATATTTTTATTTCTATATTATTTTCTTGATCATAAATTTTTTTTGCTAATTTTATAGCTTGTTGATTATAACCATCATGGAAAAGATATAAACAAAGATTTTTTTGTAAACGCCAATCATCGGGTGTTTTCTGTAAGCATAAATTGGTTAATTTAATTGCTAAATTAGGGTTTCTATAGCAAAAATATTGAGCAGTATCACTAATTTTTTGGATACAAGTTGATAAATGATAAATCTGATAAGATAAACAAAATTCGACAAAATTTAAAGAGTGTTCTTGCTCAATTATAATTAATTTAGGTAAAAGTTCCCACAAAAATATTAAGTTAATATTAGGTGTTTGCTGGAGAAGTAAATTTTTTAAGTTCCAGTTATCTAAACTTCCTATTATATATTTATTAAGAATAATTTCTAAATCAATTAAGGACAAAATATTATTAATAGAATCGGGATTAATTTCTTTTAAATAACTACGAATTAACCAAGCCTTTTTATGATCTTCTAATCTTAATTGTCTCTGAGCTTCTTGTTCTAAAATATCACTTAATAAATTTACTAATTCTTCATCTTCTTGGGTTAAGATATAAAACCATGTGCTTTGGGCTTCTGCTTCATTTCCTGTTAATAAATAAGCTAATCCTAAGTAAATATAATCTTGAATATGATCGGGATTATTTTCGATTAAATCTTCATAAAAACTGAGGATTCGATCGAACTTTTGCTCTGGTAAAAATTGTTCTATTTCTGAATGCCAACTCATAAATTTATATTTATTCCCTAGATTACTTTTATTGTTAGTATTATTTATAACTTATCGTTTATAAATTAAAATGAGATTCCCATTAAGTTAACATGAGCTATGATAGTATTTTAAAATTTTTGGTAGAAGAATCACCACAAGTTTTTGTTCATTGGCTATTGAATGAAGACATCAACGAAAAAGTGGAAATTCTCAATGTAGAATTAAATCTAGAACCGATTAGGGCGGATGGATTATTTTTTCTTACCGTTGCTGATAAAATTTTACATTTAGAGTTTCAGACAAATCCTCAATCTCAACCATCAATTCCTTTGAGAATGCTAGACTATTGGGTGAGATTATATCGTCAATACGAGACAAATATTGAACAAGTGGTGATTTATCTCAAACCTACCACATCTCCTGATGTCTTGATCGATCGATTTCAAACTCAAAATACATCCCACCGCTATCGAGTAATTAGAATTTGGGAAGAAGATGTTAGTCTTTTGCTACAGTCTCCAATTTTATTTCCTTTAGCGGTATTGGCAAAAACTGACAACCCTGAAAGTTTATTAAGCCAAGTAGCGGAGGAAATTAGTAAAATTGAAAACAGGAGAGAAAGAAATAATGTTTCTACCTGTGTACAATTATTAGCAGGAATTAAATTTGATTTATCATTAATTAACTTTTACTTTCGGGAGGATATTATGCAAGAATCTGTAGTCTATAATCAAATTATTAATAAAGGTATTCAACAGGGTATTCAACAGGGTATTCAACAGGGTATTCAACAGGGGATTCAACAAAGTAAGTATTTGGAAACTCAATTAATTCTACGTCAACTTCAAAAACGCTTAGGAAATATTGATAGCCAATTAGAAAGTCAACTTAGTAATTTATCTTTTTCAGAGCTAGAAAATTTAGGACTTGATTTATTAGATTTTAATAGTGTATCGGATTTAGTGAATTGGTTAAATTCTCTTACCAGTGATTCAGAGTTCGATCAATCTTAAAATAGATTTTAACGGAAAAATGGGAGGAATTAGGACAAGTAAAATTTTACCCTCTCTACCGTATTTTTTTTGATGTCTAGCTATTTACATAAACATTCCACATTTGTTGATAAGCTTTCTCCATTTCCCTCGTAAACTGCTTCCCATTCCACAACAGAGAATTTTGTTTAGATTACTTTAATTTCCATACAACCTCCTGCCTCAAAGATTCATCTGTAGATAAAATTTTTCTAATGCTTTCACACATTCTAAATCTTCATAAAGTCGATCGAGCTTAACTTTTATTTTCTCTCTAATCATTTGATTATAAGCTCGATCGAGCCCCAACTTAACAGCAATTTGGATATATTCTTTTTCGGAATTAGCAATAGTTTCTGTCACTTCTAACATTTTCAAAATACCGTAACTGTGACGAGTGCGCATAAATTCTCTCGGTAGTGTCACCACAGGTAAATGACAAGATAAAGCCTCTCTAGTGGTATTGTCTCCAGACCATGCTAAACTATCTAAAAAAACATCCGATAACAAATTCAAATTAAAATAATCATCCTGTGATAGAGAAGGAAGAAAAACACAATAATTTTTAAAATTCAAGTCATATTTACTAAAAACTTTGTCTAATCTTTCTTGAAAAATTTTTGTTAGATAAGGATAAGATTCAATAAAAATAAACTTAGAATTATCAACTTTTTTAGCGATCGCAGAAAATAAATAATCATGTTGTGGCAAATACTTGAAAAGCATTTGGCTACATAAATAAATAATACTTTGATGATCTAAATTAAAGTCTTTTCTTGATTTATTTACATTATTAATAGGTTTTTTTTCTAAACACATTCCAATATTAGGTAAAACAAATAATTTTTCTGAATAATAATTTTGTGCTTCTTGAATCTCCATTAATTCTCTTGAAATATAATAGTCAATATTACTTAACCCAGAAGTTAAAGGATGTCCGATAGTTGAGCATTGAATTGCTGCTAATCTTAAACTACCCATGAGGATGGTTTGCGGTAACATTCCGATTTCTGTGTAAGTTAAAACATCTAATTTATCTTCAGATATTTTTTGACAACTTTTTTCAAAATTATCAGGAATTAAGTAATAAAAATCAGCTATTTTTTCAAAATTTTGACCTATACTATAGTTAATATTTTCAATGATATAAACATAAATATGAAAAATATTTTTATCCAAATTTTCTAACCATTTTAATAACCATTTAGCACGATTACTACTACCTCCAGTGACAAAGCCTAATTTTATTTTTTTGCTTTCTTTATCACCAAAATTTGTATTATATTTTATCCATTGGGGATAATTAATACTGGTTATTTTGGTAACTAATTCCCCATATTTTTTCTGTAAATCTAAATCATTTAAACCTTGATAAGCGAGGTAAAAATTAGTATGATTAGATATTGCTTTAAGGGCATTTTTTTTCTTAATGTCCGTTGATAAATCTAAATTTATGATTAAATTATCTAAACCTTTAGTAAATTTTTGTCGATAATATTTAATTTCTTCTTCTGTGGAATAAATTATCGGTAAAAATAGGTTTTTTTGTAATTTCCAGACAAAATCATCAGGAAATAACTGAGAGGCTTTTTCTGCAAGGGCGATGGCATCTCCAACTTTACCTAATTCTTTTAACGTTAAAAATAAATTAAAATAAGTACCTGAATGATTAGGATTTATTTTGATAGCTTCTTGATAAATAAACTCGGCTTTTTCTGGTTGATTTAAAAATAAATAAATATTTCCTAAATTATTATAAGAATCAATCAAATTGATATTAATTTCAATAGCTTTTGTATAGGCTTTAATGGCATTATTGTGATCATTTAAACCTTGAAAAACTAAACCAAAATGATAGTAATATGATCCCCAATGAGGTTTATTTCTGTTTTCATTAATTAATAATTCATGAATTTTATTATAAATTTTTAAGGCTTGTATAAAATTATTTTTTTGTAATTGATTTACCCCCTGTCTATCTAAAATAGTTAAAAGATTTTGTAAATCATACTCAAAATTATCAGACTCTAAAAGTATTGACATCCACAATGCTTCTGCTGTTTCTATTTCATCTGATAGTAAATAAGCTAAACCTAAATGGAAATAATTATTTAATTTTTGATTCTCATTTTCTATGTTTTCTTGAAACCAATTAATTGCTTGAAAATAGTTGTCATTATCAATGTAAGTTTCACCTAATGATTTATTTTTTATCTGATGATTATTCATATATCTTTACAATTATTATAATGGAAATAATTAAATCAATGAGAGAATAAAAATATAATATATAACATATATTCTTAATCTAAATAGTAATGAAAGAAAAAAAAGCTATTCCGTCATTTTATGAATTATTTTCCTTTATGGAACTACCTGATATTAAGATTTTAGATGTCGGAGCAAGTGCTATTGACGGTGATCCACCTTATCATAATATCAAACAAATCGATAAAGCTATTATTTATGGGTTTGAGCCTAGTCCTAAAGAATACGAAAAATTAACTTCCCAAGCAAAGGAGAAAGAAATATACTTACCCTATGCTTTAGGAGATGGAAAAGAAGCAACTCTTCATATTTGTCATGCACCGGGGATGACTTCTTTACTAAAACCTGATTATAAGGTTTTAGATCATTTTCATGGTTTTTCTCAGTGGGCAAAAATAATTGACACACAGACTATCCAAACCCATCGATTAGATGATCTTAAAGAAATAGATACTATTGATTACATTAAGTTAGATGTTCAGGGTGCGGAATTAGATATTATTCAAAATGGCATGAATATTGTTGGGAATAGTTTAGTTATTCATACTGAAGTTGACTTTATTGGTTCTTATGAAAATCAGCCTTTATTTGCCGAAATTGATATTGTTTTAAGAAAACTAGGTTTTACATTCCATACTTTCTCTCCCCTTAATAAAAGAGTTTTTAAACCTTTACTTATTAATAATAATATATATGAAGGTATGAACCAAGTTATGTGGACTGATGCGGTTTATGTCCGAAATTTTACTGATTTTGCTCAATTATCATCAGAAGAATTGATAAAAATAGCCATTATTATGCACGATTTATATGGTTCTTTTGATTTAGCAATGTTAGCCTTAAAATATATTAATGAAAAAGAAGAATTTGATTTTGTGGAATTTTATCTTGAAATTTTTAATAACTAAACCAAAAATATGAACCAACCATCAAACAATTTACTGGAACAACAATACGATACTTCTCCCTATCCTCATATACCCATTGAGAAATCTCCCGAAAATGAATATAATGCTCTTTTTCTCAATAATTTAACAACTTCTTATTATCTTTATCGCCAAAAAGTAATAGACACTACTGATAAAGTTATTTTAGATGTCGGTTGTGGTAGCGGATGGACGACTTTAACCTTGGCATTTGCTAATCCCAACGCCAAAATTATTGCGATCGATCTCTCTCAAAACTCCTTAGATTTTGCCAAAAAAAGACTCGATTATCATAATTTTAACAATGTAGAATATCATCAAATATCCATAGAAAATATTGGTCAATTAAATTATCAATATGATTATATGAACTGTAGTGATGTTATTTATATTTGCGATAACCCTCTTGAGATTCTCAAAACATTAAAATCTGTGTTGAAGCCTGAAGGAATTATGAACGCAAATTTTCATAGTTACTATCAAAGATTTTATTTCTACCTTTCTCAAGAATTATTCCGTAGTTTGGGTTTAGTCGAAGATAACCCTGAAGATTTTGAAATTGAAGTAGTAGCGGACACAATGAAAAGTTTAAACCCTGGTACTATTTTAAAGAGAAATGTTGGGGGCATTTTTAATAATCAAGACTTAGATTTAACATCCGAAAAAACGAAACAATCTATTCTTATGAATCATTTACTTCAAAATGATAAAGGCTATACTATTCCTCAAGTATTTGAAATGCTAAGATTAGCTCAATTAAGTTTTTTAAGTATGACTAATTGGAGACAATGGGAAGTGAGAGACTTATTTAAAGATAGAAATAATATTCCAACGGTGTGGGAATTTGCCTTAGAAAATGCTTCCGAAGAACAAAGATTACATTTTTTTGAATTACTTAATCCTTGTCATCGTTTAATTGATTTTTGGTGTGTTCAAGAAAATAGTATTTCTCCCATGCAATCTTTATCAACATGGACTGAAACTGATTGGCAAACAGCAAAAATATATCTTCATCCTCAATTAAAATCTCCCCAAATTAAAGAGGATTTCTTAAACACCATTAAACAACAAAATCCATGGGAAATAAGTAAATACATTACCGTACCTACTTTAACCCCCATTTATCTTTCTAGTAACCAAGCCGCAGTATTATTACCTTTATGGGAGAAATCCTTAACTTTAGAAGAATTAGTCTCCTATGCGCTAAAAATTCAACCCATAAATTTAGTTACTTCAGAAGAAAAAACTGTCATAGAAACTACTCAAGAAATCAAGGATTTAATTATTAAGTTAGAAACTTTTTTATATTTATTAGTGGAAAAATAATCAACATCTACCACCAAATAAAAAAATTACGAGCAAACATCTTGATAGAATTTTTCTAATCCCTTTACACACTCTAAATCATCATATAAATTATGGTGATTTACCTTGATTTTTTCTTTGATTTCCTCCCGCCATAATTGATCATTTCCTAGTCTTACCGCTATATCAATATATTCCTGTGGTGAAGAAGCGATCGTATCTGTAACTCCTAACATTTGTAAAATACCATAACTATGTCTGCCTCGCATCAATTCACTTGGATAAGTTACTAATGGTAAGTTACAGGCGATCGCTTCTAGTGTTGTTTTACCTCCAGACCATCCAAAAGTATCTAATCCTACATTTGAAATTAATATTAGATTTAAAAAGTCTTCTTGACATAATCCCTGCATAAAAATGCAATAATCTTCAATGTTAAGATTGTATTTTTCAAATGCTTTTTTTAACCTTTTTAGAAACTGATTATTAACAAATTGACTTAAAGGAAATTCAATAAAAATAAACTTACTATTGGTGACTTGAGATGCGATACGAGGAAAGATATAATCATATTGGGGCAAATACTTAAACAAAGATTGACAACTCCAATAAATCACTGCATCTTCTGGTAAATTAAACATTTTTCTGGATTTAATTATATTAGGAAGTTTTGGGCGAGGATAAGAAAATGCTAAATTTGGTAATCTGATTAATTTCTCATTGTAATGTTTCTCCCCTTGAGGATTTTCCATTAAATCACTGGTTAAAAAATAGTCAATCATAGGAGAGCCTGATGTTACAGGTGGCCCCCATCCCTTGCATTGAATAGGTGCTAATCTTAATCCTGCAATTTTAGTTAACTCTGGAGACATTCCTAAATCGAGAAAAATTAAGATGTCTAATTGATCTTCAATAATAGTTTTACATACTAATTCAAAATTACTTTGAATGTGTGAAAATTTATCACTATTTTCTTGATATATTTTTGTTATTTGATCAACTTTATGACCAATATAATAGCAATTAACTTCAAACAATTCTTGATTATGATATTTAATCCAATTATAAAATAATTCACCGATAACATTATCAAACATTTTGCTTGAGATATATCCTACTTTTATTTTTTTATTTATCTTTAAGTTTTTACCCTGAGATTTTCCAGATAAATAGTTTAAATGGGGATAATTAGCATTAATAATATTATTGACTAATTGACCATATTTAACTTGTAAAGTTAGAGTAGATTTTCCTTGATATTGTAAATAAAAATTAGTGGATAAACTAATAGCATTTAGAGCTTCTTGTTTTTCTGCTTCTGTTTTTAAAGATAAATTATTAATTATGTGATCTAAACATTGATCAAATCTTTGATAATAAAATTCTATTTCTTCTTCATTGTCATATAATATAGGAAAAATTCGAGCATTTTCTATTTGAAAAATCAGATTATTAGGGTTTAATTTTAGTCCTTCTTCCGCAATAATTATAGCTTCTTTTGCTTGTCCATATCCTCTAAAACCCAACATCAAGTTAAAATATAAACTTTGCTCATTAGGAAATTTATTGAGAGCAGTTGTTAAAAGATTAATAACCTCTGAATAACGATATTGCTTGAGTAAAAGTTGGCTATATTTTAAATAAATTAAAGTATTAACGAACTCATTATCAATTACTTTTATTAAAGTATCTTCCGCTAAATTTTCTTTTCCTAAATGTAAATAAAGATCAACTATTATTAAAGAACTTTCTAAATTATTCTCATCTAAAATAAGTATTTGTTCATAAATTAATGTAGCTAAATAAAATTTTTGATTCTCAATTAATAATAGTCCTATTTCCTTGAAAATATTAATTAATATTCTACTATTTTCTTCTACGTCATTACTTTCTAAAAAAACAGCCATCCAAGTAGCTTCTGCTAGATCACGATCGCCATTTAATAAATAAGCTATTCCTAAATAATAATAAGAATAAACATTGGTAGAATCATCATTAATTGTTTGTTCAAAAATATTAATTACTTGATCAAATTCTTCTTTAAGAATAGAATTAATAAAATCTTTTTTTAAAATATTAATTTTGTCAGCCATAGTATTAAGAGATAAAAAATAATGAATCAAACAGATAAACTGAATTTAGCTTATGAATGCTATAGACTAAAAAAATATTCTCAAGCCGCTCAATTATTTGAAGAAGCGATCGAAGAAAAACCCACATTACTACAATCAGGTTTAGGAGTTACTTTAGCTCATAGTTTAATCTTATCTTTAGATTGGGAAAAAATAGCCAGTTATTTACCTCCTAAAACAAATATATTAGAAGCCTCTGGATGGTTAAAATCTCTACAATTAGGAAAGCCTGTTAATAATGAAACAGAATCGATTCCTTGGTACACATATCCTGCCATTGAGTTTATTGAAGATAAAATAAAATCAGATTTTGTAGTATTTGAATATGGTAGCGGTCAATCTACTTTATGGTGGGCAAAAAAAATTAATCAATTAATCTCCATTGAAAGTAATAAAGATTGGTTTAATTATTTACGATCGACATTAATAAAAGACCCTAAAATAATTTTAAAATTAATTGAAGAACCTGATGTATATATTAAAACAATTAACGAATTCCCCGACAAATATTTTGATGTAATTATTATTGACGGAGATAATAGAGAAGAATGTGCCAAAGAAGCATATTCTCACTTAAAAGAAGATGGTTTTATCATTTTTGATGATACTGACAGAAGTAGTTATTCAGAAATTTTGACCTATCTTGACTCAGAGGGTTTTTATCGTTTAGACTTTTTTGGCATGACACCATGTTTAGTATATAAAAACTGTACTTCAGTACTGTTCAAAGACTTAAATTTTTTAAAAAATAAATCATCTCCAAGTCAAAAAAAATCTTGTTTAGGAAAATCATTTTCTCAACCCGACAAAGAAAAAGAAATGTATTTTGATGATCTCGATTCCTTATCTATATTTGAAGAATTAGGTAATATTTAGAAGCTAAAATCACAAACAAACATCTTGATAGAATTTTTCTAATCCCCTTACACAATCTAAATCATCATATAAATTATGGTAATTAGCCTTGATTTTTTCTTTGATTTCCTCTCGCCATAGTTGATCATTTCCTAACCTTACCGCAATATCAATATATTCCTGTGGGGAAGATGCGATCGTATCTGTAACTCCTAACATTTTTAAAATACCGTAACTATGTCTGCCCCGCATAAATTCCCCCGGATAAGTTACCACTGGTAAGTTGTAAGTTATAGCCTCCAATGTTGTACTACCACCAGACCACCCAAAACTATCTAAAAACACATCAGAAAGAAGATTAAGATTCAAATAGTCATTTTTAGTTAAAAGAGGTAAAAAAATCCCATATTCTTCAAGATTTAATCCTAAATCCGCAAAAGCCTTACTTAATCTTTGTTTAAATTGCTCCGCAATATTTGGATTCGGGCGAGTGAGGAATAGAAATTTACTATTCGGTACTCTTTGAGCGATGGCAGCAAGGATGTGATCATTTTCTGGTAAATATTTAAAAACACTTTGTCCACAAAAATAAATCAAAGCATCGGCAGGTAAGCGGAAAAAGTCTCTATTTTTTGGTACTTCTATCAAAGCTGGTTTCGGGTAAGAAATACCAATATTAGGCAGACGCACTAAATTTTCTGAATAATGTTCTTGTCCATTTTCAGGTTCCATTAAATCACTAGACAAGAAATAGTCAACATTCCGTAACCCAGAAGTTTCAGGGTGTCCCCAAGTAGTACACTGAACAGGGGCAAATCTCAAACTACCCAACATCGCCATATATGGCGACATTCCTATTTCCAGAAAAACCACTATATCTAAATCATCCGCCATAATTTTCTTTGATGCAGTCTCAAAACCATCAATATGATAAAAAAAATCACTATACTGCTCATATTCTTGGGTAAGCTCATCACTGGTAAAACCAATATAGTAAGAATAAATCTCAAATTGTGTAGGATCATGATGACGCAACCAACCTAACATCAATCTTGACACCACGTGTTTACACATACACTGAGAAACATAACCCACTTTAATTTTTCTTGATTTAACAGGTTTTTTTTCCTTTGGTTGTACATAATCAGGATAATTAGCAGAAACGACTTTATAAATTAAATTACCATATTTTTGCTGTAATTCTTTATGATTAAACTTTTGATAAGCTAACTCAAAATTAACATTATTTTTAAAAGTTAATAGAGCTTTTTTTCGTACTTCTTGATTTTTTAAATCTAAATTTTCCACCTCATCAACAATTTTTTGTAAACCATCTATAAATCGTTGACGAAAGATCATTATTTCTTCTTCATTTTGATATACTAAAGGTAAGATTAAATAATTTCTAATCTTCCAAAGTAAATCATCAGAGAATTTTTCTTGAGCCAAGTTCGCAGTATTAATAGCTTCCGTTATGTTTCCTGACTTGTGTAAAGCCGCGAGAAGATTCACATATCCAAAAGTATAATCAGGGTGATCATTTATTTCTCGGCGATAAACCTCTATGGCTTTTTCCATAATTCCCCCATCAAAATACATCCCCCCAAGATCATTATAGGCTTCTTTTATTTGACCAATATCAATAGCTAATTGAAAACATTTTTCTGCCTCAATGAGTTGCTTGTGCATTTTATAGACAAAACCAATAGCATGATAAGATATAGCTTCATTGGAAGTAAATTCTTCTCGGTTAGTTAATAACTCCTCCAACGTTTGATAAATAATTAGAGCTGATTTTAATGTACCAGTGGCTAACTGTTTTTTTCCCTGTTGATGTAAAACTTGTAAAAGGTTTTTTAACTCATCTTGAAAATTATCTGCTTCTAATAATACTGACATCCAGATAGATTGAGCTGTATCGATTTCTCCCTTCATCAAATACGCTAAACCTAAATAAAAATAATTAGTAATTTCTGTAGGATTATTATTGATGATGTCCTCATAAATTTTAATTACCTCTTCATAGTTTTTGTTTTCCCAATATTTTTCTACTGATGGATGCCACTGATTCATTTTTTTCCTCAACCGATTAATAATTCTAATTATGTCTGTTATTTGCTAATTTTTTTTACGATAGTAACCCGATGTGAGTTGTAAAATTTTCCCTCCTCTAACCTCCCAAAATTGTGGGAATAAAAAACGAGATTATTCACGAATCATTCACCATTGCTATATATTAATTAAACTTCTTCAAAAAATATTTTTTCCTCTTTGTCCTAGTCAAGATTTTAAACCTTATTTGATCAATTATAAAAAATAAAATTTCCCCTGCCTTGTGGGAGAAGGGGCTGGGGTGAGGGTAAAACAAATTAACCCTTTCCCCTTATAGAAGAGAGGCTGAAGGCATAATTTCTAATCTTTTTCTGGTAACTTTACCTCTACCTTACCATCATCAGAAATAATCACCTTTCCTCCTAGACTATGAATAGTATTGATCGCCCTCTGTCTAGTTTCATCATCAAAAGCACTACTTAACACCGTTACCCAAGCACTAACCTGAGCTTTTTTACTATCAGGATTGTTAGCTAAAAATTTTGCTGTTTCTAAACTGCGATTAGCAATGATTTTTCCGTCTTCATCTCCCCTTGCTAAAGCCCATTCAGCTGATTTTTCATAGGATTTTTTTGCTTCTGCCATATTACCTAAAAATAAAATTTCATCTACCCCTTTATAAATCCAGAGAAACAAAGCATTAGGATTAATATGTGGTGAAAGATTCGATAAAATTTTATTCAGTAAAAAAACTGTTTTTTCAGGTTGCGCCGCATAAATAGAGTTCGCCGTAGAAAGAATCATATAAGCATTTACAAAACGAGGATCATAATCACTAATTATTTCAAAATAATCTGTTACCGCAGAATATCCTGTTTTTGTTCGGGCATTACCATCTCCAAAATATTGAATAAATTGTAAATATTGCCAATCTGCCAAAATATTGTCAAAACCAAAAGTTGGCATTTTTTTTTGTAAAGCTAATGCTGTTTTCAACTTTTGTTCTTCTAAAACATAATCAACTTGGTTATTTTTATTTTCTAAAAATTGTTGTGTATATTTATATTGTATTAAAAATATTCCTCCCCCAAGGAAAACTAATATTACAAAAGGTAAAATAGTATCTAATTTCCACTTAAACATCACAATCAATTATTACATTATTTTAATTTAACAGCAGTTCCCACACAATCAGCACTAGAACTGTCTCCTACATTTACTGTGCCATCTATTTCTATGGATTGACAAAGAGAAATGGTATATTGCCCCGCATCATAATAAACCCCAACGGCAAAATTTCTGACTTGATCTTTTTGTCCATTAAGAGCAAAGGCTTGATGTTTAACTCTAGCATTACTGACATCCGTGGGGTCAGGTATATTATGATATTTAGCAGTAACACCTCCTAGACTTCCTGTACCCAATAACTGTACCTGAGTTGCAAAAGTCCCTTTTTCCCAATGATAACCCTGTTGAGCTCTAGCAATTAAGCCTAAATAACTTTTTGTTTCACTCTCTCTACTTTTTCCGATTTGGTTAATAAAATTAGGTATGGCAGCAGCAGCTAATATTCCCACAATAATCACGACTACTAACAATTCTATTAAAGTAAAACCTTGATTAATTTTTTTGCCATGAGAGAGCTTCATCACCCATTGATAATATAAACTCATTTTTTTTCAATGAACTCTACTTAGTGTTAGTGTACCCAAATAACCCTTTCAATATTGCACTAAAAAATAGCTAAATTTTAATAATTTTTCCCAAAAAAATAAAGGGAAGCAAACGCCACCCTTTTTAATTAATTTGATGAAGTTAACGGTAATTAGCTGACTAATTTCTATTTCAAAGATGTACCACTTCCACAGGTTGTACCATCACCATTCGCAGCTGCTGTACCACCAATATCATCAGACTGACAAATAACACTGGAGTAGTTACCACCAGCGAAACCTACACCACCAGAGTAGTTTCTGACACCATCTTTAGTAGCTTGTTTCGCAGTAGTTTCATTACTAGAAGTATCGGCGGCACCAGTGACGGCGAAGGTGTAGTAGTCACTAACAACTACAGTACCGAGGGCATTTGTTGCTACGGTTACATCGGTACCATTCGCAAAGGTCTGTTTTTCAAAGTGGTAGGATTGTTGTGCACGGTTGATAGCACCTACACCATTTTTAGCTTCAGATTCTCTGGCTTTACCAACTTGTCCTAATAAGTTAGGTAGTGCAACAGCGGCGAGTACACCGATAATAATTACTACGACTAATAATTCAATTAAGGTAAAACCTTCTTGTCCTTTATTTTTTTTGTTGGCAACGTAGGATAAATATTTTAAAGTTACTTCGGGTTTCATAATTCTTTCTCCTGTGAGAGTTATTTTTAAAGTTTTTTCTTTTTCGATATTTATACCTTACCCACGATCGATCTAAAACCTATCACCCTATCAAAACTTTTTTTTCCTCACCCCCAAGTTTGGGACAGGGCTGTTTCATTTTCAATTTTTTGGTTAAGAGGGAGTAATGAGTAATAAGTAAAGAGTAATGAGTTTTGATAATTTACTATCATAAATTGATTCTTTTAAGATTTTTTATTATTATTTAAAATCTATAAGTAAAAAAAACCCTAATCCCCTAATACCCTAACACCCCAACATTTTTACCAACTTACTTTGAAACAGCCCTGCCAAGTTTGGGGGCAGATGCGTAAATTCTAATAAAATAAGATAAAAAATGCTCTTAATAAGAATGACACAGAAACAAAGAATCATACCGCTGATTGGTTGGAGGGAATCTTTGGCTTTACCTACTTTGGGTATTGACAAAATTAATGCCAAAATTGATACAGGCGCTCGGACTTCGGCTTTACACGCTTTTCAGATTAAAATTTATCGAGAGTTCGATCGCGCAGCGCCACTTCTTAGTGATCGCGCAGTGCCACTTCTTTGTGATCGTGCAGCACCACTGCATGAAAGAGATATGGTAAAATTTCGAGTGCATCCAATACAAAGGGATACTCACACTACGATCGAATGTATAGCACCCTTGATAGAATATCGTCACGTCACCAATTCGGGAGGGCATACCCAACTAAGACCAGTAATTGAAAGTATGGTAAAATTGGGAGATTATCAATGGACGATCGAATTAACCTTAACCAATCGGGATGCCATGGGTTTTAGGATGCTATTAGGGCGCCAAGCTGTCAAAAATCGCTTTTTAGTGGATTGTCAAAAATCCTTTATTTATTTACCTAAGAAACTTTAGTCTAAGACATTGCCTCGCTTCTTACTTCTTACTTCTTACTTCTTACTTCTTACTTTTTACTTTTTACTTCTTACTTTTTACTTTTTACTTTTTACTTCTTACTTCTTACTTCTTACTTTTTACTTCTTACTTCTTACTTTTTACTTTTTACTTATACTAACGGGGGTTTCTCCTCCTTGTAAGCCCAATTCTGCTAACATGGCGTGATCATCTTCGGGAGATTGTCCTAAAGTGGTAAGGTAATTACCGATTAGCATAGCGTTAATGCCAGATTTTAAGCCTTGACGTTGCCATTCTCCTAATACTGCTTCTCTACCTCCTGCGTAACGTAATATCTGAGTGGGTAAAATAAAACGAAAAATGGCGATCGCTTTTACCGCTTCTAAGGGAGTGAGTTTTCTTTCATCACCTAAAGGAGTGCCTTCTCTGGGATTGAGTAAATTAATGGGTACAGACTCCACTTCTAATTCCCTCAGAGATAGGGCTAAATCGACTCTATCTGTCCATGTTTCCCCCATGCCCATGATGCCCCCCGTACAGGCTTGAATACCCGCTTTCTTGAGGTTTTTAACGGTTTCTACTCGATCGTTCCATGTGTGGGTAGTAACGATTTTCTCGTAAAAATTAGCAGAGGATTCCAAGTTATGATTATAACGGGTAACTCCTGCTTCTTTTAGGGCTTGAGCTTGTTCGAGGGTAACTTCTCCTAAAGCGCAACAGGGTTTAACGTTGGTTTCTGCGATAATTTGTTTAACGGTGGCTAAAATTTCGTCAAATTCGTTATTTTTCGGGCTATTATATTTTAAGCCTCGCCCTTGGGATACTAAACAAAATCTTTTTGCCCCTGCTTCGTCGGCGGCTTTGGCATATTCCAAAATTTCCTCTCTGGATTTTAAGCCATAAACGGGGGAGTCTTTACCTTGATGATGTACTGATTGAGAACAAAAACTACAGTTTTCTGAACAGTTACCAGATTTGATGTTGACTATACTGCACAAGTCCACAATATTTCCGCAACGCTCTTGACGGATTCGATCGGCATATTCGCATAATAATAAGATATTGTCTTCTCCTTCTATT
Organism: Geminocystis herdmanii PCC 6308; assembly: GCF_000332235.1. NCBI lineage: Bacteria > Bacillati > Cyanobacteriota > Cyanophyceae > Chroococcales > Geminocystaceae > Geminocystis > Geminocystis herdmanii. Next base: position 1,422,913 of record NZ_CM001775.1, on the reverse strand, counting down.
TCTGTCAGTTTTAAGGCTTCAGCTCGATCGAGATAGTCACCTTTGATAATTCGATCGGTCAATGCTTCTAACCATTGATTTAGTGTTGTGGTGGCGGTGGTGTTTGGTTTATTAATCGTGTTTATCACCTATAAATTCCCCTTGTTTGTGAGTAATCTTTGTCATTATATCATCGTAGATGCGATGAAAATATTTGCTCAGGGTTAAAAATAGACAACAAAAAATACCCCCTGATAATTCAGAGAGTATCTTTGATTTATTTGATTAAAAATGATAAGATTTTTGCTAGAGATAATTCGATCGAGTTTAAGGGAAGTACCTAAAAGTGTTTTGTGTTTTTTAATACTTCTTGGGTTCGATCGAGATTAACCGTTGATCATAGGTGCAGATACAGGTTCAGCAGAAGCCAAATCGAGGGGGAAATTATGAACATTGCGCTCGTGCATAACTTCGATACCGATATTAGCTTGGTTGATCACATCTGCCCAACTATTGATCACACGACCATCACTGTTTAAGATAGAGTGATTGAAATTAAAACCATTGAGGTTAAAAGCAAAACAACATACTGCTAAAGCCGCAAACCAGATACCAATAACAGGCCAAGCGCCTAAGAAAAAGTGTAAAGCACGACTGTTATTAAAGGAAGCATATTGAAAAATTAAACGTCCGAAATAACCGTGAGCCGCTACAATATTGTAAGTTTCTTCTTCTTGACCGAATTTGTAACCCAAAGATTGAGATTCAGTTTCAGTAGTTTCTCTGATTAAAGAGGAGGTTACTAAAGAACCGTGCATAGCGGAAAATAATGCTCCACCGAACACTCCCGCAACTCCAATCATATGGAAAGGGTGCATTAATACGTTGTGTTCAGCTTGAAGGACAAACATGAAATTAAAAGTACCACTGATACCTAAAGGTAATCCATCGGAGAAAGAACCTTGTCCGATCGAGTAAACTAATAATACAGCAGTCGCAGCAGCCACTGGAGCACTATAAGCAACACAAATCCAAGGGCGCATTCCTAAACGATAAGATAATTCCCACTGTCTGCCCATGTAGCAGTAAATACCGATGAGGAAATGGAAAATAATCAACTGGTAAGGACCACCATTATATAACCATTCGTCTAAGGTTGCCGCTTCCCAAATGGGATAAAAGTGTAAACCAATGGCATTAGAAGAAGGAACGACTGCGGCAGTAATGATATTATTACCGTATAACAAAGCCCCAGAAATAGGTTCACGAATGCCGTCAATGTCCACTGGAGGAGCAGCGATGAAAGCGATAACGAAACAAGTGGTTGCAGTTAATAACGCAGGGATCATTAATACACCAAACCAGCCTACATATAAGCGGTTGTTGGTAGAAGTAACCCACTGACAAAACTGCTCCCATGAGGAAAGCCGTTCTTGTTGTAAGATTGTTGTCATGGTTTTATGATTTCTTATGATTTTTTCGAGGTACGAATATGATGATTAACTTAACCACCATATTTTTATATTACTATATGGCGATTTAATTTGTCAAGTGATTATGAGATTTTTTTTTGAGCCTATTCTATGGGGAGTATGAAATCAGGAATGGATAAAGGAGACAGGTGGACAGGTGGACAGGTGGACAGAGTGATATTTTGTTAATTGTTTTCTAAAGATTTTCCTCTAGTTTCAATTCTCAAGAAATAGGTTAAAATTCCGGCAACAAAACAAGCGATGGCTAAAATATATAAAAGGTTAGAAACTCCTAAATCTTCTTTTAATATTGGTAATAAAAATACCCCTAACACAGCACCTAATTTGGCGATCGAAGCCGCAACTCCTGCTCCCGTTGCCCTGATAGAAGTAGGGAAAACTTCCCCAGAAAGTAAAAAAGTAGTGGAATTAGGACCTGCATTCATGAATAAATTAAACACTAAAAATCCTGTAAATACTAAGATTAAATTAGGATGTTGATTAAGACTTGGATCACCTGCTATTCCTAATAAAATTAAGCCTAAAGTCATGCCCATAAAACCAACTATTTGTAAGGGTATTCTACCTACTTTATCCACTAATAAAACCGCAATAATAAAACCCATGATTAAAAATATATCGACAATAGCTGAACCTTGGCTCGATCGAACTTGTTGTAAAATAAAATCATCTTGATTACTAAAAGCCAAAATAGCGATAATTGTCGGGGTAAAAATTCCGATTCCGTAGGTAGCAATATCTTGTAAAAACCAAGGAATAGAAGCTAAAAGAGTATTTTTAAGATATTTTTGCGAAAATAAAGAACCATAATTAAGAGTTGTTTCTAAGGGTTGAGGATCGGTTTCTGCATTGATAATAATATCGGTTTCTAATAATTCTCTCCCTGCTAATTCGGCATTTTTATAGTCTCCTTTAGCAATATAATAAAGAGGACTTTCTAATAAAAATTGTAACCGCAAAAAGCCCACTAAAATAGCTAATAATAAACCAATACCTAACATTATTCTCCATCCATAACGAATTAAAATATCGAGAGAATTAGGGAAAAATTGCGTAAAAAGATCGATCGTAATTATCCCCGTTAAAGCGCCACATAAAGCCCCAACAGCTTGAAAAGTAAAAGCACCAATAACCATTCTTCCCCGTAAACGTGAAGGCATATTTTCCGTGATATAAGCCACACTAATAGGATAATCTGCACCGATCCCAATACCTACTAAAAAACGGAAAAAAATTAAAGAAAAAGCATTCCAAGCTAAAGCAGTTCCCGCACTAGAAATGATAAAAATAAGGACATCAATTAATAACATTTTTTGTCGTCCAATTTTATCGGTAATTCCTCCTAAAGTTAGTGAGCCAATTAATGAACCAATAATAGCAGAAACTGCGATCGAGCCTATTTCAGCACTACTTAAATTAAAGTCTTTTTCGAGAAAAGGTAAAGCAATACCGATGATAAAAAAATCAAATCCATCTAAAGCAATTAATCCGGCGGATAACAACCATAAAAACCACATCGGTTTAGTTAATTTAGAGTTATTTAAAGCTGATTCAAAATTATTCATCGAAAATCTTTTAATGGTATTTTTTTAGTATTTTTAATATTTATAGATTAAGTTTTTTTTGCACGTCACTTAATGTCACCATGAGAGTTAAAGGATTAACAGGAGACACTTTAAAACCACATTTATTCTGATAAAATTGTTTTGCCGATTCATCTAAAGCATGAACTAAAATAGCCCTAATTCCTGCAATTTCTGAGGCTTGTAAAGTCCGCAAAACGGCATCTTTAACTAAACCAAAACCGATACCACTTCCTTGATGATTAATGTCAATCCCTAATCTCCCTAAAACCATAACGGGTATTGGTTCGGGCATATTTCGTCTAACACTTCCATGAGCGATATTTCTCGTGATGCTTCCAGTGGCTAAACAATAATAAGCAACTACTTTATTGTCATTGCAGACAACATAAGTACGAGATGCACCTTTTTGCTCATTTTCGTAGGCTTTTAGTTGCAACCAATCATTAAGCAGAGGTTGCCCACAATCACCTGAGTTCGATATAAAAATAGGTGAGGGCTGACTTGGAAGACAGGCAGACAGGCAGACAGGAGGATTGTGTTTTTTTTGAGTCAATAAAATTATTTTTAAAACCCACAAATATTGGGAATTTTTCTACCTGTCCACTTGTCCACTTGTCTACCTGTCTAGTTTTCATCATTTTCTTTATGTCGAACTGAGGTACAATCAAACTCTGTAATGTCATGGAATGGTTTTAAGGGTGTTGGTGTACTGTATTTTATTCCCACGGTGCTTTATGGTTCAGTAAATGGGATAATTTGTCATTGTCAGTGGGAGAAGTATCTAAAAGTTGGTTAAATGCTTCCCATTGTGTCTCATCCAAATAGAATAAGCGTCTGTCGAGGAGAGTTTCTTGGGCTTTTTGATAAGCGGCTTCTAACATAAATGCAGTGCGAGTTTTGCCACTGACATTGGCGGCTAAGTCTATTAAATCTTTTTGACTTGATTCAATTCTCAAATTAATCGTTTTCGATCGTTTATTTTTTTCTATTTTACTTACTTTCATCGCAATTTTAGTTATTAGTATCTACATTGTAATGACATTTTTATATTTTGTTCATAATTACCTTAAGAGATTTTCATTCTCAAGAAAAAATTTGTTTCAGAATTTACGCAATAGACTTCTCCAAAAAAGATTTTTTGTTGGTTTGTAGTAAGGGCTTCAGCCCTCTAAATCAGAATTAAGGTCGAAGTCTAATAGACATTGACTACATTTTATAAAATAAGGGTTAAAACCCTCACTACGAACAAATTAAATTTTAAGAAGCTGAAATCATGGTAGTTGCTAATATGCGGATATTTTCCTAATCGATTAACTTTGTGTCGAACTCAGGTTCACTTCTGTATAATAAAGGGTTATCCCTTTAAAAGATTAAATTATGCGTTTATCTCAAATGTTATTCTTAACTTTGCGTGAAGTTCCCGCAGAGGCTGAAATTAAGAGTCATCAGTTATTGTTAAGAGCAGGTTATATTCGTCGTATTGGTAGTGGGGTTTATGCTTATCTTCCTCTTTTAAATAGAGTATTGCAAAAAATTTCTAATATCGTTCGAGAAGAAATGAACGCTACGGGCGCAACGGAATGTTTACTTCCTCAAATGCAACCTGCTGAGTTGTGGCAGGAGTCGGGACGGTGGGAAACTTATACGAAAGCTGAAGGTATTATGTTTTCTTTGATCGATCGACAAAACCGTTCTTTAGCTTTAGGACCTACCCATGAGGAGGTTATAACTACGATAGCGAAGGATATGATCAAATCCTATCGTCAATTACCCGTACATTTGTACCAAATTCAAACGAAATTTAGGGATGAAATTCGCCCTCGTTTTGGTTTGATGCGGGGTAGAGAATTTATCATGAAAGATGGTTATTCCTTCCATACTTCCCCAGAATGTCTCAAAAAGACTTATTTAGACATGGATCAGGCTTATCGCAATATTTTTTCTCGCTGTGGCTTGAAATTTCAGGCGGTAGAGGCGGATTCTGGGGCGATCGGCGGTTCTGGTTCTCAAGAGTTTATGGTGTTGGCGGAAGCTGGAGAGGATGATATTGTTTACACCGATGATGGTAAATATGCGGCAAATGTGGAAAAAGGGGTTTCCCTTCCTGCGGATGGGATTCCTTCTCCTTTTACTTCCTATGAGAAAAAAGCAACTCCTAATACAGACTCGATCGAAAAAGTTACTAAATTTTTAGGGTGTAGTGCTACTAATATTGTTAAAAATGTTTTATATCAGGCTGTTTATGATTCAGGCAAAACCGTTTTGGTTTTAGCAAGTATTCGAGGAGATCAAGATGTTAACGAGGTGAAATTACAAAATGAATTAGTAAAATTAGCCCCTAATTATAATGCTCAAACCCTTCTTAGTTTAAATGTACCCGATCGAACCGCTCAAGACAAATGGTCAACAAAACCCTTACCTTTAGGTTATATCGCTCCCAATTTACCTGATGATTATATTGCCAAATCAGAACAAATTGAAGGTACTTTTTTAAGATTAGTCGATCGAACCGCCGTTGATTTAGAAAACTTTGTCACGGGAAGCAATGAGTCAGGTTATCATGTCCTAGGGGCAAATTGGGGCAAAGAGTTTATCCTACCTTCTTTAATTGTGGACGTGCGTAAAGCCCAAGTAGGAGATCGATCGATCCATGATTCCTCTCAAGTATTACAAACCGCTAGGGGCATTGAAGTTGGTCATATTTTCCAATTAGGTACAAAATATTCCGAAGCGATGGGCGCAACCTATACCGCCGAAGATGGTACAGAAAAGCCTTTTGTGATGGGGTGTTATGGTATCGGTGTTTCCCGTTTAGCCCAAGCCACCGTAGAACAATCCCACGATAAAGATGGTATTATTTGGCCTGTTTCGATCGCACCCTATCATGTAGTGATTGTAATTCCTAACATCACCGATGAAGAACAAGTTGCCGTAGCCGAAAAAATGTATCAAGCATTGAATCAAGCAGGAATTGAAACCATTTTAGACGATCGAGACGAACGCGCTGGGGTAAAATTTAAAGACGCTGATTTAATCGGTATTCCCTATCGTATTGTGACGGGAAGATCATTAAAACAAGGTAAAGTAGAATTAGTCACTCGATCGAGCAAACAATCTGAAGAAGTTTCGATCGAAGAAATAGTGACAACTTTAGTAGAATTAACGAAGATAAGTAATTGAGTAAAAGCTAATAAGTAATGGGGAGTTGAGTTTTAATTCTCAATTCTCAATTCTCAATTCTCAATTCTTAATTCTCAATTCTCAATTGTTGTTTATTGCCAAAATAAAATTGCTATGTCAACAGAAAAAAATACCTATAAAAATGTCATGGAATTACTCGTAGATGAAGAAATCGAGTATCAACTCATTAATAATAAAGCCTTAAATAATATGGCTGGTTCGGTGAATTTAGTGGAAATAGCAACTTTCGCCCTTAATCGTCTGCCTAGTTTATATGCTTCATCCAAAGAAGGTATTGATAAACAAAAAGCCAGAGGTGTGGTACAATTAAGACAACAAATTAGACAAGCAGTAGTACAAGGTATCGCCGCAATTACAAGAGACCCTTTAAGAAAGTCCACACCTTTACCACAAAAGAGTAATACGATCGCCGATGCTAAAAGAACTTTAACTAATCTTAACGACTCTTTACCAAAGGAGGAATTAAGTACGATCGTCAATTTTATGGAGTCTTTCTTAGAAAAAGTTAAAAATCGAGAAATTACTGAACATGAAGTAGTTAAGTTACATTATCTCCTTGATTTTTATTGGGAAGAAGATGGAGAAGGGTTAACTGCTTCTAATCAAGAAATTTCTTGGTATGGGTAAAGCAAATATACCATTAATTTTACTCACTCACTTCTTAACTGTCCACATCTCCTTGAGGGCTATCTGTGCCTAAATAGACTAAACCTTGCTCAATTTTGAGGGTGACAAAACTAGCATCTCGAATCAAACGAGTGGCTTCTTTTACCCCTACGATGACGGGAATCCCTAAACGCATACCGATTTGGGCGGCGTGCGATCGAACTCCCGTTTCTTCGGTAACGATGGCACTGGCTAAACGCATGGCATCTACATATTGATTATCAGTGGCTTGAGTAACTAAGATATCCCCTTGACTAAAATTACTTAGTTGACTGACATCTTGAACTACTTTAGCTCTACTTGTAATTACACCTTGCCCGATACCAACCCCTTCACTCAGCAAACCTTTAACTATTTCGACTTTAATTAAATCCGTTGAACCAGCAACCCCTTGCAATGTACCTGCTGTCATCACAACTAAATTACCATCTTGGAGTAAGCCTTTTTCCCTTGCCACATTAATAGCCGCTTGGAATACTTGACGCAATCCGGGTAAATCTAATAATAGTAAAGGTTTAACCCCCCAAACTAACTGTAATTGACGAGAAACGCTCACATGGGGCGTAATGGCGAAGATAGGGGTTCGAGGGCGAAATTTCGACACGTTACGAGCCGTTGCTCCAGTTTTTGTTAACGTCATGATGGCGGATGCCCCCAATTTCTTGGCAATTTGACTAACCGCTCCAGCGATGGCAGTAGAGATACTTTCGTTATCAAAATTATCGCTATAGGGTGCAACAATTTTTTCTCTTTCTTCTTCAATTCTTCGAGCGATTTTTGCCATAGTCGCCACTGCTTGAACGGGGTATTTACCCACCGCCGTTTCATTGGATAGCATTACCGCATCTGTACCGTCTAAAATGGCATTGGCAACGTCAGAAACCTCTGCACGAGTAGGACTTTGACTATTTACCATACTATCTAACATCTGGGTAGCGGTAATGATAGGAATACCAAGACGATTAGCTGTACGAATAAGACGTTTTTGTAAAATAGGCACATCTTCTGCTGGTAATTCTACCCCTAAATCTCCCCTTGCTACCATCACCCCGTCACATAAGGAGAGGATTTCTTCCATTTGTTCGATGGCTTCGTGTTTCTCAATTTTGGCGATGACAGGGGTTGATTTTCCCGCACTGCTGATTAAGTCTTTGATTTCTAATACATCTTGTGGATTACGAACAAAACTTAATGCCACCCAATCCACTCTTTGATCTAAACCGAACATTAAATCTTTTTTGTCTTTGTCTGTCAAGGCTTTGACTGATAAGTAAACGTTGGGAAAATTTACTCCTTTATTACTAGAAAGTACTCCTCCTACCACCACTTGACAGTGTAAGTCTTTTTTGTCTAAATCAATCTCTTTGACTACCATTTCTACCCTACCATCATCTAGTAAGATTCTGGCGTTAATAGGCACTTCTTCGGCTAAATTTTCGTAGCTAATACAGCCTATTTCTTGATTACATTCTACTTCCCTACTGGTGAGAATATATCGATCGCCTTCTTGGAGTTCGATCGAGCCACAGGGAAATTTTCCTAGTCTAATTTTTGGTCCTTGTAAATCTTGTAAAATACCAATGGGTTGATTTAACTCATTTTCTACCTGACGAATTAATCGAATGCTACGCTGATGAACATCATGATCACCGTGAGAAAAGTTGAGGCGAAAAGTATTAGCGCCTGCAAGAATCATTTGACGTAAGGTTTCGGGATTAGCGCAACCGGGTCCTACGGTGGCTACAATTTTTGTACGGTGGGGAAATTTATCTGACATCACCAAATATTACTGATAAAACGTAACCCCACATTATATCATAACGGTTGACCATTGACAATGGAAAATAAGCAATCTTTCTGTTCTCAATCAGTAAACTTAGATACCTCCTAGTTTATAATTTCCCTTCTATTTTTTGTTGAATTAAGTTTTTAATTTGTTGTTTACCTTCTTCTGTATTCTCAAATTGATATTTAATACCACTACGGCGACTCATCAAAACTCTTAATGCTTCTTCATCGTCTTTATGACTTAATACATAGGTTCTCAATTCAGCTTTTGTCATTGTTTCAAAATTAACTTTCATTTGGTAAAAACTCCCAATTTCCATCTGAATATATGATAATTTCAATATTTTCTCCAGCCAAAATCTAAATACGAGTTTTTTCGGATTAGGGGTTCGATCGAATAATAATCGAACTTACCATACTTGAGGCTTAAATTGCGAACTATTGGTAATAGTCATATTCTCTCCACTTTGGGCTAAAACAAATAAACCGTTACTATAAGCATAATTTGTTACCTCATCACTGACAACCATCGCCGCCACAGCACCATAAGCCTTCATATTTTGATAACGGGGCATAAATTTTTTAAATTTACTTAAACGCTCCTTATGCTCATCCACATCCCTCTGAGTTAATTTACTTTTTACTTCCACTAAAACTACTTCAGTATCATTAACCACCAATAAATCGATTTCTAAACCACCATCCACCCTCTTAACTGATACATCTGATTGTATCTCATGAATATCAATCCCCCTTTGTCTAAATAACTCTACGGCAGAAGGACGCACTTGCCACTCTACAAACTCCCCTAAACGATTACCTAATTTACCAATTTGTTGATTAACCTGCTTAATCTGTTGATCGGTTTTTCGAGATTGCTCTTTCAAAATACGTTCTGTTTCTAAAGATTGCTCTTTCAAAATACGTTCTGTTTCTAAAGATTGCTCTTTTAAAATACGCTCTGTTTCCTGAAAACGTCGATCGGTTTCCAAAGATTGTTCTTTTAAAATACGTTCTGTTTCTTTTTGAGCGTTAACTAATTCTCCTAGTAATTGCCAAACATCATCTGCTGTGGTTGTCATAATCTATCTTTTTATTCTCTATTTTACTAATCAATTATAGTTCACTTCGGGATAAAATTATGGGTGAAGAGAGGCTAAAGGGTTGCTTTTTGGTGTTTGTGTGAATGTGTTATTATGTCGATAAGTTCTCATTGGTTTATTTATCATTAATGTTAACAGAATACATCTCGATCGCAATGAAACAAGCAATCGATGAATTATTAGCTGTATCTATCCTTTCATTTTATTTATAAAAAAATATTTTAATAACATTATTTTCTATGGATAAAAAAAGTCTTTGTCTAGTCGAAAAACTAAAATTAGTGACAGAAAAAGCTCTTGAGAAAAAAGCCTTACACCCGATATTGACAACATATCAAATATTAAAACAAGATCATATTCCTTTTCTGATTAGAATAGTCGAAAATTTAGAGAGAAAAGATAACGAAAAAAAGAAACAAAAAAAATCTCAAACCTCTTTTAATCCTTTTTTGCCCTACGATCGAGATTTATTCGTTGATAATATTAGCGATAGCCATGTAGCTATTTTAAATAAATTTAATGTTTTTGACCATCATTTATTAATTGTTACCCGTGAATTTGAAGAACAAGAAAGTGCTTTAAATTTAGCTGATTTTTCCGCTTTATGGACAGTTTTATCAGAAATTAATGGTTTAGGGTTTTATAATAGCGGTAAATTATCGGGAGCTTCTCAACCTCATAAACATTTACAATTAGTACCTTATCCTTTAGCTCAAGAAATTGAGACTATCCCGATTAATGATTTAGTTTTAAGTTATAGAAATACTCAAGAAATTATTACTTTAAAAGAGTTCCCATTTTTACACTCGATCGTTTTTTTTGATAGTCAACAATCATCGCAAGTATTATCACAAATCACCCTAAAATATTATCATCAATTATTAGCTCAATTAAATATTAACATTGAGGAAAATAAACCATCACAAAACTATAATTTACTAATCACAAAAGATTGGATGATGATCATACCTCGTACCCAAGAAAAATATCAATCTATCTCGATTAATTCCTTGGGATTTGCAGGAGCTTTTTTAGTTAAAAATTCAGAGCAATTAAATTTAATAAAAGAATCAAATTTGTTGAAAATATTGGCAAAAGTTGGAGTTAAAATTGTGGATAATTGATAACATTATTTTAAATTAATTAAAATTTTCTGAGAAAAAATATACTATACAATAAGCCTAAACACAAAATCGACATATCTAATAATTTCTGTAGAGGCGTAAAAGTTTACGCTTCTACGATGATTTTAGCTTCTTAAAATTTAATTTTTCCCAGAAGTCTAAAAAAGACGATTTTATTTTATGATTGATATAGAATAATTCTCCATCTATTATACAAGATGAACTAATCTTAATGTTAGTTAAAGTTTTTGAGAACTTTTAAAAAAATTACTATATAAAATGTCGATCGAACACCATGAACAAAAAAATTATTATTTTCGATGATTTAGAAGAACAAAGTCAATTTTTTTTAAGGCTACTTCATGAAGCTAATTATAAAGTAAATATTACCGATCAAGAATCTGAACTTTTAGATTTAATTAATGGTGAACATCCAGATATAATTTTGCTTAGTGCAACTTTTAAAGATAAAGATGTTTATTTAGTTTGTAAAAAAATTAAACTCTTAGAAATAGGGGAAAATATCCCCGTTATTTTTATCAATAGAGATCAACGTTATTTTGACGCTGAAACTATGTTTAATGCTGGAGGTTCAGATTATATCAATTATCCCTTTAGTTCGGCAGAAATACTCCATAAAATATCGATACAAATACAATTAAAAAGTCTGCGGAAAGAATTAACGGAGAAAACAAATCAACTTCACAAATTAATACCCCATTATCAAAAACTCAAATTAGCCCTAGAAAAAGCTAAATTAGAATTAGCAAAAATTAATCAAGAAGATCGATCGAGCATCCTACCACAAAAAGAAGAATTTGAAAAAACTTTATCACAGGAATGGCTCAGAGGTGCAAGACAACGATCGAGTTTTGGAGATTTAGCAGGAACAAATATTTCTTTAATTATGGGAGAAATTAACGATTTTATCAATTATCAAGAAAATCATGAAAAAGATTTAATCGACAACTGTTTAGAAATCATTGGTAATATGATTAAATCCACTGTCAAAAGACCGGGAGATTTTGTGGGAGTATTTAATCAGGGAAAATTTGCTATTCTATTACCAAATACAGATCAAGATGGTGCGCAAAAAGTTGCCGAAATAATCAACAAAAACATTAAAGATTTGCAAATACCCCATCATTACTCTGATTTTAGTGAATATATCAGTTTCAGTTTTGGTATTGCCACAGGTATTCCTAGTCAGGCTTTACCGCCAAATATTTTAATTGAAGTAGCTGAAAATGCTTTAAATAGGGCATTATGGGAAAAAGAGGACGATCGTATTGTCATTGATAACTTTTAAAGGTTAATTATTTAAAAAAGACATAACCAAATCAGGTTAATATAACTGGGGTAAGCTATGATTTATATGGTATTAATACTAATCCCCTTCCCTTGACTAACCTATGAATGGTGCATTATCCAAAACTAACGAAATCTATCATCTTATTGCCTTTCTTGTCTCCATGAATGTTGTCTTATGGAGTACTCCTGTAGTAAAAACGATCGGGCTTAAAAGTGGTCATGTGGACAAACCTGATCCTCGTAAAGTACATCGGAAACCGATCGTGCGTATAGGGGGAGTAGCAATATTTGCAGGTACAACGGCAGGATTATTAATTGTATGGTGGTTAGGGGGATTTGGTATATTATCCCCAGAAAAAGATGCTGAAATTTGGGGGGTTACCATTGGTGCTGTATTTTTCTTTTTTATTGGTTTAGCCGATGATTTATTTAATCTTTCCCCTTCCTCTCGTCTTCTGATGCAGTCGATCGTCGCTGGTTTTGCATGGTATAAAGGAGTCAGAATCGAATTTTTTACCCTTCCCTTTGGACATTTAATTAACCTTGATATGTGGTGGTTAAGTCTTCCTATTACCGTAATTTGGTTAGTAGGTATGGTAAACGCCATTAACTGGATTGACGGTTTAGACGGATTAGCCGCTGGAGTCTGTGGCATTGGTGCAGTGGTGATGCTTATTGTGAGTTTATTCATGAATCAACCTGCCGCCGCCTTATTAGCGGCAGCCTTAGCAGGAGGCGCATTAGGATTTTTAAGATATAACTTCAACCCTGCCGAGATATTTATGGGAGACGGGGGGGCATATTTTATGGGATTTATGTTAGCAGGAGTGGGAGTCATTGGTTTAGCGAAAACCGCCGCCGTGACGGCAGTAGTTTTACCTTACATTATTTTAGCTGTACCTATTTTAGATATGTCTTGGGTAATTTTTTCGAGGGTAGCGCAAGGTAAATCTCCCTTTTTAGCGGATAATCGTCATTTACATCATCGTCTTTTAAAAGCTGGAGTTTCTCAACGTTTGACTGTATTATTTATCTATGCTTTAACCCTGTGGGTGGGGAGTTTTGCCCTTGTATTTTCTGGTTTCCCTAGTGGGGGAGTTTATGCTTTTGCCGCAACGATGTTGTTAATTTATACGGGGTGGCAAGTATGGCGCCATCGTCGAGTTGATTCTAATGAGAAATAAATGGAGAATGGAGAATGGAGAATGGAGAATGGAGAATGGAGAATTGAGAATGGAGAATTGAGAATTGAGTTGGAGAAGTCTAATAGTCAAAAATTTAATTTCTGGAGATGTCTTCTGTAAACAGATGATTTCATCACACCCTATTGATCATTTTCGATCGAAATTTTACTGCCGTCTTGAAGATAATTTACTCCTTTTAAAGCAATAACATCTCCGACATTTAATCCCGAAACGATGATTATATCTTGATTATTAATAATTTCCCCTAGAGAAACTTGTTGCATTTTGACGGTGTTGTCTGGTTTGACTATATAAACAACCCCAGTGCTATCTCTTTGAGGTAAAACTGCTGACATGGGTACGGTTAAGCTAGATTTTGTGTTAGTAATGATGGATGTCTGTACAAACATTCCCGACTTTAAATTATTATTATCGGGTAAATCTACTTTGACTATGCCTTGGCGAGATTGCTCATCGATAATGGGGTTAATCTCTCTCACAATGCCCGTTAACTGAAGATTGGGGTTGGCAGAGGAAGAAATTAAGACTTTTTGCCCTGATGCAATCTCTTTTAGTTGATTTTCTGGCACTTTTACCTGTAATTCTAGTCGCCCTTCTTCAATAATAGTAAATAATTTTCGATCGTTAAAAGAAGAAGTGACATCTCCTACTCTCGCATTTCTTTCAGCAATTTTACCGTTAACAGGAGATTGAATAATGGTATCCTTTAACCTTGCTTCTACTAATTTTACCCTTGTTTGAGCTTCCACTAAACTAGCTTCAGCTTGGGCAATAACTTCTTCACGCTCTCCTTTTTGTAATTCTGCTAATCTTTGTTTAGCTTCTCTGAATCTAGCCTGATTTTTAGTGACATTAAATTTTTTGGTGGATTCATCATTAATCAACTCGTCTAGTCTATCCCTAGGAATTGCGCCTTCTGCTTCTAACTGTTTATTTCTGGCTAGTTTCGTTCGTGCTAATTGCAAATCTGATTCTGCTTGTAATAAGTCAGCTTGAGCAAAGTTAACATTTTCATTCGCTCTTTGTAACTCCTCTTTTCTTGTACCTGCTTTGACTTCTGCTAGTCTAGCCTGAGCTTGTACTACTCCGGCTTGAGCTTGTTTCAACTCTGCTTGTAGGATAGTATCATCGAGACGAATCAAAATTTGTCCTTGAGTCACCATGTCTCCTTCATCAACTAATATTTCCTTAATCTGTAGATTACTACTTTGAGACATGACAGGAATTAATTCGTAGGGGGAAACTGTGCCTGTAACTTCTATTTTTCTGTCAATTTGCTTAATTTGTGCTGTTGTAGTCGAGATAGTTTGATTAGTGTTTATGGTTTCTGTTACTAGGGGGGAAGATACTGGAGTGGTTTCTGGGGTAGGATTTCCGTTAACAATTTTTAGCCCTATCATTGTACCGATAATGCCGATAAGGATACCTAAGATTAAACCGTTACCTTTTTTATTTTCTTCGGGAATATCGTCTTCAAAGGAGAGGTTAGGGGAGTCTAAGTTAGCGACAATATTGGATTTACCATTATTATCATGGTTTTCGGCTCGATCGATCGATTGTTGACTCATCTTCTTTTCCTCTGTTTGACGATATGTAAAGTTTTGTTAACTAGATTTCTTATTTTATCAAATAATCAGGGGAATTGAAAAAGGTTGTTAGCTAAATTAATTCAAAATTGAGGTTGAGAGATTGCTTCATGCCTCGCAATGACACAAAAAAATGTAGAATTAAGAATCTAATAATTTATTATTCATTATTTATTATCGATTATGAAAAATTTTTTACAACAAACCTTCGCTAGTTTTGTGGGTAGTTTAGCAGGATTATTTTTCTTTTTTGCTTTAAGCGGAGGGGGATTATTAATCTTTTTTTTAGCCTTATTATTATCTAATAATACCCCAAAAATTGAGAATCAATCAGCTTTAGTTTTTAACCTTAATACTCAAATTAGTGATGCTCAATCTGAAAGTAGTTTATCTTCTTTGCTTAGTAGTGATACTGTGCCAACTTTAACTTTAAGGGAGATAACTTCTGCTATTAATAAAGCCTCTGAGGACGATCGAATTACTGCCTTATATTTAGATGGTAGTAGGGGAAATCTTACCACAGGATACGCTAGTTTAGCAGAGATTAGAACCGCCCTTGAAAATTTTAAAGCTAGGGGTAAAAAAATCATTGCTTATAACGTTTCTCAGGGTGAAAAAGATTACTTTTTAACATCTATTGCTGATGAAATTAATCTGAATCCCATTGGTGCAATGGAAATGAATGGTTTTGCAAGTTCGCAGTTATTTTTTGCCTCTGGTTTAGAAAAATATGGTATTGGTTTACAAGTAACTAGAGTGGGTAAATTTAAGTCTGCGGTTGAACCTTTTACTCGAAATGATTTTAGTCCAGAAAGTGAGATTCAAACCTCAGAATTGTTAGATGATTTATGGGATTCATACTTAGAAAATATTATTAAAAATCGTCCTTTAAAAACAGGAGAAATTAATAATATTGCCGATAATAAAGGTATTTTACAAGCCCAAGAAGCGAAAGATTTAAAGTTAGTTGATCAGTTAATTTATCAGGATGAAATTATCGATCGACTCAAAACTATTACTAATAGTACAAATGAAGATTCTTTTCGTCAAATTAGTATCCGAGATTATTTAAGTGCCAATGATTCCTCTAATACTGCTCAAACTAATAAGATTGCCATTCTTTATGTGGAAGGTTCGATCGTCGATGGACAGGGTAGAATATCAGAAGTTGGTAGCACTCGTTTTGTCGATGAAATTAGGAAAATACGAGCAAATAAAGAAGTTAAGGCAGTGGTAGTCAGAATCAATAGCCCGGGGGGAAGTGCCGTTGCATCGGAATTGATTTTAAGAGAATTACAGTTAACCGCCAAAGAGAAACCCCTTGTAATTTCTATGGGAGATGTTGCCGCTTCTGGGGGATATTGGATAGCCACGGCAGGAGAAAGAATTTTTGCTAGTAATCAAACTATTACAGGTTCGATCGGGGTGTTCGGTTTATTATTTAATGTAGAAGATATTACTAAGAATAATGGTGTTAGTAATGATGTGGTAAAAACTAATAATTTTGCTGATTTAAGCAACACATTTAGACCAAAAACTGAAGCAGAATTAGCTATTATTCAACAAAGCGTGGATAATATTTATGAGTTATTTTTAGAAAGGGTATCTGAGGCAAGAAATATGCCCATTCCTAAAGTTGCAGAAATAGCACAAGGACGAGTTTGGTCTGGAAAATCCGCTTTAAAAATCGGTTTAATTGACGAGATTGGAGGATTAGATTCCTCCCTTGAATATCTTAACGAAAAACTGCAATTAAATAATAATTATGAGGTGGTATCCTATCCTGAAAGTAGAACATGGGAAGTAGAATTATTAAACAGATTAAGTGATAGCAAAATAGGGAAAAATTTAACAGATAAAGAAACTTTAGTGCATCTTATTTGGGAACTAAATACAGAATTAAGTCTCAAAGAAATTTTAGAAAATCCTCATCAAATCTATAGTATTTTACCCTATAAACTTAATATAAAATAATCATCATAACGATTAATTTCTAAGAAGCTGTTTGACAAGTCGTAATTTTGATAATCGATCCCCCCTTGCCCCCCTTAAAAAAGGGGGAAATATGACAGAAAGTCCCCCTTATTAAGGGGGATTTAGGGGGATCAAAAACCATGATTTTTGGAGATGTCTAATGTGTTGTTTAATCCCTAATTCTCAAAGTATTGACTGATGATACGAGAAAATTCTTCAGAATTGATAGGTTTATGTAAGTAATCAGTCATTCCTAATTCTAAACATTTTTCTTTTTCACCTTTTACTGTACAAGCCGTTAAGGCGATAATGGGGATATTTTTATTGATTTCCCTAATTTTTTCGGTGGCTTCATAACCACTCATAACGGGCATTTGTATATCCATTAAAATAATGTCTGGATTAAATTGTTGATATTTTTCGATGGCTTCCTGACCATTTTTTGCTTGAATAATGGTAATTTGAGGTAACAGTTTATTAATCATTACCGTTGCTAAAGTGATGTTAACTCGATTATCTTCTACTATCAAAATTTTATAGGCAGAATAATCATTAATAATTTTGTTTTCGGAAGGAGGAGAAATCACATTCTCTATAGATTGGGGAGGCTCGATCGAACCTTTTGTAGTCATAGGTAATTCTAAAACAAAGAAAAAATAACTACCTTTTCCTTGAATACTCTCTAACTGCAACTGACTACCCATCAAATTTACCAATTTATTCGAGATAGTTAAACCTAAACCAGTGCCACCATATTTACGAGTTGTCGATTCATCTTCCTGAGAGAAAGCCGAAAAAATAGTTTTTTGTTTTTCGGGAGAAATGCCAATACCTGTATCCCTCACAGAAAATTCGAGGGTATAAATAGTATCTTTTTGATGAAGAATTTTAATTGATAACTCAATTTTTCCTGTGTTAGTAAATTTACCAGAGTTACTTAAAAGATTAATTAATACTTGCTTTAACCTTAAATCATCTAGCCATGCAAAACGGGGTAAATTCGGAGGAATATTGAGAAGTAATTTAATAGATTTATCTTGAATTTTAAAACGAATAACATCGATGACTTGATTACAAATTTCCCATAAATCATGTTTTTCGATGACTAACTCTAGTTTTCCTGCTTCAATTTTAGAAAAATCTAGTATATCGTTGATTAAATCCTGAAGAATATTACCTGATTGATGAACTAATTTTAAATATTGTCTCTGGGTATCATCTACATTTGTTTGTAATAAAAGATCGGAAAAACCAATAACACCATTGAGAGGGGTGCGAATTTCATGACTCATATTCGCTAAAAATTCTGATTTGGCTCGATTTGCTGATTCGGCTTGACGTTTTGCGAGGAGGAGATTTTCTTCAAGGTTTTTTCTTTCCATGGCGCTAGAAATACTATCAGCAAAACTAGATAATAAACCTATTTCTCCTTCTGTCCAAATTCTTTCTTGATGACAGTCATCAAAACCTATTTCTCCTTGAACTAAATTATTACAAAAAATGGGGATATAAATAAATGATTTGATATTTTCTTCTAATAATACTTGTTTAAACGGTACATCATCGGCAATGTTTTTTGTCAGACGTTGAAAAGGTTTACCTTCCATCATGATTTTTGCGGCTTCGGGAAAAACTGACACGGGAATATTTTGTAATTTAGGATTCTTTATTTGTGGTTTTCTGCCGTCTCGATACCATTCATATTCATTACTAAAGAGAATTTCTGGTTTTTCATATTTAATACTTAAATAGTAGGCTTGATCTATTTCTATGGCTTCCCCGATGGTGGCTAAAGCATAGGCAATGGCTCGATCGACATCTTTGTTAGATAATAATTCTTTAGTAGCTTGAGAAATAGCGCGTAACATTTTCTCTTTTCTGACTAATTCTTCGTTAATTTTTTGTAATTGTGTCTCAGTATTTTTTTGGTTGGTGATGTCAAATATTAACCCTTCTATATATTTTAAATTACCCTCTCGATCGAAAATCCCCTTACCTTTTTCATATACCCAAATTGTTTCATGATTAACGGTAATCATGGGATATTGAATTTCAAAATTTCTTTTTTCCTGTAAACATTCATTCACATTCTCTCGAATAGTCTCTTGATAATCTTTTCGTATAATTCGTTGTAAACTAATATTATTATCGATGAAATCTTGAGTTTTATATCCCGTTAACCTTTCAATTTCATCACTAATAAATATAGTGGTATATTCCTCATCATTAAGACACTGATAAGCCACCCCGGGTAAATTCTCAATCATATTTTTGAGTTGAGCTTCACTTTGGGCTAAGGCAATTTTTGTTAGTTGATTTTCAGTAATATCCGTGGCGATACCATCAATTCTAATCCTTTCACCTTCTTGATTAAATACATATCTAGCTTTACTAGAAATCCATTTGACTTTACCTTGAGGAGTAATAATGCGGTATTCTGTTTCAGAAAAGCCTTTTTCCTCCATACTTTTCCAGATAACACTTATAATATCTTGATCTTCAGGGTGAATAACTCGATACCAATTAGAGTAATCTTTCATCCATTCTTCATGGGAAATACCGTAAATTTTCTCAACACTAGGACTAATATAGATAACTTTAAACTCTGGTACACTAATTGACCAAAGTACTTCTGTTAAAGATGCGATTACATTTTGTAATTGATTTTTGGTTTCTTTTAGTTCAATCTCTCTTTGTTTTCTTTCTGTGATGTCTTTGATGGTAGCGAAAAAAATGATTATATTTCCTTGTTCATCTTCAATCCTTGAACTACTAACAATTACAGGAAATCGATCGCCATTTTTTCTCTGAAAAATTAATTCAAAATCATTATGTTGTAATTCACTAGATAATGCTTGTTGAAAAGCAAGATTGATATTATCGTATTCTTCTGGAGGCCAATAAATATAAGGTGGAAATTGGTTTAACAATTCTTGTTTAGTAAACCCTGTCATTTCACAGAAGGCTTGATTAACTTCTATTTGTCTGCCATCGACATTCACGATCGAAAAACCATCTCCCAGATTTTGGATAATCCCACTGGAAAAATTTTGTTCTTTTTTAATAACTTCTTCTCTTTCTTTGTGTATCGTAATATCCTGAAACATACCAATTATTCGCACTAACTCCCCATTTTCCATGAGAGGATAACCAGACACTCTCACCCAACGAAGATTATTTTTAGCGGTAATAAAGCGACAGGTGACATCAAAAGATTTTTTTTCTTTTTGGGTACTATTTAAAGCATTAATAATCAGATGTTGATCTTCGGGATGATAAAATTCAATGCCGTTAATTTTATTATGGTCAAAATCTTTATCAACTTCATGAATACTATAAACTTCGTCACTCCAAAAAGTTTTCCCTGTGGCTAAGTCTAATTCCCATCCGCCCATATTGGCTATTTTTTGGGCATTGTTAAGTAAGGAAGTTATTTTTAATAATTCTGCGTCGATTTTTTTTCTTTCCGTAATATCCCTTGCCACTGCATAAATTAGGTTATTGTAATAGTTCGATCGCCATTCAATATAACGATAAGTACCATCACGACAAAGATAACGATTTTCAAAATATAGTATTTTCTGATGATTGGCTAATTGAGCCATAACTTGTAACGTTTTCTCTACATCGTCAGGATGAACTAAATCAAGAAAATAATGACCTTCTAGTTCTGTTACAGAATAACCTAAAATAGTTTCCCATGCTTTACTAACTTTCAGAAAATGTCCTTTCAAATCAGCAATACAAAGTAAATCCAACGCCAAGTTAAAGAAACTTTCCAAATCAGTGTCATTTTGATTGTTGTTGTCCATGAAATCGTTATTGATTTATCATTATTGATTTTATAATAATTCTAGTTAACCCAAGGAATATCATCTAACCCCTCCTGTAATAATTCTTCATAATTATGTACAGTAGTTTTAGAAGAGGTAATGATTTCAGTATCGGATAAAATAATATTTCGATCGATCTCTTGTTGTTGTTGCTTCTTAGTTTCTCTTTTAGAATTAATAGTAGTTTTATCTAAATATTGAAAATCCGTAGTTTTCCCATTATCAGGCACAAAGTTATCTAAGAAAAAAGTGAGAGTATCCTGTTTAATACAACCTTTTAATACTGCTAAAGCGCCAAATTTCACCCCTAATTTTTTCTGTTCTTCAATAATTGCCTTTATCTGATTTTCGCCCAATAAACCAGCCTCAGATAAATAATATCCTAACTTTCTTTTTTTAGTTTCTTGAATTATTATCTTTATTTTTTCTCCAAAAAAGTCCGCAGTTTGTTGTTGAATCCAATTATGAAGAACTAAAATTTCTCCTAATTTCAGATCAGTATAAATAGTTTGCTCCATTAAAGCTACCTGAATTTGTCCGGGTAGTATTAAACCTGCTTCCTCTAAAATTTCCCCGAATAACTTATCTTTTAAGGATTTTTTTGGTATCATCGCATTTATTTTCAACCTCTTTGACTTAAATTGAGATATTGCTTTAAAGTCAAAATCCTTGATAAACAAAGTTCATAAAATGAAGTATATTTTTTTTATATATTAATTATTTTTTGTTGTAACCCTTCATCATTATATTTTATTGTTAATACGAGTTCTGACTTTAATATATTATTACCCAAAAAAATGAAAAACAATCAGAAAAATAAGATAAGCTAAAGTTAGTAACAAAACTTAATAAGTTTATTGACTAAATGAGTTGGGGCTGTAGTTCAATGGATAGAACAAACACCTCCTAAGTGTTAAATAACGGTTCGACTCCGTTCAGTCCTGTATTTTTACCCGTGGAAGTTAAGATTCTGACTTTGATTCTAGGTCAAATTGGTATCTTTCTTTGGCTTTTCGATCGCAATATGCCACTAAATTTTCTAAGGCTTCGGAAGAATCAGCCTCAATAATTTTACCTCCAATTTGATCAAATTCTTCGCTGGTGGACGATCGCCAAATTTGTTGTATTTTAACTTTAAGATCATTCCCCATCACTTCATTTTCCCTTGCCTGACTCAAAATAATTTCAAATTTTGGTTGTGGAGGAAAATCTTTATTGATAATCATTTGAATCCCCTTAGGAGTCAAATCAAGGGTAAAACCTAAAAATTTACTATCAGAATCTAAAATGCGACAAACAGCGAGAATACGGCGATAATTTCTTTGTTCATTAATTTCATCCATGATTAAATTATCCTTTATATACTGTAGTTTTAGACAAATTCAGGAAATGACAAAAAGCAACTTTTTCTAATGCTTCATTTTCATGGTAACTCGATCGAGTCTTATTGAACTGAATTTGATTTATTCTTACTCTTGGGTAACTGGAGAAGGAGATGTTTCTATTTCCAAAGTTTTCTGAGATGATGGTGCTTTATTTTCAATTAAAGGTTTCAACTCAGGTAATGTTGGTTGAGGCACAACAGGAGTTATTTCGGGAGGTTTTTCCGGAGTTACTACTGCACTGGGTGCTGGTTTTTCTTGTACTGGTTTAACGTCAATATTTGTTTCGGGTTTAGGAGGATTAGATTCTGTTTTGGGAATAGAGAATGTAGCCGGAGGTTTAGAAGTATTCGGTTGATTAGGTTCGATCGAATTTCGAGGAATGACAGTATTGGATTCTGTTTTGGGGGGGGTGAAGGTAGCAGGAGGATTCGGTTCGATCGAATTTTGAGGAGTATTACCTACATTAGAAATAGACAAAGACGGACAGATTTGAGCATTATAATTATAGTTAACATAGACATGATAGGGTTTATTTGTACCAGTGTCGTTAGCAAAACCATGACTTCTAATTTGTCTCAAGGCTTGATCATTAAATAAAGGATACCCCGAACTTTTGATTAATTGAGTATTAACAACACTTCCAGCCGAATCCACCGTAACACCATAGGCGGCAGTGCCTTCTAATTTGCCTACACAAGCATCTTTAGGATAGATACCGCTTAAAGTTAATTGTTGAGGAGTGACGTTTTGTACTTGTGTTGCCCAAGCAACATAGTTTTTTCGAGCATCTTCATCGCTAGTATTTTGAGTTTCCTTCTGAAGTTTAGCCACTAAACTAGCATTAGGTTGAAAAGCTAAAGGTGGATCATTTTCTCCCCGTATTTGAGGAGTATAATTAACTTTGCCATTAATCACATCCCTAGGATTAGCCGTTATTTCAATTTCTGAGTTAGCAAATATTTGTTGCCTAATGATAGATTCTTCAGGAGTAATGGCTCTTTCATTGGTAGGATCAGCCGTAATATCAATGATATTACCATCTTTTGGAGTATCAAAATTAATAGCAGGAGGTAGTGTCGCTATGGCATTCTGATTCAGAGGAGGGGGAGGAGGTAATTCTGTGGGAGAAGGAATAGAAGGAGTCGGGAGATAAAAATTATCAGAATAGCTAACTGGAGGAAGACTCACCGCTGGTGGTAAAGAAGGAGGGGCGGGTAAATCCATAAAGACACTATTATCAAAACTAGGCATGGGAAAATTTGCCATCGGGGGAGGAGTAGGTATATCTAAAGCCGATAACGGTATAGAAGGTAAAGACGTATCCCCTTGAGGAAGTGTGTTTAAACTATCCCAATTAAAAGAAGTCTGCGGTGTTAAGTTAGGTAAACGAGTTTGTTCAATGGCATTTAATTGCACAATGGGAGTGTTATCTAACCCATTATTAGCCTTAGAACTATTATAATCTTGCCATTGAGGAAATACTACGGTAAAAAATACCCCATGAAATGCGATCGAGGTTAATAAGGGCCAATTAATTTCTTTGACTACTTTACTAGCGTTAGCTTGTAAGGAGAATGTTTGAGAACTCGTAGTTGTCACCATAATCAATCTAAATTCTTTTTCTACCGTATTCTATCAATTTTAAATCTTAACTTGCATTGCACCCAAAATGATCATAGGGGGAATTGGGGATTTGGGGGGTTGGGGAGTTGGGAGTTGGGGAGTTGGGGAATTGGGGAGTTGCTAATTGCTAATTGCTAATTGCTAATTGCGAGATACATTCGGGCATAATCTAGCACGATCGAGATAGCGGGAGAATACATGGTCATAAAATCTGCCATATCCTGAGTAAAATGATTTGGTTTAGGATGAGTTAAAGTCAAAATCCCTAAAATACGACTGCCTCTCAAAAAAGGAATACACAAAGCCGAACCCACTTTATAGGGTTGAGGATAAAAATGCAACCAGCGATTATCTTCTTCAGTATTTTTAACTAAAGCCATACGACGATATTTCGCTACCCATCCTGCCAACCCTTTATCTAAAATTTCTCCGATTAAGTAATCTTTTTCCTCTTTTACAGTAGGACCTCTTGCTAAAATACTTTCTGTAATCACTCCCTTTTCATCGAGAATAAATAAACTAGCGTCTTTTGCTCTGAGTAATTCCCTACTTACTTCGGTAATCTCAAGAATAACGGAGCGTAACATTAATTTACCAGTAGCCACATTACCCATCATCAAAATCGATCGAAATAATTTTTCTTGGGCTTCCATCGCCACTTTATATTTAGTTAAGTCAGCAATATGACTTCTTAAAGAAGAAACCTCAACTTTTAACGCTTCTGGGGATTGTTCAGAGGGAAAACTCATATTATTATTCAACTCTACAGGGTTTATCCGTTATTTTATCAATTTTTCCATAGGTAGAATTAAATTTTTGAACGTATCTAATAGACATCACCTGAGTTCGATATAAAAATAGGTGAGGGCTGACTTGGAAGACTCCGAAGACAGGAAGACAGGAAGATTGTATTTCTGATGAATGAATAAAATTCTCTCAAAAGTACATCAAATATTGAGAATTTTTCTCCCTGTCCACTTGTCCACTTGTCCACCTGTCTAGTTTTCATCATTTTCTTTATGTCGAACTGAGGTATATTTTAGGTAGAGACATAAAATTTTACGTCTCTACAATAGTTTGAGCCATTAAAAATTTAATTTTTCCCAGAAGTCTAATTAATGGTTGCTCGTAATTGCCCACAGGCGGCATCAGCTTCTAAACCACGAGAATAACGCACACTGACGGCGATATTTTCTTGTTTTAATTGATTGAAAAAGTCGTTAATTCTTTCTTTAGAAGGGCGTTGATAGTCCACTTCAGAGATAGGATTATAGGGGATAAGATTCACATGAGTTTGAAATCCTCGTAAATGTTGGGCTAATTCTTTGGCATGGTGAGGTAAATCGTTAACTTCTGCTAATAAAATATATTCAAAGGTTACTCTTCTTCCTGTGATTTTGACATATTCTCGACATTCTTTTAATAGTTGTGAGAGGGGGTAATGATTGGCGCTAGGGATGAGTTTTTCTCTTACTTCTTGATTTGAGGCGTGAATACTGACTGCAAAGGTTATTTGTAGCTGATGTTGGGCTAATTCGAGAATTTTTTGCGGTAATCCTACGGTGGATATTGTAATCGATCGTTGCCCAATACCTATATCTTCATTGATGGATTTTACCGCTTTTATGACTTCGGGGAGGTTTAATAAAGGTTCACCCATACCCATAAATACCACATTAGACACCCTTTCATCAAAATCTTTTTGTACTGTCAAAATTTGATCAATAATTTCATGGGCTTTAAGGTTACGAGTAAATCCGCCTTTGCCTGTGGCACAAAAATCACAACCCATGATGCAACCCACTTGAGAAGATACACACACCGTTAATCTTTTACTGCTGGGGATGCCTACGGTTTCGATAATTAAACCATCGGCTAACTTTAACAGATATTTACGAGTTTCATCGGGTGCTGTACTATAATGATGGATGCTCGATCGACCTATAACATTATTTTCTTGAGTTTCTCGCCATTTTTTGGGAAAAACTGTCATTTCCTCCCAAGAATTAGCTCCTTTTTCGTATAACCACTGATAAAGCTGTTTTCCTCGATAAGCTGGTTGTCCTTGTTGTGTAATCCAGTCGGTTAACTCTGGTAAAGATTTTCCTAATAAAACTTCTTGGGTTGACATAATTAATAACGAACGTTACGCAAAATAAACTGATTTAGTATGTTGAAGAACCTCACCTTACTTCGTAAAAGATGGGGATTCTAACAGCCAATTACTTGGACCGCACATCCACTCAAACAACGAAAGTTGTAGAGGGTTGGTAGGCTCAGAAACTAACGCCCCTGATATATCCCGATTTCTCGCATCTGTTGATTCAGATGTACCCGTAACTTCCTGAGTGACCCCCAGTAGAGCATTTAAACTAATGCCAAGTTTTTCTATACCCCTTTTAGCTAACGTAATACTAGCATTAGTATCGGCATCGGCGAGAGTACCACAATTTAGACATAAGAAACTTTCCTTATGTCTATTTTTTTTGTCCTTAAAACCACAATGGGAACAGGTTTGAGAGCTATACTGAGGATTAACTTCTAGGAAAATTCGTCCAAACTTTTCAGCTACCTGACGAATTTTATTCTTAAGTTCACCCCAAGAGCAATCTCTAATTAAGCGGTTTAGAGCTTTTTTGGCTGATTGACCATTTTTCAGGAAATGTCCGTTTTCATCCTGTTTCGGCTTACATTTACGGATCATCCCTTGAATGTTTAAGTCTTCCATTACTATTACGTCTGCGATACAATTTAACTTGTGAGCAACTTTCCACTGGTAATCCTCCCGTTGATTTACTATTTTTTGATCTAATCGTGCTAATGATCTAAAGGCTTGACGTTGATTATTTGAACCACGTCTTTTGCGACTAGCTCTACGTTGTCTAAGGGTTTTTCTTTTCGCTAATCGTTTTTCAAATTCAGGATTAGGGATATTTTCTCCATTAGACAACGCCAATAATTTATGAGGTCTTGCCCCACAATCAACCCCTACAACCGCTTTAACCTGAGTCAATTCAATAGGTTGTGTTTGAGGTATAGTCTTATCTTCTAACTGAATCGCCACATAGAAACCATCGGCTTTTTGTCTGATAGTAACACTTCTCATTTCAAACCCTTCTTTCAACGGACGTGATAGGTGCATCCTCATCCAACCGATAGAAGGCAGATAGATTTTGTCTCCTTCTACTTTCACCTGATTTGGCGGATAGCTGAAACTCTTAAACTGATGGCGTTTTTTGAACTTAGGATAACCTTTACCACCATCAAAGAAATTTTGAAACGCCTTATCTAATCGTCTAAGATTTTGTTGTAATACCGTAGAGTGAATAGTTTTGTACCAAGGATGAGACTTCTTTAGACTAGGTAATTCTGAAGATTGCTGTTCATAAGCATTTCGCTTTTTCCCATTATTTTTAAAGGGTTCACCTAAGTTAGAGTTTTTGAACACAGAGCAAGTCAATGGAGTGCACGAAGCTCTCGATTTCAAGTCACAGTATTCGCCTAGTCGTAGAACTTTGACCTCCTCATAGGCTTCTATCCTATGCCTCAAGCAATAGTTATAATTGCTTCTAAGCATCGAAATCCAGTTAAGCATTATTTTCTCTTGGGATTCCGATGGCTTAAGTTTGTACTTATGAGTTACGATCATTATTATCTTTTTTCTGATTAATTCAGAATTTTATATTATTTTTCATTATAGTGGCAACTTTTGTGAATCGCCACTATTTTTTTTTTAAGGATGCCCTATCGGGCGTTTCTTTTCGTTGGTCGCAATTCATCCCTACCTTAAAGAAGGATAGGGTATTCTTGCTCCCATTCTGATAAAAGGTTTGAAGGGTGCTAGGCTAAATAAAAATTGTTAAATTCAAAGAATTTTATGTTGATAATTCCATTTATTAGGGGTATAATGAATTACACGGTAGATTATATATTAATACCCTTTTTATTGTCTAACACTTAATACATCATGAATGCACCATCAAATTGATTCTTTAGCCTATGGGAATAAATTACGATCGATCCCCCCAGAACATAAACTAATATTTGCCCTATCATTATTTATTTTAGGGTATTTGTCTCCTATATCTATTCAAATTTTGATAAGTGTTTGGTTAATATTATGGATAGTGGTTTATGGGGGGATTCCTTTTGTTGTCTATAGTCAACTATTGGCGATTCCCTTCGGTTTTTGGTTTATCAGTTTACCCGCATTAATTCTCGGTGTTAGGGCTTCTTTGCCTAATTTTACCGAAGATATGATTTGGGGAGTGCCTTTAGGTAACTTTTTTATTTATCTAAGTTGGCAGGGTATTACACAAGGATTAACAATTTTAGCTCGATCGTGGTGTTTAACCTCATGTATGTATTTCATTCTGTTAACTATACCCTTTGGAGAAGTTATCGCTGTTTTACAACGGTGTAAATGTCCTTCCTTGTTAACGGATTTATTATTGTTGATGTATCGTTTTATTTTTGTATTAACTGTTACTGCTTCCGAATTAATCACCGCTCAAAAATCCCGTTTTGGTTATCTTAATTGGCGTAGGGGAATTTATAGTTTGAGTTTGGCGATCGCACAATTACTAACGAAAACATTAGAGAATTATCGACAAATATCATTAGGGTTAAAATCGAGGGGATTTAATGGAGAATTACGCACATGGCATTCTCGACGTTATCAGAAAAATTGGCGATATATCATGGAAGCTGTTGGCGGTTATAGTTTTTTATTATTACTATTAATTTTTGGGTAATTCTGATATAGTGATAATTGATCATAATTTCATGGACAGTATAGGTTAATATGAGTCAAATTAAATTAGTATCTGACATTATTATTCTGGGCGGTGGCTTAACTGGTTCAGCTTTAGCCTATGAATTAGTGAAGCAAAATTTTAAGGTTTTGTTATTAGAAAAAGATGCTATTTTTAATAATGCAACGGTTTATAGTTATGGTGGAATTGCCTATTGGTGTGGCACGGATAATTTAACAAATCAATTATGTGATGAAGGTATTAATATTCATCGTCAATTGAGTGAAGAATTAGACGCAGATACTGAGTTTAGGGAAATTGATTTATTATTTACGATCGATAAAAATCAAAATCCTAGAGAAACTTTTAATAATTATCAAAGTTTTAATATTAAACCAAAATTTTTAGATTCCGCTGAAACTGTCGCCTTAGAACCCTTAATTAATCAAAGCTCGATCGAAGGTTCATTACTATTTCCTCAAGGTCATGTTAACCCAGAAAAACTAATTTTAGCCTATAAAAAAGCCTTCTTAAAACTAGGAGGAAAAATCGAAAATGAGTTAGTAATATCTATTGATAAAAAAGCTGATAAAATTCAAGGAGTAACTACTAAAAATAATTGTTATTTAGCTGATCAAGTAATTGTTTGTGCTGGAGGATTTTCCCGTCAAATTTTACAGAATTTAGGGATAAATTTCCCGATTTATTTCAGTCATGCTCAGTTAATTAAAACTCCTCCTTCGGAGATTAAATTGAGAACTTTAGTAATGCCTTGCACCACAAAACGCCTTGACACAGAAAAACAACTGGATATTGACAATTGGGAGCATCCGAATAATACACTACAAGGAGATGTGCTAGAAGCAGGGGCAATACAATTTTTAGACGGTAGTTTTTGTTTAGGTCAAATCAGTCAAATTATTACAAATATTGATGTTAAAATCGATGCTAGAGCTAGTGAGGCAAGAATTCGTAGCTCGATCGAGCAAGTTTTACCTGTACTGTCACAACTACAAGGTACATGGCATAATTGTCAGGTAGCATTCACTCAAGGAAAAGCTTTTCAGGTGCGAAAACTGGAGCAAATCGAAGGATTATCGATATTTTCGGGGTTTACCAGTCCATTTGTGTTTGTACCGCCTTTAGCGAGACATTTTGCTTATTATTTGGCTCATAATGAGGATAATGTTGTTAAGTTAATTGAAGTCTAATCTCCATTTCTTATTTAATCGCATATAAATCTCGTGCGTAACCGAAAGCAAAACGCCATGAATTAGAGATATTTTTATTAGAAAAACCCATAAAAACTATTAACGCCAAAATTGCCATTATCACTGTCACACCAAACAGAAAACGATAACCAAAGTCTAGCAATAAACTGCCTAAAACAGGTCCTCCTAATGCTACTCCCACATCAAAACCACTCACACAGATAGCAAATACCTTTCCTCTTTCTGTGGGGTGACATCGATCGGATATTAATGCTAGAATAATCGGTACTAACATCCCCGCCCCCATGCCTTCGGATAAGGCGGATAATAATAACATACCGCCACTATGGGCAAAAGTTAATAAAATCATGGACAATATATAACAAAAGATGCTAATAGTTATAAAAATTCCTCTACCATATTTATCAGATGAACTACCTGAAATAAATCTGACGATAAAAGATGCGATCGCAGCGACAGTATAAAATAAACCGACATTAAATTGAATACCTGTTTCTCTTAAATAAAGAGGTAAAAATGTTACTAATGCACCGAATAAAGTGCCGATGAGTAATAAGATAATCGTGGGAACTAGAAAGGAAGCATTAAAAATAATTTCTTTAAAAGTTCGATCATTGACTCCATCAAGTTTATGATATTTTAGATTAGTAATGTCGTTTTGTTTTTTCTTCAAAGAGTCAAATTCCCGAATTTGTATCGCTGAAATTAATGCTAAAATGCCACACAATGCGGATACAGAAAACAAAACTTGATAGCTAGTTGCTTCCTGTAAGAAACCACCGACAGCAGGTCCAAAAGCCATACCCACAGGCACTGCAAGGCTCATATAACCAATCAATTCTCCCCTTTGCTTGGGGGGAGACAAATCCACCACTAAAGCGCTGTAACCCGTGGTAAAAGCGGCAATACTGACACCATGAAAGGCACGAATAACCATCAATTGCGGAATGGAATCGAAGAATAAATAACCCATGGGTGCAAGAGTTGCCACTAAAGTACCTATAATAATTACTATTTTACGACTAGGATAATCAACTAATTTACCGATAAATTGACGTAAAAATCGGCTCAAAAAATTAGTTATCTGAGAATTTATCTTGATACCTTGGATTAACTTGGTTAATCCTTCATCAGCTAATTTTCCTAACCACACCCTCGATAACAATAAGCCAATGGCAAAACATCCCATAACATAGCCTACTTGTTTCGCCGTTGCGCCAATATCTTGAATATAGGCAGGTAAAACTGGTAATAAACAGGTTATGCTTGTCCAGAAACATAAGGCACAAAAAAACAAGATGACTAAATTGATTAACTTACTTTTTTCTATACTTTGAAAGGTTTTTAGAAAATTCACGATGTGATGGAAATTTTTAATTGTTACAAAACTTTATATTCTATTGTAGATATTTTCTTCGGCTTTTAGCTTCTTATGGTGTCTCAATGTTAATGTAATTAGGATAGGTAATGATAGAAAAATGGCTAAAGCCATTAACTACGAACCTTTTTTGTTTATCGTCTATTTATGTTATGTATGGTTTTCACAGAAATTAATAGTCAAGAAAGTTTTGTTAAGGGATTTCAGGCTTTATCTGATAGTTTGAGAATGGAGGTATTGGAGTTATTAAGTAATCGTGAGTTATGTGTATGTGAACTTACCGAAATTTTAGATATTCCTCAGTCGAAGTTATCTTTTCACCTCAAAACTTTACGGGAGGCGAATTTAGTTAATACTCGTCAGCAAGGTAAATGGACTTACTATAGTTTGAATTTAGCTAATATGGTGGCATTAGAACAATATTTATCTCAGTTTAGACGATCGATCGTCACTCTGCCTCCTCGTATTTGTCAAGAGTGAAGTATTTGTAAAGACGTAAAATTTTACGTCTCTATCGAAAAGATGGTTGATGTCTAATAGCGAGGAATAGAAGAATCAACATAAATGGCATAGGCATCGATACCACCAGAAACATTTTTTACTTGACTAAATCCCTGACTGACTAACCATTGACACATATTAGCCGATCGAATACCATGATGACATAAAACAATAGTTTCTAAATCAGGGTTAAACATCGTTTTAATTTGTTTCCCCCACTGCTCATATTGACTCAAAGGCAATAACTTAAAAGAAGGTAAAAAAGCAATGTTTGCTTCTGTTTCTTCCCTCACATCAATTAATTGTATATCGTGGTTTTCTTCTGCTAAAATAACCGCTAATTCTTCTACATTAATACTGGAAATATTCATAATTTTAATAACTTAATAATGTGGATAATTAACTCTCCATTCTTCATTTTCAATTCTTACTCATATTTTTTCTAATATTTGATACATTTCTTTCTCAAAAGCTACCAACGCTCGATTAGTTTTACCGCCGATAAAATATCGATCGTTCTCTTGTAATGCCCAGACTTGAGAAAATGAGACATAACTCATCACCACACCGATCATTAAAAGGGCAAAACCAAGATATACTAATGGTACACCCGGATCAGCTTTAATTTGTAAACCAGTAGAGCCAATTAATTCTAAAATTTTCAGAGTCACGCCATTAACCTCTACAGGCATATTTGGACGTACGGCACTGATTAATTTACCATCTATATCATAGAGAAACATTGTGCCTTGTAAATCTTTAGTAATTAAAGAGATTCCCTCACTTAAATCAGGTTTTGTCGGAATCCATGTACCCCAAATACGTCCTTTTCTTTCGTTAGTTAATTCTGCCATAGGTAACTGAAAAATAGGACTATTATTGAGTTGAATTTTTACCCCTGAAATACTCCAATTTGTTTGATAAAAAGTGATGCCATTATATCTTAACGGTTGATTGACAAAAATTGTTTTTCGATCGAGTTCTTCTCCTTTTTTATCAACTACTGATAAGTCAGAATAAAATTGATCTACTGAGCCATCAGGAGTGTATTTTATCCAAAAATCATTCACTTTAACATCAAAAGATTGAGCATGATTTAAGTTAGTAAATTTACCCGCTTCTAAAAAATTTTGAATGGTAAAAGTTTGACCACTTTGGATCATTTCTTGGGCAAAAAATCCCGTAAAAGCACCCCAAATTGCTCCTAATAAGATCACAATCATGCCTACATGGACAATGATCGGACCTATTCTTCCACTAATCCCTTTTTGGGCATATAATGAGTTATCATTTTGATAAACTTTATAGCCTCTTTCTCCTAAAATACTATTAATTTTTCCTAAAGATTCGGCGGTAATTTCTGCACTTAAAACCAGTTTATTAAACTGTCTTGGTTGATCATAAAACTTCCATATTTGAGTAGCTTTTAATGCAGGTAATTGTCTTCTAAAAGTACAGGCAATTAAACTACTTCCAAAAAGAACTAAAATGCTTAAATACCACCATGTGGTATAAACATGATTAAGTCCGATCGAAAGTAGTACTTGCCATGTTAAAAAACCAAATAAAGCAGGATTTTCTGGATAGTTTTCTTGATAATAATTAATGGGTTGATTTTGTTCAATAACCGTGCCACTGATACTAAAAAGAGCAATGATTAATAATAAGATAATCGCTAAACGTAAATCGGCAATCGTACTTACTAACTTACGAAAAAATAGATTTATATAATTAATAAAAGATAAATTTTGACTAGAATTAGATACACTCATGTATTAAAAATTAAGAATTAAAAAGTATGAGTAATGTTTTAAATAACATCTTTAACTTATGTCATCATATCATTTCTCTATACCTAATTCCTAAATCCTCATTTCTGATGACATTATGCAGGTTTAGTCTTAACAGTTATATCTCCATTGACTAAAGTTTGACAAGCTAAACGATAGTTTTCGGGTTTACGACGCAATTTCTTTTCCTCAAAATTGGTTTTCGGTGATAAATTCTCTAAGCCTGAAACAATTTCAACAACACAAGTAGCGCATTGCCCATAGCCTCCACAATTCATCAGTTTTCCCCGTAGTTTATAAATATCAACTCCATTTTGTAAGGCTTTTTCCCTTAAATTTGCACCATCGGCGGCTACTGCGTCTTTATTCTCGTTGATAAAAGTGATTGTGGGCATGATTGGTTACTCCTCTAATAATGTTAAGTTATTTATCTCAATATTAAGAAATTGTAACAACTCTTATGCCCAAAATTAAATTAGTATGATTTTTTTCTGGCAAAGAGGCAGAGAAAAAAACCAATAAGTTAATCCCCATCTAAGTTTACTGATGGAGGTAGGAAATAGTTAAGACTTATAATTAAACAGTTTCATCTACGGCTAAACTACTACTGAGTAAAATTTTCGGTAGATCAAGAATGGTCATCATTTTATCATTATAAGGAGCAGTGCCTTGTAAATAATCATTATTGAGGTCGTGTAATGCAGTAGGCACAGAAGTTATATCTTGAGGGTTTAAAAACATGACATCTACCACATCTTCAACTTTAATACCTGCTACTATATCATCCACTTGAACCACGATCGCCTGAGATTTACTGCCCATATCTTTTTGAGATAAATTCAGTAAATTACGAATATCCACGAGAGTTAAAATTTCACCCCGTAAATTCATATTACCGATGATATGATGAGGACAACAAGGAATTGGTGTTAATTGAGTAATTTCCGTAAATTCCCTCACGATGCTTAAATCCATGGCGAAAAATTCGTCATCTAAAGCAACAATGGCAAGGGGTTTATAACCGTCTCTTTCTTCGGTTTCTGTGGTTTGCCGTAAACTTTCTGCCCGTTGTCGATAAATTTTTCTTTCTTCTGAGGTAGCATTAGGACAAAATACCCGTTTTTTTTCTAAGGATAAATGATCTTCGGAAGGATTATCTAAGGCAAGTTCTGTGGTATCTTCATCAATATTTTGTTTCTCGATATAGTGAATTAAATTATCAGAATCGAGGGTAACAATTATATGTTCTTCTTTGCGCGCAATCCCAGCGATAAATTTACGCCTTTGATTAATTATAGAGTCACGTCCGATCGAAATCTCTGAGCTAATAGAATCTTCTTCAATATTTTGAACGTCTTGTACCTCATTAACGATAATACCAACTCGCAAATCTCCAGATTTAAGCACAATCACACTATCAGAAATGCGATATTCGTCTCCTTGATAACCAAAACGAATGTTAATATCCATCACGGGTAAAATGTCTCCCCTAACATTAACCACTCCAATAATATCTCTAGGGGCTTCGGGAATGGGAGTTAATTCGGGTAAAAAGAAAATTTCCTCCACGGCAAAGGTATCAATTCCATAAACCGAATCATTGAGGGTAAAGGTTAGATAAGGATGCTCTTTCATAATAAGTAAAAAGTAAGGTCGAATGGAGAAGGTCGAATGGAGAAGGTCGAATGGAGAAGGTCGAATGGAGAAGGTCGAATGGAGAAGGTCGAATGGAGAATGGAGAATTAATATCAAATTCTTTGTTTACTTGTTAGATGGTTTTCAAGAAAAAATATACCAATCTTCTCAATAATTCCCCCTTTTTTTAGCAGTTTTTTTCAAAGTCGAGGTAAAATTGCATTTTAAGAGTTCAATTCATTGAACGAAAACTGTTAGCTGTGGAATTTATTACACAGCGAGTTATGAGTTGAAACCATTATCCCAACGTGTAATGAATTACACGTCTAATAGTGATCGTTAAATAAATTTAACTCAATTTTCCCCAAAATATCACTGTTTTTCATAATAATTAATTATCTAATCAGGAAAAATAGCGAGATTTCTTATTACTCATTACTTAGAAAAGGATTGCTTCGTGCCTTGCAATGACAGAAATATGATTAAACAAGCTCTTTTAATTCTTGGGTGACTTCGTTTAGTTTTTGTGTACCGATACGGGTTTGAGTAATCCCTGCGGAGGTTTCTCTTGCACCTTGGTTAATGGCATTCATGGCGGTTAAAACTTGTTCAAAAGCGGAGGATTGTTGGCGAATATTGAGGGCGATTTGTTGGTTATTCATCACTACGTTATTAACGGATTCTTTCACCCCAGCGAAAGCAAGGGCAGTATTTTGGGCGATTTGCATACCAGAGTCCACTGTTTTTGTACCTTCATCCGTTACCATAACGGTTGTGTTGATGGAGTTTTGAATTTGGGATACTAAACCGTTAATTTTTTCGGCGGATTGTTTACTTTGATCTGCTAATTTACGAATTTCGGCGGCCACTACAGCAAAGCCTTTTCCATGTTCTCCTGCTCTCACGGCTTCCACGGCAGCGTTAAGGGCTAACATATTAGTACGATTGGCAATGTCACTAACTAATTGAGAAATACTACCGATTTGGTTGGTTTGTTCGCTTAATTGCATAATTTGCTCGGCGATCGCACCCACTTTTACTTTAAGCTCACTCATTTCCGAGAGGGTTTGTTGTACTGCTTGATCTCCATTTTCCGCTAACTGTAAGGCTTCCCTAGCGGCATTAGCGGCGGATTCCGCTTGTTCGGAGGATTGACGAGAAGAAGCCCCTAATTCGTCCATAGTCGTTGTAGTTTCGTTCACAGAGGCGGCTTGTTGGCTAGTAGTACGATCTTGTTGTTCGATCGTAGCGGCAACTTCGGTGCTTGAGGTAGCAATTTGAGAGGTGGCATCGTTGAGACGACGGGTAATATTGAAGTAAATGATAAACCCAAAAAGAATAGATGCAATAATAATCATTCCACTGGTAAGTAAAACAGCATTTTGTAAAGCGGCGATACTATCTGTTTGTTGTTCTCCATAGCGCTCAAAAATAACTTTTTCTTCTTTTTCAAACTCATCTAAAGTGTCAAAAATATTCGTAACTAATTCATTGCCTCCTGCACTATTCCAATAGGCTAATCCTGCTTCTAATCCTTGGCTTTGGATAGTCTCAATAATTCTGTCATTAATCTCTGTATATTTATTATAATCAGATTGGATTGATTCGATTCTTCTTAGTTGTTCTTGTTCATTTTGAAGCAATGCTATCACTGCTTTGAGACTATCATTGGTAAGTGTTTTGATTTGTTGATAATCCCTGATATTTTCCTGCCTTCCTAATAAAACACCTCGTACTGTCCTAGAAGTTCCTTGAAGTCCTTGCACTGTTTGAGTTAACTCTTGGAATACCAAAGCAACTTGATCAACTCGCTCAATGGCTTGTTTTGTGTTGTTAAGATTATTAATCACCAAAATTGGCGCTAAAATTGAGAAGAAAACAGGCACTGCATAACCAATGCCAATCCAATATCTAATTTTTAAACCTTTACTAATGCCAGTACTCATGTATTTTTCTCCTTATAAATAATTGAGTTTTAGTTTTTCTGTACTATACTAAAATTTTGATTTAGTAAATACTGAAGTCAAGAAAATCCTTGTTAAGAATGATCTATATTTAGTTTGAAATCTTGCTTTAAGTTTTATCTTTTCTTCTACTTTAATATAATCTTACTTTTAAAATAAAGAACATTTTTTTTTACATTTTTTAGTAATTCTTTTAAGGTGTCTTTTTGTAAAGAAAATATATTTTTTGTAAATATTTTGCTGAGGATATTTGATGGTCTTGCGTAATTATTTGTACTCATGTATTTTTCAATTTTTGGGAGATGGTTTTTTTATCACCAAAGATTCTAAGATTAGAAGTATAATTAAGGATTGTAAATCAATGACTGATTGATCACACTTTTAACATTTTCAATTTATCAAATTTTTAATATGATTATTTATTTTATTCGTCATGGTATCGCCGAATCAAGATCGATCGAAAAGGATGATTCCCATAGAATTTTAACCTCAAAAGGGATTACTAAAACGCAAAAAGTTGCCCAAAAATTATCTTATTTAGATATTAAATTTGATGTGATTATTACGAGTCCTTATGTTAGGGCAAAAGAAACCGCTATTCTTCTTCAACAAGCAAAATTAGCCCCCGAAATTATCGAACATTCTGCTCTTACTCCCGAAGGAAATATTTTAGAATGGATTAATTGGTTACAAAATTCTGATTATAACGATCGTAGTTCGATCGCATTAGTGGGACATCAACCAGATTTTAGTAATTGGGTAGAATTGTTAATTTTTGGTGAAATAAAAGGTAAATTAGTTGTGAAAAA
This sequence comes from Geminocystis herdmanii PCC 6308, assembly GCF_000332235.1. Classification (NCBI taxonomy): domain Bacteria; kingdom Bacillati; phylum Cyanobacteriota; class Cyanophyceae; order Chroococcales; family Geminocystaceae; genus Geminocystis; species Geminocystis herdmanii. The sequence continues at coordinate 1,384,993 of NZ_CM001775.1, read as the reverse complement.
AAGTGGTATTATTGCCATAAAAATATTTGATTTATCTAATCCTATTGGTAATAGTGAATTATTTTTATTAGCAGGTCCAAAATGGATTACAAATTAGGTGATGCTTCATAGTTTTTTGATGAGGAAAAGTAAAAAGTAATAAGGAATAAGTAATAAAAAAAATATGTACAACGGGCATTTTGCCCGTATCTAATTATTTGATTTTGCGATTAGATAGTTTAAGCAAAATTAGGTTTAAATAACAAATAAAGTCCGACACCAAAACCTAGAAGATTCGGTATCCATGCCGCCATAAAAGGGGAAAGCACCCCAATTAAGCCTAAACTACCAATCATGAAACTGGTAAAATAATAACCAAATACGATCGCAACACATAGTCCAAAACCTGTAGCTTTACTCGCACCATTCGGACGACTTCCCAAGGAGCTTCCTACTAATGCGAAAATAATACATACAAAAGGAAAGGAAATTTTTTGAGCAGTACGCACTTGAAACATTAAGACAGATTTTTCATCTCCTAATAGTCTTAATAATTTGATATATTCTTGAGATTGTAGAATATTCATCTCAAAAGGATCTCTACTTTTAGAAGCTAATTCTAAAGGAGTTTTGGATAAAGCAATTTGAGTTTTTTCAAAAAAATATTCTTTCCCCATTAAGGGTTTTTCTTTGACATTATAAATTACTCCATTAAACAAATCCCACACTTGAGATTTATTATTCCATTGTCCTTTTTCTGATATTATGACTTTGTTTAAACTTTTTTTCTCAGTATCTAAAATCGTTACAGATTTCATAGTTTCCCCATCAAAGGCTTGAGCATAAAATAAAGTTTTCAGTTGTTTTGTTTCTTTACCATTATCTCCTTTAATTTGCACATATTCAGGGTAAAAAATATCTTGTCTTAATAAAAATTTTCTTTGTTCATTTAGTTGGTTAACTAAAATAGTGGTAACTTTATAGTTAGAATTAGGAACAATTAATTCATTAAAAATAAAAGTTAAACCCGTAATAAATACGCTAAATATTAAAGCGGGAAGAATCAAACGAAAAAGACTAATACCCGTACTTCTAAGGGCTATTAATTCATTATCACTACTTAAACGACTATAGGTAATTAAAGTGGTTAATAAAACTGATATGGGTAAAGCATAGGATATATATTCGGGAATTTTAAGGCAAAATATTTCGATCGCTGAAATTAATGATAAGTTTGAATTGACTATTTTATAGCTTAAATCTGATAAAGTGGCGATCGCAACCCCTAAAGCGGAAAAAAGTGCTACTCCAAAGAAAAAAGGTATCAGTAATTCTCTTACCAAATAAACATCCATGATTGAGAGTTTAAAAGTGCGCATTCAATTTAAAATGATAAATTGGATTTAAAATAATTGTTATTTATAAGATTTGTAAAATAAAACAAAAAAAAGATAATAAAAAAGTAGTTCAAAAATTTTGTAATAAAATTATTTATGATTTATTTAACAATGGTTTAGGTTTACTATAGCATTCCTAAATGATTTGTGGAAAATTCCTCCTTTAATTTCCCCTAAGTTTGGGGGGGAGGGGCGAAAATTTTATAACTGATTTAGAATTTTTCTTAAGAATTATCTTATCATATAAATTTAATGATATTCAATCTTAAATTCCTCTGATCAATTTGATCAATTATAACTTTTTACCTAATTTAATCATATATTTTTTATAATTTAAAAAAGCTATATATCAAAATTGAAGTTATTTTTTATCAATTTTTTTAGCTATATATTAACATTATTTCGAGACAATTTTATCCCTAGAATTAATGAGTAAAATCAAAAACTCCTCTATTTTATCCTATCCGATAAGTCTCATTCTGCTAATCGGTTTCATCATTCGAGTCATTATTGCAGTCTATTTACAACCCGGATATGATGAGGCTTATTATTTTCTCTATACCCAGAATTTAGATTGGAGTTATTTTGATCATCCTTTGTTAGTATCATTAACTACTGGTTTCGGAATTTGGTTAACGGGAGAAGTTAATCAATTTACTATTCGCATTGGTACATTAATTCTTACTACGGGTAGTTTATATTGTCTTTATTTAACAGGGAAAAAATTATTTAACCATGACAGTGGATTATTGACTTTAGTTATTGCGTCTATTATTCCAATTTTTACGGTAGCTTTTGGGGTGTTAACATTACCAGATGTGCCTTTAATTTTTTTCCTCACTTTAACTTTACTTATTGCTTCGGATGAGTTTTTTTCTAATGAAGATAAATTAACTTATCAACCTAGTTATCGTCTTATTTTTATCGGTTTATGTCTAGGATTTGCTTGTTTAAGTAAATATCATGGTTTTATTTTTGCCTTAGGTTTAGTCGGATTTTGTTTATTTAACCCACTTTATAGAAAGGTTTTTTATTCCCCTTGGCTAATTATAACTTTTATTATCTTTATTTTTAGTTTATTTCCCCTTTTATATTGGAATTGGCAACATAATTGGGTATCTTTTGGTTTTCAATTATCGACTCGTTTTAATTCGGCTTCCTCAACTTCTTTAACAATCAATCCTCTAAATATTATTGTGGTTGCTTTAGTTAGTATCGGTTATTTATTCCCTAGTTTTGGTTTTCCTTTGTGGTGGGTAGGAGGTGTAACTTTTTGGCAGGAAATTCGGGGAAAATCTAACCCCCGTTATCAATTAATTTTATGGGTTTCTTTGCCTTTAATTATTGGTTTCACTGTGTTAGGTGCAGTAACACAAATTTTGCCCACTTGGGCGATGCCCGGATTTTGGTTTTTAACCTTAATCTTAGGTCATTATAGCTCCCTATGGATTAAATATAATCTGAAGCTGATTCATCGTTGGTTATTTTTATCTTTTCTGGTGGTTAATACTCTTATCTTTATTTTGCTTTCTCATGTGAGTTTGGGATTATTCCAAAAACCGAATCAACATACTTTTTTTTCGGGTTTGATTTCTCCTCAACATGATCCTTCTACGGAGTTAATTGATATTGTACAATTACGATCGAACTTTCAAGCATCTCCCGAATTTTCTCAGGCTTTACAGGATGCTGACTTTATTTTTACCAATCAATACTATTTAGGCGGTTACATTGGTATGGCGATCGAACCCTTGAGTAATATTCCCATAACTTGTTTTAGTGGCGATAACAGAGGTTTTGATTATTGGTATCCCCTCGAAAAGTTAAAAGGAAAACGGGGATTATATATCACCACCCAACGATTTGCGGAGGAGGAAATCACTCAACAATATAGCCAGTATTTTCAACAATGGAGAAAAATAACTCAAATACCTTTAGTGCGATCGGGAGAGATAACGGAGGTATTCTATGTCTATGAGGGGAAAAATTTAATCACTTTGCCTTCACCAATTCATTTTGTGAAAAGTGCTAGTTAAGAGGTAATATTAGATAAATAAGTGCTTAATCTTTTTTTTATATTTTTGAATTGAATCAAAAATTCGATCGTCAAAAAGAAAAGAAAAGCTATTTCCTTCATCAGACAGTGATTGTCAGACTTTGAGGTGTTGTCATGTCTCCATTGCCCAATGAATCAGAATTACTTTTTAATACAACAAACACCGAGAAAAACAATAATCTTCAGTTATTATTATTTGTTGATAATCGCCATAGTTCACAAAAAAACATTGAACAAATTAAGAATTATTTACATAGTTTAACAGCAGATTACTATTTTCAGTTAGAAGTATTAGAAATTAGTAAACATCCCCATTTAGTTGAACATTTTAAATTAGTTGCGACTCCAGCATTAGTCAAAGTTAATCCTTTACCTCAACACACTTTAGCAGGAAGTAATTTAACGGCACAATTACAAAAATGTTGGTACAAATGGCAGGAATCTTTAGAAAATAAGAATTTTTATGAGTTTTCTAGTAATGATTCAACTTTTCAAACTTGTTTACCATCGGTAGATTTAATTCATTTACAAGATGAGCTTTTTCAACTTAAACAAGAAGTTGATAAATTGAAACAACAAATACAATTTAAAGATCAAATGTTAACGATGTTAGCCCACGATTTAAGAAGCCCTCTAACTGCTGCTTCCATTGCTTTAGAGACGATCGAATTAGCACAAAATAAAGATAATTTTATCGACAATAAATCTTTATATAGCAGACTTTTTAAACAAGCAAAAAATCAATTTTTTATCATGAATAAAATGATAGGAGATTTACTTCACACATCAAAAAACATTGATGGACAACTAAATATTATACCAAAAAAAGTAGATTTAATAAATATTTCTCAAGAAATTATTGAAAATTTATCGACTAAATTAAAAGAAAAAAATCAACGTATTGTCAAAGAGATACCTCAAGACTTACCTTTTATTTATGCTGATGAAAATTTAATTAGGCAAGTATTAATTAATTTACTAGAAAATGCCATTAAATATAGTCCCTATTCAGCCCCAATTATCCTCTCCATTATTCATAAAACTAGCCAAAAAATACAAGTTAGTATTATTGACAAAGGCTCAGGTATTCCAGATACAAAAAAAGAGCGTATTTTTGAAGATCATTTTCGTTTAAAAAGAGATGAACAACAAGACGGCTACGGCATTGGTTTAACCCTTTGTCGTCGAGTGATTAACGCCCACTACGGACAAATTTGGGTGGATGATAACGGCAATCAAGGCAGTTGTTTTCGTTTTACCCTCCCCGTTTATAATTAGTCAATCGCTCCTATCTTTCGTTCTAGGTTACAATAAAAGGATATGTTAAGAAGGTATAGTCGATCGAGAGATTGAGAATAATTTATGAAGTTTATAGATCACGTTGAAATTGAAGTGGCAGCAGGAAAAGGAGGAGATGGACTTGTAGCCTTTCGTAGAGAAAAATATGTCCCCGCCGGAGGCCCATCCGGAGGCAATGGAGGGCGAGGAGGTTCGGTATGGTTTCAACCTACAGAAAGATTACAAACTCTCTTAGATTTTAAATACGCTCGTTGTTTCAAAGCCGATGACGGCAAAAGAGGAGGACCAAATAATCGTACGGGGCATTCTGGAGAAGACCTCATTTTAGAAATCCCTTGCGGTACAATGGTTTATGATACCGACACTGATGAGTTAATTGCCGATTTAGTCACCCCTGATGATACTTTTTTGATTGCCAAAGGCGGTAAAGGTGGCTTAGGAAATCAACATTTTTTGAGTAATAGTAACCGTGCGCCCGAATATGCCTTACCCGGTTTAGAAGGAGAAATCAAGAATTTACGGTTAGAGTTGAAATTGTTAGCAGAAGTGGGAATTATTGGATTACCCAACGCCGGAAAGTCCACCCTTATATCTGCCTTGTCTTCCGCTAAACCAAAAATCGCCGATTACCCTTTTACTACTTTGATTCCCAATTTAGGAGTAGTGCGTAAACCAACAGGAGATGGTACGGTTTTTGCGGATATACCCGGATTGATTGAAGGTGCTTCCGAAGGAATTGGTTTAGGGCATGATTTCTTGAGACATATCGAGCGTACCCGTTTATTAGTACATTTGATTGATGTTAACTCGGAAAATCCTGTTCACGATTACGAGATAATTCAAGGAGAACTGTCAGCCTATGGTAAAGGTTTGCACGATCGACCTCAAATTATCGGTTTAAATAAAATAGATACCATAGACGAGGAAACTCAACAGGAAATTTTAACTCAATTTCAAGGGTTAACGGATAACCGAATTTTCCTGATTTCAGGGGTAACAGGTTTAGGGTGCGATCGACTTTTACAAGAAGTATGGAATAATTTAGATAGAATGAAAATTAGCGAAATCGAGGAAAATGCCTCATTACTCATGACAAATTCCTAATTATTTATATACCTAAAATATGGTAAATAGTTCTTTTAATTTCCTCTCCTTTTTTAGCTTTTAAATCAGGAGAAACTACTCCAGAAGGTTTATTAATTACTCCATTAGCACCTAACATTTTTGCTTGATTAATTTTAGGAGAATTAAGCTCCGCACCGGTTACAACTATTACTTTAGCATTGCTTTTAGCCTTGAGATTTTGTAAAAAAGTAACCCCATCCATGTTAGGCATTTCTAAGTCTAAAATGATTAAATCTGGCTTAATATTCGTTAATTTAGATAAAGCCTCTTGACCATCAGAAGCATATTCTGCGATCGTCAAATTAGCATCTTCACTGATAATATTACCCAGAATAACCCTCATAATGGGAGAGTCATCCACAATCATAATTTGTTTTTTAGCCATAATAACTAGATTTCTTTTTTGATGATCTTACTATAATTCTATAGGATTTGTCAGAAAATAAAACACTAATTTTTTTTAAAAAGGGAAATTAGAGAGCATAAAATGATCAAAAACAATTAATGAATATCGAATAGCTAAAACTCTGTTTAAATCTACTTAATATCTAAAACTTTTATCTGATATTTGTACAGTGTAAAAAATCATAGTTATAATCAAACTTGACGAGGTTAAAGTTAGAAAACATGATCAATTTAGAGTCAGCAATTGTCACGGTAGGATTAACAAAACAATTTGAAAGACATATCGCCGTCAATGATGTGGATTTACAAATCAAAAAAGGTGATGTTTATGGTTTAATAGGTCCTAATGGAGCAGGAAAAACTACATTAATTAAAATGATAGCCGCCGCTGAAAATCCCACCAAAGGCGAAATCTATCTGAATGGCGATCAATTACTTCTTGATGAAAATAGCAGACATATTAAACAAAACATTGGCTATTTACCCGATGATTTTCCCTTATATGACGACTTAACCGTTATCGATTACTTAGAATATTTTGCTCGACTATACAACCTCAAGCAACCCCAACGCCGTCAAAGAATCCAAGAAGTATTAGACTTAGTTAACCTTGAATCTAAACGTAACTCCCTAATTGCCAACCTTTCAAGGGGCATGAAACAACGATTAAGTTTAGCAAGAACAGTAATTCATCTACCAAATATTTTAGTATTAGATGAACCAGTATCAGGATTAGATCCGATCGCACGGTTAGAATTTAGAGAAAGTATCAAAACCTTACAAAAAATAGGCATGACAATTCTCATCTCATCCCATGTTTTATCAGACTTAGCCGAATTATGTAACTCTGTAGGAATCATGGAATTAGGATGCTTAGTTGAAAGTACAACCCTACAAGATTTATATAATCGTCTGAGTCATCCTCAAATTATGATTGGCATACTAGAAGGATACAACAAGCTAGAAACAGAATTGAAAAATTGGGATACCGTGAAAGCATGGGAAAAACTACCCCACGGAGAAATAAGAGTAGAATTTGCGGGAGACACTCAAGACAGCGCCAACTTATTAAAAAGTCTCATTGATGCAGGTATTGTAATCCATGACTTTCATTGTCAACAAGCCGACTTAGAAACAATTTTTCTTAGTTTAGGACACAAACAAGTATCCTAGTATAGAATTGAGAATTGAGAATTAAGAATTAAGAATTGAAAATTGAAAATTAATTTTTTATTTGTTCGTAGTAAGGGTTTTAACCCTTATTTTACGTCTCTACAATAGTTTGAGTTATGGAAAATTTAATTTTTCCTTGAGAATTACGAGGAATAATATCTAATTTATGCCAAATTTTAGGGATTTTATAATTAGCAATTAAACAGGCTAATTTGAGTTTTATATCTTCTTCACAAATATTATTATTTAAAGGTACATAAAAAGCCGTAATAACTTCTCCCCAATAGTTATCTTTTGTCGCTGTGATATGAATATCTTTCACTAATCCAGTGCTTAAAATTGCCGTTTCAATTTCTAACGGAAAAACATTTTCTCCTCCCGTAATAATTTTTTGGCTATTACGCCCTAAAATATAGAGAAAATTATCTTCATCTAAATACCCGACATCATCAGTAATAAAAATATCTACATTATTAAAATGGGGATAATATCCCTTAAAAAGACAGGGCGATTTTATTTTAATTAAATCTTTAGTTTCTTTCTCCATAACTATTTCTGCATGGGGTAATATTTGCCCATTACTGTTATTTTTAACTACTAACTTATCGGGGGTTAAAATACTTATACCCGAAGCAGTTTCTGTCATGCCGTAGGTTAAAGCAAGAGGTAATTTATATTTATTTGCTAAATCAATTTGTTGAGGATAAATAGATGCACCGCCTACTAAAATTATTTTAAATAGTTTTAAATATTCTGGCTTATTGTCTAAAAAAAATTGTAATTGAGTAGGCACTAAAGAGATAAAATAATCATGATAATTTTCGATAATATCTAGGGAATTTTTGAGGGAAGAAAAACTATTAATAATTAAATTTCCTTTACTAATAAAAGAACGTATTATTTGCATTAAACCACTAACATGATAAAGGGGAAGACAGCAGTAAGAATTAATCGGTAAGGAATCAAAATATTGATAAAAACCTATAGCAGAAGCGGTTAGGGTTTTCCATGTATGAATAGCAAATTTTATCTTCCCAGATGTGCCTCCGGTGGGAATCATTATGCCCTCGAATTTGGGTAGAATTTCGGGTTTTGTGGTGAAAGGATAATTAATCTCTCCAAAAATAATATCAGGAGTAACTATTTTTTCTACTTGTTGCCATTCTTGTTGTTGCCAATGGGGGTTAATTAAGAAGATGCAACTTTGACTAATAATTCCTGCAAAAAAGGCACTAATAAAATTAATTTCCTTGGTTTCTGCGATAAAAATTATGAGGTTTTTTTCTGTATTTTGACAATTTTGACAGGAGTTTATTATCTTTAAATAATGATTAATTTTAGCTTCATTAATTAGCGATATTTTTTGAGGATAATATATCCATAGTTGACTTAATAATTTAAGATGTGATAATATATCTAAAGAATCAATCATTGATTTATTGTAATGCTCTTAAATAGTCGATCGCTGCGTCTAATTTAGAAGGATAAGATAGGGCAAATTGTTCAAACCAAAACCCTTCATCGGAATAAGGATCTAAATTTTTTAACCATTGTTCAGCTTTACGAATTAGTTGTTTTTCTTGCCGTTGTTTTTCTAATTCTTGTCGTCTAATTTCTTCTAAATTATCGGTTTTATTATGTTGTTTAATTTCTGCTTGTTTTTTAGCAAAATTTTCCGCTATACTATCTAAACCTTGTTCAGCTAAATTTGATTTTGATGGAGGTTTTGATGATGACTTTTTCTGCTGAAATTGACTTTCAATGTCAGTTAATATATTAGAAGAAGTGGCTTTTTTTTGATTAACAGTTACTTTTTGTTGCTGAAATTTTGACTCAATTTCTATGATTAAATCTTCTGAATTACTTTTTTTTGAGGTTGATTGATTTTTCGATGTTTGAAATTTTGCCTCAATTTCTGTTAATAAATCCTGTGAATTAGACTCTTTTTTCCCCGAACTCTGCTTTGCTGATTGAAATTTTGATTCGATTTCTGTCAATAAGTCGGGTGATTTTTGTTGATTTTTTTGAGATAATTTTTCACCTTGTAAATCAGACAAAAAAGAATCTATATTATTATTATTCGCTGAATTATTCACTTGATTATCAGGATGATTTACTCTCTTTATTTTAGGGTTTAAATTTTGATATTTTTTTTCAATATCAGTAATTAATTTATCAAGATTATCCATAGGCTTATGAGGCAATGAACAATTAAAAATTAGTTTAAATTAGATAGTAGAGGGATAGAATTTTACGCCTCTACGAGAAATATATTAAGATTAGGCAACGGCAGTTAAAACAGATTCTAAAGATTGCCAACGAAAATAGCGCTCTCCTCCTAACTCTAAAACTATTTTAATTTTAGGCTCTTGTTTTGTTAAACTAATTAAATACTCTTTTTCTTGATTAGAAAGAACAAATCCTTCAATAATCCACAAAACTAAACCTTTAGAAGAAGAAGGCAAATTTTCTAGTTGAGAAAGGGCGATGGGAGGCACAAAATAAGTTAACCCGACAGCGCCTTCTTGCCCGATATTTTTCTTGCCTAAATGGGCAGGGCGCACTCCATGAATCCCCATTAAATAAGCACTTAAATCTCCTAATCCCCTAGCGGAAAGATTAAAAGTATGATACCCTGATGTTCTTAATCTTCTTTGATAGCGCCCCTCAAAACCACCCTCAAGAGGTGCATATACAGCTAAAATATTAGATTTTTCTAAATCTTTGATAAAACCTTTCCCTGTGGTTAATAATGCCATGAATTTTATTGATGATTACTAATAATATTTATGCTAATTTGTTTGATTATAATAGGATTTGTGCTAATTCGATCGAATTCGATCGAGCTTAATCATAGTAAAGGAGTTGGAGATTAATCCATAACGTCTGTACAACAAAATGTGTGACTAACTAGAGTACATTTAATGAATTGAACTTAAAATTGTTGAAATCGTTGGATGCACAACTTGATAAAGTTAATTTATTTGTCAAGTTTATGACAACGAAAATTATGAGGACTTATGCCTGTCCAACGTTTGAACGCACGAGTAAAATGAGCTGGATCAGCATAACCTAATTCGTAGGCGATGTCAATAATTTTTAAAGAAGAATTTTCTAAGAAATAAACAGCTTTTTCATAACGAATACGATTCACTAATTGAGAATAAGTTAAACCATCTTTTGCTAATTTTCTTTGTAAACTACGAATGGGCATTTTAGCAATTTCTGAGGCTAAATTAATAGATGGATAACCTTCTTTTAATTGAGATGCGATCGCCTGTGTCAAAGAGTGAGAAAATTGAGAAGAAGGAGCAGATTGATGTAGTTTTTCATATTCTTGATGTTTTTGATCTTCACATAAATTAAACTCCTTCGGAAAAGGTAACGCTAAAAACGATCGAGGAAATGCGATCGAAGTTATATTAATATTTTTATTGATAAAAACTTTTTGTAAATAATGATTTTTAAAATTAAGGCATTGAGTTTGTAGAGTAATTTGCTGTGGATACCATGTTTTTCCTGCCACTTTACGAATTAAATCCATCATTAACATTAAAGAGAAATGACTGGAATGATGAGACTCCAAAGGTTCTAAGTAATTATGTTCTTGACAAAAATAAGCGGTTTCTTTATCTTCTAATAACCAGAAATGTTCTCCTGAATTAAACAAATTTCCCAAATAAATAGCTTTAAAAATGGCATCGTATAAAGTTAGAGATTGACAAGTTAATTTACCTAAAATACCTAAAGATTCTACAGGAGTTTTTTCCCCTACTAAAAGCCCTAAATTTTCGATTCCTTCTTGAGATGCAGCTTTCTTCAAAAAATCAAAAACTTGATGGCGAGGGATTAATAAATTTGGTTCATCCAAAGCAAAAATAGGTAATTTACATTGCCTCAATAGTTTTTCCGTGGGAGTGCCTAATTTGTACAAAAAATTCACAAAAGGAATTAAAGCAGAAACTCGTAAAAGAGGTACATAATTCGTCATAAATAATTAACAAAAATTAACAATGGTGAGCAGGTTAAAGCAGAAAACAATCTCAGAGTATTTACGGATATTTTAATTATAGATTGGCACGAAATGGCAAGAAAAGATTTTCCACAAATATTTATACTTTGCTGATACTTAAGTAAATTAATTTCTTTTAAATAAAATCATCGATCGTGAAACGGCGCTGCGCGATCGAGCTTATCTTCTGAAGATGAAAAATGTTTTTCTAATCTTAGCAATAGTTTCTGTTCTTTTTTTCGTCTTTATTCCCTCAGTTTTCGCTTGTTCAACTGGTATGACAAAAATTCATGGAGGTACTTTTACCATCGGTGCAAATAATGAATTTCCCGAAGAAAAACCAACTCAATCCGTTACCGTCAAAGACTTTTGTATAGATAATTACGAAGTGACTAACCAACAATTTGCCAAGTTTGTGGAGGCTACGGGTTATATTACCATCGCCGAACGTCCTTTATCGGTGACACAATTTCCTGATTTAACAGAGGAAGATCGATCGCCCGGTTCAGTGGTGTTTCAACCCATTCCTGAAGGGCAACCTTTTCAAGAGTTAAGTTGGTGGCATTGGGTACAAGGAGCAAATTGGCGACATCCTCAAGGAAAAAATAGCAGTATTGAAGGAAAAGAAAATCATCCCGTTGTCCATGTTGCCTATGATGATGCGATCGCCTATGGAAAATGGGCAGGAAAATCTTTACCAACAGAAGCAGAATGGGAATTTGCCGCAAGGGGAGGCTTAAAAGACAAAATTTTTGCGTGGGGTAATACTTATAATCCCCAAAAAGCCAACACATGGCAGGGAGAATTTCCCGTGAAAAATACCCAAGAAGACGGTTATTTTGGTACTGCTCCAGTCGGCTCTTTTTCCCCCAACGGTTACGGCTTATATGACATGACAGGGAATGTGTGGGAATGGACTCAAGACTATTATCATTATGGTCATGACAGTAAATCTCATCAAGTTAATCCTATTGTCAGTAACGAAAAAGAAAGTTTTGATCCCCGTGATCCGAGTGTAGTAAAGCACGTTATCAAAGGTGGTTCTTATTTATGTGCCAAAAATTATTGTAGTCGTTTTCGTCCATCGGCAAGGGAGGCAGAATCTGCTGATACAGGTACATCTCATATCGGGTTTCGTTTAGTCACATCTGCACCATAAATTAAAAACTTTATTAACAAATTTAGGAGTAATTCCATGATCAAAATACGCCAATTTTTCGCTATTTCAGCTTTAGCAGTATCTGTTATTTCCGTGACGGCTACTTTCTCCTCCGTCAAAGCCCAACAACAAAAAACGGAAGAACAAAAAGTACAATTAATGTTTGTTCACACCGCCGATGACATAAAAACTGATAACAAAACTATTCGCCTAGTTAACGTTAATCCCCAAACTCTGTATTTTGCCGATCGCCCTGTCCGTTTAGCAGGTCATGTTACTACCCCTGAATATATGAAAGAATGGACTGCTAGTGCAGGTTCAGACAATTTCACAAATGATCCTCCCAATGCTACTCTTTCCGTTTATGAAAAAGGACAACCTCAAAATAGTCTTGTAGTAATCGAAATTAGTAACCCTGTTATTGATGGTAAAGACATCGTTTATAACTATAAAGTAATCGAAGGTACAATGCCCAAAACAGGAGGTCAAAGTGCCTTATTTATTGACTGGATTGGTGCTGGAGGAGGAGTTGGCCCCGGTTTTCATGGGGTAGGAGTTGGTACTCGTGGAGTCGGTGTTTACGGAGGTTATGGTGGCCCCTTAAGATAAGAATAAATAAATTTACAAATAAAAAGAACTATTGCTAATAATGGAAAAACTTAAAGAAGAATTCAAAAAAATTGGCTCTTTGTCCCTTTTTTTTATGATAGGATTTGGCTTTATTTTAGTCATGATGAAACTTTTATTAGAGCAATATGAGATTAATACTTATGTTTTTTCTAAAGTAATTATTAGTGCATTAGTAGCGGCTAAAGCAGTGGCAATTATGGACATGACTCCGATCTTAAATCGTTATGCTCATTCCCCCCGTTATATAAATGTCTTGTATAAAACTTTTCTTTATAATTTTGCCGTTTTAGTTATTTCTTTGATTGAAAATCTTTTCCATGCCTATAAGGAAACTAAAGCCATTGGAGGGGCGATCGAACTATTTTTAGAAACCCGTCATTTCTCTCATTTTTTAGCAGTAACTTTATGTGTCTCAATGATTTTTTTAATTCATAATATTTTCCAAGAAATTGATAATTATTTAGGTAAAGGAAACTTGACTAAATTATTTTTCGCTAAAAAAAATTCTGAACTAACATAAGGTCATTGATGATTAAAAAGATCAAATCTATGAAAATAGTTAAACTGATTTCACCTTTTTTATTAAGTACAAGTGGTATTTTTTTTAGTCCATCTACTTATGCCCAACAGATTGATAATCCTAATTTTTTCACTGGGCAACCTCCCGTTTTTGTTGGAGCACAAACTCCTGACTCTACCATCAACTGGCCCAATGCTCATTATTATTTCACCTTTCACCTACCTAATAATTCGATCGAATCTTTAGGAAAAGTAACTATTCAACAACAACAAAACGTTAATGTTATTCCCATAGATATATCAAGTACTTATGCTTTTATCGGTACTCAAGGAAATATAGGTAAACCTCTTACCATTAAAACGACTCAAGATCCCCAAACTCAGGCGGTAACGGTGGTTTTTGATCCTCCAGTACCCCCCGGAACAACTTTTAGCATTCGTCTTGAAGCCTTCCGAAATCCTCCCGATGATGACACTTATCTCTATAGCGTAACCGCTTTTCCTGCGGGAAATAATGCCACTGGTTTACCTATGGGAGTAGGAAGATTTAGCTTTTATAGATTGTTTTAGTTGGAAAAATATTTGGATGATGAATTTAAAAGTATTTACGATCGCGCAGCGCCTTTTCACGATCGATAGCCGTCATTTAGGAATTGCTATGTTATTAAGCGTTGTATGGGGTAATTTAATCTTAAATCCCCTTAAAGCTCAAACACCCTCGCAGATTCCTACCATAATTCCAGCAGATGTGGATGATTTACCAAATAATACAGATCAAATGAAAACTTGGTCTTGTAGTCAAGGAAATCAAGGGATTTTAGTGGAAGTCAAAATGGTTACAAATTGGCAAGAAATCATGGAGATGGAAACTAATCAATGGCAATGTCAAGAACAATTAGTAAATATTCCTGACAATGCCGTCCAGTTTTCCTGTGAATCCGATGAAAATACCATTAACCTGATTACTGTCACTTGGATAAAAGGTAATGAAGGTAAATCATCCATGAAAAATTGGATTAATACCTTAGAAAATCAAAGTATGACTTGTACGATCGATCGAACTAACCCATTTTGGAATTAAACAACTTATCAAAATCATGTTTACACGTTTTAAAAATTTTCTCAATGGCTTATTACCGAGTAATTTTAAGGTACTATCCGCAGGAATCCTCGTTTTCCTCATGGTAATAGGTTCAGGAGTCTTCTTTGCTCCTGCCATCGCCCAACAAATTCGAGGTACAGCAGGTTCTCCTAGTGCTGTAATGACTATTAAAGGGGATCAACTTCCTGCACCTCCTGAAGCATTTGGAGGGGTGATTAAAACTAATGTTTCAGATTCTAAACCTTATTGGACTCCCAGAATTCAACCTCCTAAAGATGCCCCTAACGTCTTGTTAATTATTACCGATGATGTAGGCTTTGGTGCTCCTTCTACTTTTGGCGGTGTAATTCCTACTCCTGCGCTCGATCGAGTGGCAAATAATGGCTTAAGATACACTAACTTTCATTCTACTTCCCTTTGTTCTCCCACGAGAGCCGCTTTAATTACAGGACGTAATCATCATTCTGTGGGATTTGGGGTAATTTCGGAAATGGCTACGGGTTATCCGGGTTATGACAGCATTATCACCAAAGATAAAGCAACTGTAGGTAAAATCCTTAAAGATAACGGCTATGTAACCTCATGGTTTGGAAAAGATCATAATACTCCAGCCTTTCAATCTAGTCAGAATGGCCCTTTTGATCAATGGCCTACTGGTATGGGTTTTGATTACTTTTATGGTTTTATCGGTGGTGATGCTAGTCAATGGCAACCTAATTTATTCCGCAATACTAATCCCATTCAGCCTTATGTAGGTAAAAAAGATTGGAATTTAACCACTGCCATGGCAGATGATGCGATCGAATATGTTAATCGTGTCAATAGTTTAGATCCCAATCAACCCTTTTTCATCAAATATGCGCCAGGAGCCACCCACGCCCCTCATCATCCCACCAAAGAATGGGTGGATAAAATCCATAATATGCACCTGTTTGATAAAGGTTGGAATGCGTTAAGAGAAGAAATTTTTGCCAATCAAAAGAAATTAGGGGTAATTCCAGCTGACGCAAAATTAACCCCTTGGCCCGATGATTTACTCAAAAAATGGGAAGATCTCACCCCGGATGAGCAAAAACTGTTTATTCGTCAAGTGGAAGTTTACGCCGCCTTTTTAGCTTATACTGACCATGAAATTGGGCGAGTTATTCAAGCAGTAGAAGACATCGGCAAACTAGATAACACCCTCGTTATTTATATTAGTGGTGATAACGGAAGTAGTGCCGAAGGTACGATGATTGGTACTCCCAACGAAGTAGCAATATTTAACGATGTTGATGTACCCGTAGAAGTACAATTAGAAAAATTTTATGATGTGTGGGGAACGGATCAAACCTATAACCACATGGCAATACCTTGGACATGGGCATTTGATGCTCCATTTTCGTGGACAAAACAAGTTGCCTCTCACTTAGGCGGTGTGCGTCAAGGCATGGCGATTTCTTATCCCAAAGTTATTAAAGATAAAGGAGCTATCCGTAATCAATTTCATCACGTTATCGATATTGTACCCACCATTTTAGAAGTGACGGGTATTCCTGCACCGAAAATCGTTGATGGTATTGAGCAAAAACCCATGGAAGGGGTAAGTTTAGCTTATACCTTTGACTCTAAAAATGCGAATGCACCATCTACCCACAAAACCCAGTATTTTGAGATGTTCGGAGATCAGGCTCTTTATCATGAAGGATGGATCGCCAGTACTAAAGTGGTGCGTTCCCCTTGGGTGACAGGGGGTGTCGGAAACCTTGATCCTGCCTCATCACCCTGGGAATTATACGATTTAACTAAAGATTGGACACAATCCAATGATATTGCCGATCGCAATCCTCAAAAATTGAAGGAATTACAGGATTTATTCTGGAAAGAAGCCCAAAAGTATCAAGTTTTACCCCTTGATGGTTCTATTACACCTCGTTTAATTACTCCTCGCCCTAGTCTTACCGCAGGACGTAATGTATTTACCTATAAAGGACAGTTAACAGACATACCTAACGGTGTTGCTCCTAGTCTTTTAAATTCTTCCTATAACTTCAAAGCCGAAGTCGAAGTTCCTCAAGGAGGAGGAGACGGTATTATTGTCACTGAAGGAGGACGTTTTGGCGGTTATGGCTTTTATCTGCTCAAAGGAAAACCAGTGTTTCTCTGGAATTTAGTGGATTTAAAAAGAATCCGTTGGGAAGGAGAACAACCTCTATCTGCAGGTAAACATACCGTAGAATTTGACTTTAAATATAATGGTTTGGGCATGGGTACTCTTGCTTTTAATAATTTAAGCGGACTCGCTCAAGGTGGTACTGGTGTTCTTAAAGTTGATGGTAATGTAGTAGCCACTCAAAAAATGGAACGCACTTTACCTTTTATTTTGCAATGGGATGAAAATTTTGATATTGGTGCTGATACGGGTACACCTGTTGATGATGCTGATTATCAAGTACCCTTTCAGTTTAACGGTAAGCTCGATAAGTTAACTTTAACGATCGATCGACCAGAATTAAGCCCTCAAGATATTGAGAAACTAAAACAAGCCCAGAGAAACAATAAAGTTTCTGAATAGCTTACTTTTTTTACTGCCTCCTTAATCCCCCAAGTTTGGGGGAAGGAACGATTGAACTCCCCCAGATTTGGGGGTTGGGGGGCTTAAACTTAAAGGATCAAGTAACCATAGTTACAACATATTTAATTAAAAATTGAAAAATCATGAACAAAAAATCTTTCTGTGCTTTATTTACCGTTAGTATGCTTACCTTGACTGTTTCTGTGGGTAATCTGATTACTGATAAATCTGTGGAAGCAAAACCAGCCCCTGAAACCAAAGAAGTTTCTGATCCCGTACAACTGCTTTTCGTGCAAAATTCTGTCACAGGTAGTTATGACGGAAAAAGATTAAATCTTAATGGAGTCGGTTCAACTATCTTTTTTAGCGATCGACCCGAACGTATTTCAGGTCATGTACAAAATACTGAATTTATCAGTCATTGGGATAAAGGATCAGATAATTTTGCCTCTAATCCGCCTAATGCTACATTATCGATTTTTGGTGAAAAAGGTGTTAATAGTATCGTTATTGAATTAACAAATCCTAAGTTAGAAAATAATAATCTTTCCTATCAAGTGAAGGTTTTACAAGGAGAATTACCTGCTAACTTCCAAGAATCATCTTTATTTATTGATATTTTAGGACGTTGGGCGATGTATGGGGCAGGTGTGGCGGCAGGTGCCGCGGCGAGTAATTATTATTATCACCCTCCTGTAGTTGTTACTCCTGTAGCTCCCGTTTATCCAATTTATGCGCCTCCAGTTTATGTTGCACCCACTCCAATTCTTTACTAAGTACTTATGCAAAATTAATTGTATAGAGGCAATGGGTTTAAACCCATTGTTGTCATCGCTTTTAGAAAAATAAAATGTACGATTAATTTTACTTACTCACTTAAAAGCGATCGCCTAGGAAAAGCACAAAAAGAAATCTTTAGAACATTTATTCTGAACAATAATTTTTACACAGGAAAACTAAATCATGACTAAATTTTCAAACTCAAAACACCTTTGGAAAAATCGAGCCATCGCTCTTATTTTCGGTAGTGTATTATTAGGGTTCGGTTTAACTACCCAAGCTCAAAATAGTCCTAATCAAGATCAAAATACTGCATTACAAGCGGTAGCTAAGATGACGGAAGGACAACGGACTTATTATCAAACAAATGGTAAGTTTCGAGCCGTAATAGATAACATTCAAAAAGATTTTGGTATTACCCTACCTTCTACTTTTGATTATGCAGTTCGCACCACCTCAGAAGCCGCTTATAGTTATGTAATTCCTGATAATTCTAATCCCGTGACAGTAAAGTTGAAAGCCTACGTTGGTGCGGCTTTTCTCACCCCGAATCAAAATCCGAAAATTACCACTATTATCTGTGAGAATACAGAACCCGGACAGACTCGTCCTGCTGATCCTCAATTAGTTAGAGATCCTCTCAATCCGCAAAAACTTTCTTTACAGTGTGGTCAATTTTCGGTACAAGTTCCCGAATCAATGGTTAACGAGTAATTTTACGAAATCTTTTTCACTTAATATAATTATGAAACTATCACTCGATAATATTACAGAACAACAAGCCTACGAAATTGGTATTGAGGCTTATCATTACTTTTATTCGTTGATTACCATGGACTTCACAAGAAGGGTATGTACTAATTACAAATCAGGAGAAAAACCCGGATTCGGTCCTGTAAATACATTTCATCATCTGCGACAATTTCCTCCAGCTAATTTTCGAGCGGTAGTGCGTCCTAATTTTGATACTCTTTATACCGTTGCGTGGGTTGATATAACTAAAGAGCCGATGATTGTCTTAACTCCTGATACTAACGGACGTTACTATTTATTACCCATGTTGGATATGTGGTCAAATGTTTTTGCTGTACCCGGTAAACGTACCACAGGCACAGAAGCTCAACAATATGCGATCGTACCTCAAGGATGGACAGGAGAATTATCAGAAGAAATCGAAAAAATCGAATCTCCTACCCCTTATGTTTGGATTATCGGACGAATTCAAACTAACGGAGTTGAAGATTATCCTGCGGTAAATGAAATTCAAGACGGTTTTAAAATTGTTCCTCTTTCTCAGTGGGGCAGAACCGTTGAAGCTATGGAAACTGTTATTGATACTACCATTGATATGAAAACAGATCCTCTAAAACAGATCAATAGTATGTCCGCAAGTCAATATTTCAGCTATGGTGCAGAATTACTCAAAATTAATCCCCCTCAAGTTACCGATTGGTCAATTATTGCTCGTCTGCAACGTATAGGTATTGAGCAGGGTAAGAGTTTTGACTTGAATAATGCACCTTCTACCGTACAAGCAGGTTTACAAAAAGCGGTAATGGATGGACTGAAAATTATGATGGAGAAGTTACCAACTTTGGCACGAATCGAAAACGGTTGGCAAATGAACACTGATACTATGGGAGTTTATGGCAATTATTACCTAAAACGGGCGATCGTGGCAATGGTGGGATTAGGGGCAAATCAACCCGAAGATGCCATTTATCCTATGAATGTCTTTGATGCGAATGGTAAGCCCATGGAAGGTAAAAACAACTATATATTACACTTTGATAAAGATGAGCTTCCCCCCGTAGAGGCTTTTTGGTCGATCACCATGTATGATGCGGAGGGTTTTCAAGTAGCGAATAAGCTCGATCGATTTGCCATCGGCGATCGAGATACTTTAACATATAACTCCGATGGTTCACTTGATATATATATTCAACACGAATCTCCTGAAGATGACAAAGTCTCTAACTGGTTGCCTTCTCCTGCGGAGGGTGTATTAGGAGTAACAATGCGTTTATATGCCCCAAAAGCATCGGCTCTTAACGGCATTTGGAATCCTCCTGTGGTAACACAAATACTTTAATTAATCAATTATACAACAAAAAAAATGAAACTTTCTCTTTTTTCTCGTTTTACTATTTTAGGTATCTTTTTCTCCATCTTGAGACTTAATTTACCCCTTCAAGCAGAAACCTGTACTCCTATACCTCTTGTGGGCGGAAGTGGTAATAGTGTCACTAAAACTGTTTCTCCTCCAACTATTCCGGCTGGTCCGTTGGGAATGTTAGGAGTTGATGTCACTCGTAATAATTGGAATACGGATTGGGCTGTACCCGGAGATGTTAAGTATCGTAAGTTTATCGTTACCGTTAATTCTAATGATAGTGGGCCTTTTGATGTCAGAATGTATCTCAAATATAGTGACCAAACCGCAGGAGAATTTTTTAATAATCAAGGGGTACAATTTCAAGCAAATAAGCCTTTAAAAATAGTAGCCGAGCCACGCCCTAAGGATGAACCCTATCAAGTGAATTTATTTGTTAATGGTATCGAGTCGATCGGCAAAACTTACACGGCCTCAGTGGTGGGTTGTCAATAATACACATCTCCAAAAAAGATTTTTAATTAGTTCGTAGTAAGGGCTTCAGCCCTCTTTATTCCAAATATAGTCGCTTTCTAATGTGTTTTTTGATGTTTAAAATTTAAAATCATATTATATTTACAAAATTATGTTATTTTTTAAAAAATCTTTCATTTTTATATTAGCAATCGGTAGTAGTTGTTTTCCTCTAAAGTCGATCGCAAACCCTATATCTGCTCAAGAAAAAGACGATCTATTTATCTCTAACGGCTGTGATTGTGCACCAGATTTAAGCGGAAATTATTTTCAAGAATCTGAACTAATAAAGCAAACTCCTGACATTTTTCAAGTTGGTAAATTTAATGAAAATACTAATAGTTTATTCCCTCAAATTCAAGCCCAAAATTCCGAAGTTAATATCACAAATGATCCGAATAAATGGCGTTTTCAATTTCAACCCTATGTAACCGTACCAATAACTACTTACGGCACAGCTACCGCTAGAGGTAGAACTGTTGATTATGATATGGATTTAGGACAAGTATTAGATTCTTTGAACTTTACAGCCAGTGCTAGGGTAGAAGCATGGAAAGGTAGATTTGGACTTATTTTTGATGGTTATTACGTTAATTTGGGTGATACTATTAATTTAAGTAAACAAGCTACTAGAACCCCCTCAGCTTTAAATTCTCTCAATTATTTAATGAGTAAAGGTACAAATACAAGGGTGACAGAATTAGTTAATAATCTTGAACAAAAAATTGAAATAGCGAAAGAAAACGAACAGTTAAAAAAAGATGAAATTACTCAAAAAATAGATACAAAAATTGAAGACTTAAAATTTACTATTAATGAAGATTTAGAAAAATTAAAAACTGTCGAGATAAAAGTAGAAGAAATTAGAAATAATTTAAGTAATTTTGTTGATTCTCGCATCGGTGATTTGAATTTTCAAGATTTAGAGAATCTCAAATTAATTCCCGAAGATTTTAAGGAATTATTGGCACTAAATATCAAAGATTTTCCCCAAACTCAAGACTTAGAAGAGTTAAATAAGAGAATTGAAGATACTGGCGTTAAAGAAGTTTTATCTTCTCTTCCTGAAATTAAACAAAAATTGACAGAAACTCGTGACACTGTACAACAAGGCATTGAAACCGTTATCGAACAACGTAAGATTGAAGATACAGAAAAATTACAAGCATTACAAAAAGAATTAGAAGAAGCTAGAATTTTAATCGATCAAGAATTGGCTAAAATTGAACAAACTAAGGATTTTATCGAAAATCGATCGCCCCAAAATTTAGATATAAGTAGTAATACAAATTTAAGTTTTCAACAGGGAATTTATGACTTTGCTGTAAGTTATCACTTTGGCGATATTCCCAATTCTCGATTACCAGAAAAACCATCAGGGCGCAACTATCCTATTTTCTGGTTTCAACCCATAGCAGGAATGAGATTAAATAACATCAGTATCAATATCGAAGAAACTATTAATGTTGTCGCTACCAGTACCTTAGTTAATTTTAATGGTAGTTTTCAAAATAACTACGGACAGACTAGAACTTGGCTTGAACCGATGATAGGTGGTAAATTGGGAATGCAATTAAACGATCGAATTGGACTATGGTTAAGGGGAGATGCGTCAGGATTTGGATTAGCTGGAGAAACTGACATGAGTTGGAATGTCTTATTTGGTACAGATGTATGGATCGGTTATAACACTGCATTACAATTAGGCTATCGTTTCTATGAAATAGATTACTCTTGGGGTAGTGGTAATAATGCTTTTGGTTTCAAAGAAAGTTTTAATGGACCATTTTTGTCAGCAACTTTTCATTTTTAATCATAATCAATAACCGATTCAATTAGTTAAATAGGTATATTTTTTTTGCAAATGTCAAAGTTGTTTAAACATAAAAAGATATTTAGTTTTTTGTATTACTTTATCATTAGTATTAGCTTGATTTTACTCATTAAAATTGCTTTGAGTAATCAAGTAAATATATCAACAAAACTACAAGGAAATCTATTAATTTGGCATTCTACAGAGGGAAAAGTTGCCAATATGTTCATAACTGCTGTCGAACAATTTAAACAATTAAATCCAGAAGTTAATATTCTCCTTCAATCAATTCCTCAGCAAAAAAATCCCTCTCTTTTTATTGAAAAATCAGAAACTGGTTTTGGTTCAAGTGCTTTAATTATTGAAGCAAAAAATCTGATAGAATTACTCAAAAAAAGATTAATTAATCCTATTGATTCCGAATTAATTGACACTTCTATTTATTCCCCTCTTACATTAACTCAAGTACGTTATCAAGGAAAAATTTATGGTATTCCATTAGGTTCAAATACAAGGGTTCTTTGTTATAATAAAGCAAAATTAAATGCTACCAATGATCCAATTTTAAGCACTCCGCCAACAGATTTAGATGGATTAATTCAAAGGGCAATAAAAGGTTATACTGTGGGTTTAGTTTCTTCTTTTGAAGATACTTTTTGGGGCATGGGTAGTTTTGGTGGTAGATTATTTAATGAATTAGATTTACTTGCGCCTAATCTTGATGGATGGGTAAAATGGCTTGATTGGCTCAAAAATGCTTCTTTACAACCTAATGTCATTTTTAGTCACGATCGTACTATTCTTCACAATGCTTTTAATAATGGTAAATTGGCTTATTATGTTTGTGAATCAACGGAAATTCTCGATTTTACCGAGACTTTAGGGGATAATTTCCGAATTGCTTTATTACCTCAAGGAGAAGGAGGAAAAGCGACTCCTTTGATTTATACCAAAGTTATAGTATTAAATCATAGTAATACAGATAATGAAAATCGTTTAGCTTTAGCCTTTGCTAAATTTATCACGAATCCAGAGCAACAATTAGCAGGAATTATCAAAACTCAGAGTTTTATTCCCACCAATCGTAATGTAAATCCTAACGTTATTTTACTGCCTATTGAATCCGTGTTATTAAAACAAGTTGAATCAGCAGTAGCAATTCCCCTTAATAACTTACAACAAATTCTGAAAGTTTTTGAAATAGGAGAAATTCTTTATCAAAAAGCTCTTGTAGGAGAAATTTCTACCGAAAAAGCTGCCGAAGAATTAATGTTGTCGATAGATAGTTTTAGTAGTTAATAAATTTCTATTTTTATGGAAAATAAAGTTATAACTTTTTCCGATATTCTTATTAAACAATCCATTTTTTTAGCAAGATTTGACATTTTAATTCAGTCATTAATTATCTTTATTTCTTTAATAATAGGTTGGTTATTATCTAAAGTTATTTGGAATTGGTTACACAAAAAAATTCCTCAATTTACTACTTTTATTTGGCGAGATGAAAAACTCGAACCCAATGAGTATATTGCTTTATTTGTACAAACGATCGATTTTCCTTTAATTACTTTAATTTTACTTAATTTAATGGAAGTTTTTTTAAAAAGTCAAAATTGGACAAAAGGATTAATAAATTTATCAGTGCAAATAGTAATAATTTATTTAATTTTAAGATGTTTTTTAGCATTTTTATATAGTACTTTTCCCTTAAATATTATTCGAGAATATCAATGGAAAATATTTTATCCATTATTCATTTTATTTGTGTTGAGAAAAATATTAGAACTTTCGGGAAATTTTGAAGAATTTTCTCAGATAGTTTTAATCAAATTATTTAATAATCCTGTCACTTTTCAATCTATATTTGCTCTGTTTATAGGATTATATTTTTGGGTAGTAATTGTTATCTTATTAGAAAAATTATTAATCACATTTATTAAACCTAAAACTCCTTCAGATAAAGGAGAAATTCAAGCAAGTATATTATTATTACGTTATTTTTTAATCACTTTAGGAATTGTGTTAATTTTAGGTTATGTGGGAGTGGACGGTAGGGCTGTAACTGCTATTAGTGGTGGTTTATCTGTGGGTATCGGCTTTGCTTTAAAAGAAGTTATTAGTAATTTTGTTAGCGGTATTATCTTATTATTTGAAAAAGTATTAAAACCGGGTGATATTATTAGTATTGAAGGACAAACCTGTGAGGTAAAAGAATTAGGAATTAGGGCAACTACGGTAAAAATGTTAGTAGATAATTCAGAAAAAATCATTCCTAATCAAACTTTTTTTACAGAAGATTTAACCACTTATACTGGTAGTAATAACTTAGTTTATTGTTCTGTTTTAATCGGTGTAGGCTATGATTCTCAACCAGAACAAATTATTAATTTATTACTCGAAATTGCTTACAATAATAAAAGGGTATTAAAAAGTCCTTCTCCTATAGCTTTTTTCCTAAAGTTTGGAGATTCTAGCTTAAATTTTGAACTCAAATTTTGGTTAGATGATGTTAATACCAGAAAGGGCGTTATTAGCGAAATAAACTGTAATATTTTAAAAGAATTTGCTAATAATAATATACAAATTCCCTATCCTCAAAGAGATATTTATATTAAAAAGATTAAGAAAAGTTAAAATTTTATTATTGCTTAAATAAGTTTGATTATAATAAACAAAACAAGTCAAAAAAAGAGAGTATAATGTTCATAAATTATATTGATCAAGCTATGAAAATAGTAATGTAAAAAAAAAAACATAAATCTTATTAATCCTAGGGTAACAAAAAATAGAGTTTTCAATTAAACTATAAATAGTTGATTTTCAATTTAACAACAAATTTATTAAATAATCATCAAAAAAAATGTTGATCAAAAAAACGTCAAAACTTGCTTTATTTTTATTAGGAATTGTTACAACTTCTTTAACTTCATTACCTGTTAAAGCGGCAGAAAAACTTTTTTTAAGTTATGGTCCTCTTAAATTTTCTGTAGAAGTAGAATCCTTAGAAATCTTTGCTAAAGATGGCACTGTTAACGAGGATTTAGGGCAATATTTAGACTTAATTCCTCCTGAAAAAAGGGATAAATTTAGAGAATCTTTAACCAAAAAAGTTCCCCTTGAACCTGTTTTAGTTTCTCGCTTTTTTAATAGTGAAATGGGAGAACAAATCCTTCTACGTTTAGGTAAAGGAATCACCCTTGAAGGGGGCGAAAACGGCGGTATTGCCTTACGAGGTGCGATCGTACAATCAGCTTTTGATCCCGATGGTTTAACTTTACTTAATATTCTCAAAAAATATCCCACAAATCTTCAAATACAAGGGGAATTAATTAAGGGTGCAGTGGAAGAAGGAGACAAAATCATCTCCGCTACGGAAAATTTAGTCAAAGAAATGCGCACTTGGACGGCTGAAGAAGCCTCTAATAATCCTTCTGTTGATTATGCTAAATTACCTGATATTCGTAAAGCAGGACAATATCAAGTCAAAAAAGAAGTTTGGCAGTTGACAGATACCAGTCGTAACCGTAAATTTTATGTTGATGTTTATGTACCTCAAGGGGTATCAAGGGATAAAATTCCCGTTATTGTATTTTCTCATGGTTTATCCTCTCGTCCTGAAGATTTTGCCGATCCCCTTAACCATCTTGCTTCCTATGGTTATGTCGTCGCCGCTCCTCAACACATTGGCAGTGACATCATTTACTTAAAAGAGATGTTTGAAGGCTACCATAAAAATATATTCGATCGAGATGAATTTATCAATCGCCCTAAAGATATTAGTTTCGTGATTGATGAATTGGAAAGACGCAACCCCACTGAGTTTAAAGGCAGACTTGATCTTCAAAATGTGGGAATGGCAGGACATTCTTTCGGTGGTTATACTGCCTTGGCCATCGCTGGTGCTACCATTGATTTTGATTACTTACAAAAAGCCTGTGAACGCCCTTACGGTGGTTTAGATGTAGCGATACTATTAGAATGTAGAGTCTTAGAATTACCTAGACAAGATTATCAGTTTAGAGATTCTCGTGTAACTGCCGTATTTGCAGGTAATCCTGTCGTTCGGTATATTTTTGGGCAAACGGGTATCAGTAAAATTGATATACCTGTACTCTTGGCTTCAGGAAGTGATGATCCAGCCGCCCCCCCAGTGTTTGAACAAGGAATGCCTTTTATTTGGTTAAATACACCCGATAAATACTGGATGTTAGCAGAAGGACAAGCCCATGTTAATTTTAGCAAACTTGATGGCGGAATAAAACAAGCTCTTGATTCGACAGTTCATTTAACATTACCTAGCCAAGATTTGATTAGTAGTTATGTCAAAGGAACTTCTTTAGCTTTTTTTGAAGTTCATCTCAAAAATAATCAGGATTTTCGTAAATATTTGCAATCTTCCTATGCACAATATCTCAGTGAAAATCAAGATTTTAAACTAAATTTTATTACTAATGCTTCTGCCGATAAAGTCAAAAATTCGATCGAAAAATTTGATAATTAATATTGTCACTGTACTTTGAGGGAAAATAGAGAGAAAATAAAAATAATCACAAATATTATTCTTTCTCTATGAACAAAGATAACAGAATTCAAAAATAAGGGCATCATAAAATGTGATAAAACAGATATAGCAATCCGATTTGAATCCTGAGATTGGAAATGTATATTTCTCATTCCTCATTCTTTAGCAGGTATAATTGATTGTAAAACTATGCCATCCTGTATCAATGTCTAATTCTCCCCATAATAATTTCATTATCTCTTTTTTTGATTGGTTAGAAAGTCGTTGGGCAACTCCAGCTTATGCTGGGTGGGTTTTAATCGGTATTGCCTTAAGTTTTTTTGGGGCAGCAACTAACACGATGGCAGGTTGGTTATATGTTTTGAGTGGGGTGTTATTTTCTTTACTGGCGTTAAATTTATTTGTCTCTATCAATACTTTAAAAAGACTTCAGTTAAAACGAACGAATATTGAAGCCATCAGCGCGGGGAATGAGTTAACCATCGAGTTAGTTGTTAGTAATCCCACGAAAAAAGTGAAAACTCTTATAGAAATTATTGACGAGTTACCTTTGGAATTGTCAGGGAAAATTATTAATCGCATCGAAACCCTACCACCGAAAAGTGAATTAAAATTAGTATCCTATGCCCACGCCAAAAAAAGAGGAGTCTATCATTGGCATAATATTATTTTAAAAACGGCTGCCCCCTTTGGATTATTTTACAGCAGTCGTCAACGATCGATCCAAAGTAAAGCCATTGTTTATCCCCAAGTCTTACCATTGCAAACTTGCCCCCTCATTGATAATATCGGCATTCAAGAAACCCACCAGAGACAAAGTGAAAGACTGTATCAAAACGCCACAGAAGGAGTGACAAAAGCCATCAGACAATATCGTTATGGTGATGCAACCCGTTTAATACATTGGCGTAGTAGTGCCAAATTCGGAGATTTACAAGTAAGAGAATTAGAAACCATTACAGGAGGAGAAGAAATCATCATTTGTTTAGACAACTCCAGTCAGTGGCAACCGGAATATTTTGAAACCGCCGTCATTGCCGCCGCTTCCATGTATTTTTATGCCAGTCGTCAACAATTAGATGTAAAATTATGGACGGCAGATAAAGGTTTAATTAGGGGAAATAAAGTCATGTTAGAAACCTTAGCAGGTGTTGATTTTTTAGTCAACTCGATCGAACAAATCCCTTCATCTCCAGTTATTTGGTTATCTCAAAATGCCGATTCCTTGTCATCATTACCCCTAGGCAGTCGTTGGTTATTATTTCCCCCTGTTGAGGGGAAACCCAATCCCGAAAATCTTTCAGGTATTTTTTATGATGAGGAAATCCCCTTACAAACTCTGCTACAAAAACCCCTTTAATTAATTCCTTTTTTTCTCCTGATTGATTTTTTTATCACAAAAAATGCCTACATTTCTTGACAATTATCATTTTAAATTAAATCAAATAGTTAAAAAGAATGAGTTTGTTTACTATCAGGTACATTAAAACAATATTTGTCCAAATCACTGTTATTTTTTCCTTTACTATTTATACCAATAACTTCAGGATTTTGTGTCAAGGAAGATAAAATTTCATTATCATCAAGAATACTTCCCTCTTTTTCTAATAATGAAGATAAAGAGTGATGATTTTGAATTGCTGGAATAAAATAAGGATCAATTTCTGAAATAATTTGATAGGTATTAATCGATTCTTTATAGTAACCTAAATCAGCTTGTAAAATTGCTAAATTATAATAAGATTTTAAATATTTATCATTAGCTTTTATTGCCAATTGATAACTGTTAAAGGCTTGTTTATATTCTCCTAATTGTTGATATATAATGCCTAAATTATAATAAGCCTGTGGTAAATTTGGTTGTATTTTTATCGCTTTAAGATAATCTTCGATCGAACTGTCCTTATCTCCTAATTGATAATATATAATAGCCCGATTATAAAAACCTTGAAACAAACTATGATTAATTTGAATCGCCATAGTATAATCTTCCAAAGCCTTAATAAATTTAGTTAATTTAGTATGAATAATGCCTCGATTAAAATAAGCAAAATAATTTAAAGGATTAATTTTAATTTCTTGAGAATATTCCATTAAAGCCTCTGGATAATTACCTAATTGTTGATGTAAATATCCAGCCCAATGATAAGCTAAAGAATCTTGATCGTTTAACGTAATAGTTTGAGAAAAATCTGTTAAAGCACCTTGAATATCGCCTAATTTATATTTAGAAATACCTCGTAAAAAATAATTTTTTGATTGAGTAGGATTATTAAAAATTGATTTATTATATAACAGTATTGACTCAGCATAACTACCTTTTTTGAGATAAGATTTAGCTAGTTTTAAGAGATAATAATCAGTAGGTAAAATGTTTTGTAAATAAAAATTGAGTCCACCTATATATAAAAAGTCTGCTAAATTAATATCTAGTTTATCATTGAATCTTGGTAATGATTCCACAGGAATAAATCCTAAAAAAATAATAACATATTCTTTTAAATTAACTCTAAATTTCTCTGGAGAAATTGTATAAATAATTAAATTATTATGTTCGATTTCTTGTGCAGATACACTATATCTTATCTTCTTAAAATTTCCTGAATAAGTTTTAATTAAAATTTTATTATTTGTTGCCTGTTTCACCAAAAAATGGCTATTAACCAAACTCGCTTCATAATCTTCATAATATTTATGATTATCTAACCAAGTTAAATGACCAAATTTTAATAAAAAAGCCTCCATACCTAATTTTCGATAAAAAACTATTTCTAATATTTCTTTTAAAGGGTAAGTTAAATTATATTTATTGGCAATTTCTTCGGATTCTAAAATAGATTCAACCTTAATTTTTTCGATCGAATCTTCATTAATAACCACCATTTCACTATGAAGATAACTTTCTTGACAATGTAACAAATTTCCCAAATCAAGACGGGAACAAAAATCTTGTTGTTGTGCCTTTAATGGTGTTGTCCAATCCATGGGGGAAAATAACTAATATAGCAATCAAATTGTATTTATAAAGGTCGAATATCAGAATTCCTAATTCCTAATTCCTAATTATTTCTAATCTCTTCTAAAGTAAAAAGACTCTCAAATTCTAACCCTTGAGATTGATAAAATTCACTACCTCCTGCTTGTCGATCGATCAAAGATATAATTTTGTTAACCTGATAACTGGCATCCCTTAATCTTTCTACAGCCAACATAGCAGATTTTCCTGTTGTTACCACATCTTCTAAAACAACCACATTAGCACCAGAAGGCAAACTAACCCCTTCAATATAAGCCTGTGTACCATGTCCTTTTGCCTCTTTACGCACAATTAATGCTGGAATAGGCTTATTTTCTAAAGCAGACACTAAACTTACAGCTGTAACCATCGGATCAGCTCCCAAAGTTAAACCAGCTACGGCAGTAGTATTATCACTCAAGAGAGAAAAGATTAATTTACCTACTAATAAAGCACCTTCTGCCCTTAAAGTCACCTGTTTACAATTAAGATAAAAATTACTTTTTTGTCCCGAAGAAAGAGTGAAATCCCCTTCTTGATAAGCATATTTAACGATTAAATCTAATAATTCTTGTTTTAAAATAGTGTTATTATTTTCCATAAATGTTTTTCGATAAATCAGTTACAATGAGAGTAACATGATCTTACCAAATATCAATTATGTTATCAAAAATTTCTCGTTTTGTTGCCATTGCCACGTTAACAACTCTAACCTGTGTGATTACTAATCCCACTTCTGCTAAACCAGTTGACTCTTCCAAATCTCCCGAAGTAGAAACTGTTGAATACCGCCCAATGAATATGAGTAGATTAGTCAATGAAGCCTTTTCTACCCATAGTGGGAATTTTTTTGAAGGTGCGAGTCTAGCAGGACAAATTGATACTATTTTAGGAATGCGTAGCTTTCCTCAAGGCTCTTTTCCTGAGAATAATATCACTAATGATGCCTTACTGTTAAACGTTATCATGTATGATTATTTTAGACAGTTAAAAGAAGGAGACCCTACTATACGCACCGAAGATTTACCTAATCCTTTTGATACTTCCTTAAGAGAAATTATGGATGATAGACAGTAATTGATTTATCCAGGGTACAGGAGTTGAACCTGTCTTGGGCGAATTATGAGTTCGCTGCCTCAACCGCTCGGCCAACCCTGGTATTTTTTAACCTTTCCCATTATAAAATATATTGTTATCTTTTTGTCAAATTTTTCTTTTTATGAAAACAAATACTTCTTCGCTACGTTCCCCTACTGCGATCGCAAGTATTCTAGTACTAATCAGTAGTCTATCTATTGGTATTGGTGTCGGATATTTGTCTTTTTATTTAGGTACAGAATCTTTAATGGGAGTGACATCTCCAGAAGAAAACCCCACCCAAAAAATCAATAATAAATCAGAAAATGGCAAAGAACGTCAAAATTTTACCTTGATGTCTGAACAAAAAATGTTGGTCAAGGTTTATGATCATATACATAAAGCTAGGGAAGAAAGTAAAGTTCAAGCACAACAGAAAAAA
Organism: Geminocystis herdmanii PCC 6308; assembly: GCF_000332235.1. Taxonomy (NCBI): domain Bacteria; kingdom Bacillati; phylum Cyanobacteriota; class Cyanophyceae; order Chroococcales; family Geminocystaceae; genus Geminocystis; species Geminocystis herdmanii. The sequence continues at coordinate 1,353,307 of NZ_CM001775.1, read as the reverse complement.
TAAATTGTTTCAAATGAGATAATCTTGCTTTTTCTCAACAATTATTCATCTTTAATTGTTCACACATTCCGATACTAACCCAACTACTAACTCCGTCTTCAAAATGTTCTTTTTTCCAAATAGGAGCATTATGCTTTAAGGTATCAATGCCATAACCACAAGCACTAAAGGCTTCTCCACGATGAGGACATCCTACGGCAACTAAGACACTAATATCACCTATATTTAATTTGCCGATACGATGATGGATGATAACACTATTCACATCTTGCCATTGTTCTTTAATTTGATGGCTAATATCTTGAAAAATTTTTATCGCCATAGGTTCGTAAGCCTGATATTCTAAATATTTAACAGGTTTCCCCTCGGTTTTATTTCTTACTGTACCACTCATAAGCACGATCGCACCATTACCAGCATTATCTGCTAGTTGATACACTTGAGATAAGGAAAGGGGTGCAAAAGTAATCTTAAAATTAGTAAATAAAGTCATAAGAATCGAGGAATGAGAATTGAGAAAACCTGAGTTCGATATAAAAATAGGTGAGGGCTGACTCTCGTTGACAGGAAGACAGGCAGACAGGAAGATTGTATTTCTGGTGAATGAATAAAATTCTCTCAAAAGTACATCAAATATTGAGAATTTTTCTCCCTGTCCACTTGTCCACTTGTCCACTTGTCCACTTGTCCACTTGTCCACCTGTCTAGTTTTCATCATTTTCTTTATGTCGAACTGAGGTGAGAAAATACTATTCTATCCATTTTCTGATTAATTACTTATTGTTAACGATTAGTGGTTAAGAGTGCAAAGATGGTTAAAATACAAAGTGGGGTAAAATCAGTATCTCCTAATAAGGGAGGGTAAAGCTATGACAACTGTAACTTTAAAAGAAGAAGACTATTCTAAAATCACGGCGGAGGAGGTGGCTGAAATTGCCGCTAGACTTGAGCTAGATGACTATAATACACCTTTTGATGGTTTACAAGATTGGCATTTATTACGCGCCATCGCATTCCATCGGGAAGATTTAGTCGAGCCTTATTTCTATCTTTTAGATATTGAGGGTTATGACGAATCATAGTCATCCGTTGACAGGAAAAAACATTTTAGTTGGTGTGGGAGGTGGTATCGCCGCTTATAAGGTGTGCGAAGTCGTCTCCCATTTGTTTCAACTGGGGGCAAATTTGGAGGTTATTCTCACGGAATCAGCTCAAAAATTTGTCACTCCTTTAACTTTTTCTACTTTAGCTCGAAAACCTGCTTCTGTCGATGGAGATTTTTGGCAACCTGTCTATGAGCGTCCGTTACATATTACCCTAGGAGAATGGGCGGATTTAATGGTTATTGCACCTTTAACCGCTAATACTTTAGGTAAATTAGTCCATGGTTTAGCTGATAATCTATTGACTAACACGGTTTTGGCTTCTACTTGTCCGATTATAGTCGCCCCTGCCATGAATACGGAAATGTGGTTACAAAAGTCTGTGGAGGATAATTGGCAAAAATTGGCTCAAGATAGCCGTTATCATCTTTTACATACTAACACGGGTTTATTGGCGTGCGATCGAATCGGTAAGGGCAGAATGGCAGAGGCAAAGGAAATTTTAAGCTCGATCGAGTCTATTATTGTCAGTAAAGGAAAACGGGATTTAGTGGGCAAAAATATTTTAATTAGTGCTGGAAACACAAGGGAATACATTGATCCTGTTAGGTTTATGGGCAATCCTGCCACGGGGAAAATGGGCATAGCCTTAGCCAACGCCTGTTATTATCGAGGAGGAAATGTTACGTTAGTGGCAGGAAATATCAACCCCGAATTGTTACAACTGTTGCCTCCTGTGCAAATTATTCCTGTTACCACCGCCCAAGAAATGGAATCGGCAATGGTGAGTAATTTTCCTCAAGCGGATATAACTTATATGGCGGCAGCAGTTGCGGATGTGAAACCCCGACATTATGCTTCCCAGAAATTGAGTAAAAAATCTTTACCCTCTAGCCTTGAATTAGAGCAAGTTAATGATATTGTGGCTAAATTAGGGGAAATGAAGCAGTCAAGTCAAAAATTAATCGGATTTGCCGCTCAAACGGGAGATATTATCACCCCTGGGAAGGAAAAATTGCAACGGAAAAATTTAGATGCCATAGTTGCTAATCCGATAGATAAAGATAACGCAGGGTTTGCTACAGATACTAATGAAGGAGTATGGCTCGATCGTCAAGGAGAACAAATTATGTTCGATCGTACCACTAAATTAACCTTAGCTCATAAAATTATCGATTTTTCACTTTTTTACCTAATACCTAATACCTAATACCCAAAGTCCACAATCTATTTTGCATCAGTACTTAGAAGTAAATTTTAGTACACAATATGGAACTTTTCCCTCAGAAAATTGATAAGCTAGTTTCTAATCCCCTATTTATAATATTTAATTATGGTTAATAACAACGGCAAGACAGTAAATATAGACCCATTATTACAATCTCCTGAAAATTCTCTCAATGGTAATCAGAAAAATTCTGATACAGCTATTAACTTAGATATTTCTGAATTTGAAAAGGATGTCATTCTTAAACCTTCTCCTATTTGGTCAAGAACGATGATCTGGAGTATTATGGGGGTGACGGTATTTGCTATCGTTTGGGCGGCCATTGCCAAAATAGAGCAAGTTGTAACGGCTCAAGGACAACTAAAACCGAAAGCTACAGTTAAAGAAGTTCAAGCGCCATTAAATGGTGTTGTCAGAGAAGTTAATGTGGAAGATGGACAAAAAATTCAAAAAGGTGATTCATTGTTAGTTTTTGATTCGGAAGCTACAGAAGCGGAATTAGAATCTCTCCAAAAAATCAGAAATTCTTTAATACAAGAAAATAAATTTTATCGTACTCTGATTAATGCTAATATCACCCCAGAACAAATACAACGATCGATCACAGAATTAAAATTACCTGCTGAAATAGAAGCATTAGCTTTAAATCGAGCGGAATTGGTGGCAGAAAACAAACTATATCAAATACAGTTAGCCGAAGGAAATCATAACATCGGTAGCTTGAGAGCTGATGAAGCGTCTCGATTACAAGCCGCCTTTGCGGAGTTAAATTCTCGATCGAGTGCGGCTAAACTAGAAGCTGATCAAATTGAAAAACAACTGACTCAAAATCGAGTTAAATTACAGGATACTCAAAAACAATTATTGAACGATCGACGAGTACTTCAAGAAATCGAGTTTCGTAATAAACAATCCATCAAAGAAGCCGAAGAAAGTTTGCGTATTGATCAAGAAATTTTAGAGAGTATTCAACCTTTATCAGAAGAAGGTGCTTTAGCCAGTATTCAAATTGAAAGACAAAAACAACAGGTACAAGATAAAAGACGAGATTTGGTCGATCGAAAATCTAACGGTATCATTGAATTTGAAAATCAAAAACAGCAAATAGAAACCCGTTTAGCAGAAATTGAGCAACTCAAAGAAGAAGAATCTCGTTTGCGTGTCACCATTAATCAAGCGCAACAACAATTTGAAAACACCATCGCCGTTACAGAAAAAGATGTGCGCGATCGTATGGCAGTCAATAGCCAAAGAATAGCCGAATTAGACAGTCAAATCAATAAAGTGATTGTGGATAACGAAAAGCGTATTTCTGAACTTACCAGTCAAATCAGTAGCGCGAACCAAACCATTAAATATCAAGAATTAAAAGCTCCCGTATCAGGTACAGTTTTTGACTTAAAAGCTGGAAAAGGTTTCGTGCCTAAAAGTGGACAATCGGAAGCACTGTTAAAAATTGTACCCGATCCCGGTCCTGATAATCCCCTCATTGCAGAAGTTTATGTTACTAACCAAGATATAGGTTTTGTGCAAGTAGGACAAATTACCGATGTTCGTATCGATTCCTTCCCCTATAGTGAATTTGGAGACATCAAAGGAAAAGTATTTTTTGTCGGCTCAGATGCCCTCGAACCCGATCAAATTTATAACTTTTATCGTTTTCCTGTCAAAGTAGAATTAGATGCCCAAGAATTAGTCATCAGGGGTGAGCCTGTGGTTTTACAATCGGGGATGTCCATCAGTGTTAACATCAAAGTAAAAGAAAATCGTACAGTACTAAGTCTATTTACAGAACTATTCACCAAGAAAGTGGAAAGTCTCAAACAAGTAAGATAATGAATGGAGAATGAAGAATGGATAATGGATAATGGATAATGAATGAGAGAAATATTCTTAATTTTCAATTTTCAATTCTCAATTCTCAATTCTCAATTACTTACTTATGTTCACACCTTTTGAATTATCTGGTATTGGTCTTCATTCTGGCGTTAAAACTACCGTTAAAGTTTCCCCTGCTCAAAAAGGGAAAGGACGTTATTTTGTCAGGGTGGATTTACCAGATAAACCCATTATTCCAGCCTCGATCGAATCTATTGCGACTACAACTTTATCCACAGAATTGAGCAACGGGGAAGCAAAAATTAGGACAGTAGAACACTTATTAGCCAGTTTAATCGGTTGCGGTATTGAAGATGCCGAAATTTCCATCGATGGTTGTGAAGTTCCTTTGTTAGATGGTTCAGCCCAAGAGTGGGTAAATCATCTCGACTATCAATCAGAAAATCCCTTTCAAGCAGTAACCGAAACCATAGAAGAAGAAATTTGGGTAAGAAAAGGGGATGCTTTTTGTGCCGTGATACCTTCCCCTGAAATGAAGTTTAGTTGCGGTGTGGATTATCCCTATGCCGTTCTCCAAAATCAATGGTATAGTTGGTATCCTCAACGAGAAAATTTTGTAAGCTCGATCGCCCCTGCCCGTACTTTTGGCTTTGCCGATCAAATAAAACAACTCCAAGAAGCAGGATTAATCAAAGGAGGAAGCCTTGAAAATGCCCTAGTGTGTGATCATAGCGGTTGGTTAAATCCTCCCCTCAGATTTGAAAACGAAGCTGTTAGGCATAAACTCTTAGATTTTATCGGTGACTTGAGTTTATTGGGCAAAATACCACGGGCGCACTATTTAGCCTATAAAGCCAGTCATCAACTCCATACAGAATTAGCAAAAAAAATTCATAAGGTAATAAGTTGATTTCTGACATATTTTCCGTAGAAGGGTTAAATTTTACATCTCTACAATGATTTGGGCTTCTGAAAATTTAATTTAGATTCCCTGAGTTCGAGATTAAAAACCTTTTAAAATAAGGGTTATTGACTAATAACAGTTCAAATTTTAGTCAAAGAAAATAATTAAATAAAGGTAAATAATTGCCAAAAATGAATTTTACATAAGTTTAAATCAATTCTTAGTACTATCTCCTCTCTCCTATCTCCTCTCTCCTACCCTTATCTAAAATTTTATGGTTCACTCAGGTAACTGTAACAATTCTTTACGTTTTTTCAGGTAAAATGCCGTTGTGGATTATGCTAATGATTGTAGAAAAAAACATTTAAGATAATCTTAAGATACGGAGGTCTTAACATTGGCTATTCCTCTTTTAAATTACGCACCTAACTCTCAAAATACTCGTGTAGCAGGTTTTGAAGTCGGTGGAGATGAACAACCCAGAATCTATAACGCTGAAAGTCTTTATAGTGCATCTGATATGGATGTATTGATCGAAGCGGCTTATCGTCAAATCTTCTTTCATGCTTTCAAATCCGATCGTGAAATAGCCTTAGAATCTCAATTACGCAATAAACAAATTACCGTGCGTGATTTTATTCGTGGTTTATTATTATCCGAAACCTTTAAAAATAGTTTTTACGATAAAAATAGTAACTATCGCTTTGTACAGCACTGTATTCAAAAAGTATTGGGTCGTGAACCTTACAGCGAAAAAGAAAAAATCGCTTGGTCGATCGTGGTTGTAAACAAAGGAATCAAAGGCTTTGTTGATGAGTTATTAAACTCTGATGAATACTTAGAAAACTTTGGTTATGACATCGTACCTTACCAACGCCGTCGTAATTTACCTTCCCGTGAATTAGGAGAAAGACCATTTAATATTTCTTCTCCTCGTTACGATGCTTACCATCGTGCTATTCTCGGATTCCCTCAAATTATTTGGCAAAATCAAGTACGTCGTTTCGTACCCCAAGAAAAACAAGCAAAAGCAGGAGATCCTTCTCTATACCTCAGTATGGCGCGTAGTATTAATGCTAAAGGTTCACCAACCCCTCGTGTATCTGCGTTAAATATTAGTTTAGATAAAGTACCTCGTCGTTAATTTGATGGTTGACAGTTGATCAAACATTGAGGAATGAATAATTATGGAGATGTTAGGTTTTAGGTGTTAGGTTTTAGGTGTTAGGTTTTAGGTTAAATAATGAAAAATCAAGGCTTTGATGCTGTTATACTTGGTAATAAGCATAATGATATTTAGAGGAAATAAAGTTAAAAGTTTTGATTTTAATAGCTTTCTGACTTATTCAGCAAACTCTAATCCTCAATATAAGTATTTATACTCAGTAAAATTTCTTAAATATTAAATTTAATAAAGAAAATAAAACCCTTTAAAAAACATTTGATAATCTAAAAAAAGTAAGCAATCAAATCTTATAAAGGGTAATGAAACATTTTTCGGATGACTGGATTAAAGAGTGGTGTCAAGACAACGGTTGGACTGATTTGTTTGTAGAACGTTGTGACTATTGGGCATTTCCACCTCACGGGGTGATACCTTTACCCATTCCCAAGGAAACTTTAATTCAAATCAAAGCTGATAAGGGTTTTTCTCCACAGGAAAAAATTTGGCTAGGTAGTGCGATCGTATTTACTATCACAGCGATTCTCTTAACTTATCTTCTTAATTGTCCTATGCCTTTAGTTTTTGCTTTTGCTTTTTGTTCGATCGTGGTTGGTCATTTTGAAGTAGATTGAAGATATTACATATTCTGGAGATTTATTTTAGATTTTTAAGAATATCCTCAATTACTGGTTTGAGAATGGGTAAATCATTTTGTATGCTATTCCAAATAATTTTAAGATTCACTGCAAAATACTTATGAGCAATTAAGTTTCGCATTCCCTTTATACTTCTCCAAGGAATATAAGAATATTTATTTTGTATCTCTTTAGGTATTTTATTAGTAGCTTCTCCAATAATTTGGATGGCGTGAATCACGGCAAAATTAGTTTTTTCATCTTCAACAAAAGCATTGAAGCTAAATCCATTCGTAAATTTTTCGATATTATTTAAGGCTTTCAAAATATCTTCAAGATAATCTTTTAATTCTCTTTTTATAAATAAATAACTTCATTTAAAATGTGTTTTCCGATATGAGGTTTTAAACCACTTTTCATGACCAAATCTACTTTTTTCCCCAAATAATCACTGAGTAAATTTTGTAATTCACAATACTTAAATAAACCTAATTTAGCATTAGGTGTAAATTGAATCAAAATATCTATATCACTATTTTCTGTTTCTTCACCTCGTACATAAGAACCAAATAATCCTAATTCTTCTATTTCATATTTTTCCTGAATTTCCAGTTTTATCGCTTTGATTCTTTTTAATAGATGTTTTAATTGATTTTCTTTTAACTTATCTTTTGTTAAATCAGTCTCGATCGAGCTAGTCATGTTAAAATTGCCTTAGTATTCAACGTTGTTATTCCTAACCTTAATTTTACTGTGAGCGACATCATTAGACCAACTTCAATATTTTAATTTGTCGTAAATCACAAGAATACTGATAAAAATAAACTCTAAATATATAAGGTGAAATAAAATTTTGAAAAATCGTCTTCTTCTCAAAGAAACACTATTATCAGAAATCAAAACTCTGGCAGAAAACAGAAACATCAATCCCCAATATCCCATCACCGATTTAATGGTTTCTACCACCGAAAGTGGTTATCTTGAAGATATAACTCTTAACTTAGAAAGTTGTAATCCGTTTCCGAAACCTCTACTCTATGGAGTTAACTTATTAGATGGTATTTGGCAATTACATTATTCTACGGCTAGGGAAATTCGATCGTTAAATAAGTTACCTTTTGGCTTTCAGTTACAGCAAGTTTACCAAATAATTAACACTCAAAAAGCCTCGTTTTTTAATATCGCTTTTGTCAAAGATTCCACTGGATTAATCAATGGCTATGTGAAAGTAACTGCTACTTTTGAGCCGAAAATTCAGGAAAATGAAACTTTACCTGATGACATTATTAATGTCAATTTTGATCAAAGATATATTTCCATTCAAAAAATTTTTGGTATTAAAACACCAATATTAGACCCTTTTAAAACATTTAATGCCAGAAATCCTCAAGGGAGAATTCCCAGTTTAAAAATCACCTATATTGATGAATCTTTACGCATCGGGAGAGGAGGCGATGGTAGCTTATTCATTCTCTCGAAACAAAAATCTATGGTGAATAGTTAAATGTTTCTTTAAAAAAGTTTGTTGGTAAACATTAAGCATGGGCAATACTTTTTGTCATGCTTTATAAATTTTTAAGGATTCTCATTTAAGATTCATTATTTAAACTTATAAATATATAATCTTTTTTTCACCTTTAGAGAGAAAAAAGTCTTTTTAGATTCTGTTTTTATCTTTTTCTGATGGTTTATAACTCTTATTTACAAGAATAAGAGAATTAATGTATAAGAAATTTATATCATTATTCAAAAATTAGAGTGACATTTATTGATATATTGATCTAAAATTTAGTCAAAAAATAACAATCATTCAATTAATGTTCAGTAGTAGATTATCGTTTCATTCGATAGTTTGCCGTCCAATTTTAAGAGTGTGACGAGTAAAAAGGAAATTGTATTCATGAATCTAAAATTAGTATTGCCCAAATTACCTCAAACAGCCATCGTGCTTGGTTTAGGATTAGTTTTAATCCCTAATGTTGCCAAAGCTACTAATCCTGTTAATGCTACGGAAAACTTAGAACTTTCTCGCCCGACTTTATTAGTCACGAAGGCGGAAGAAGTTTCTGCTTTAGTCGAAAATGCCCAAACTGTACCTTCTCACGCTTCTATTTCTGTGGTAGAGAATGTCGATCGAAATAATTACTCCATCGCCAAAAATCAAAGGTTAACAAGTCTTTTCGAGGAAGCAAAAGACAATCCTCCTTTAGCGAACGTTAAAAGTCTGACAACAAAAAAAGTCGATTCTCCCACTTTAGTCGCCCAAAATTTCACTAATCCTCCTAGTCAATCTGCGTCTTTACCTATTGCCGTAGAGTTACCTTCTCAACCTGCTAACAATCAATACATATCTATACCCATTCAGGTAGAAACCCAACCAGCTACCACCGTTAATAATTCTATTCCTGTTAATCAATCTATTCCTATACCTGTTGTTATACCCTCCAGTGAAGTTACAACACAACAGACTGAAACTCAAATCTCGATCGAAAAAGTAGAACAACCTACCTTAATTAGTAATAATCCAAGAGAATTTAAGGTCAATTCTCAACCTTTGAACAATAGGATTATTAACCCTTCTGAATCTCCTAGAAATAATCTTAATCCTTCGGAGGATTTAGTTAGTGTAATTCCTATTGAAGTGGAATACTATAACCCCATGGTTACGCCGTCAGCAGGACAGATGGTTTCCCCAGATTTACCTGAAATAAATTCCCCTGATCCTTTTCTTCCCGAAGGCGATCGACCCTTTACTGGTTATATTTGGCCAGCCAAAGGAGTCTTTACTTCAGGTTATGGTCCACGTTGGGGTAGAATGCACCGAGGAATTGATATTGCCGCTCCTGTAGGTACTCCCATCGTTGCTGCTGCCGAAGGAGAAGTTGTTAGCGCTGGTTGGAACTCTGGCGGTTTCGGTAACTTAGTAAAAATACGTCATTTTGATGGCACTGTAACACTTTATGCTCACAATAGTAAGATTCATGTACGCCGAGGACAATTTGTTAAACAAGGGCAACATATAGCCAATATGGGAAGTACAGGCTTTAGTACGGGTCCTCATTTACACTTTGAAATCCATCCCCAAGGACAAAAGCCCATTAATCCCATTGCTTTATTACCCAAAAACAGAAACTAACTTACGTTAACTGTGTATTCTTGGTTCCGGATAAAGATTACGGAGTATGTCGCTTTCTAGTTCGGCTAACTCCTCTAGTCTTTCCTCTACAGTGGCTCGATCGAAATATTGAGTAGCTAATACCCAATAAATACCATAATGTCGAGCTTCCGAAGCCATTAAACCCCGATAAAATTTAGCCAATTCTGCTTCGGGACAATATTCCCCTAATAATCCTAGCCTTTCATGCGATCGAGCTTCAATTAAAGCCGATACTAAAAGAGAGTCTAACAATCGATCAGGCTCATGTCGTCTAATGGCATCCTTTAAAGTTGCACCATAGGGAGAAGGTTTTAACGGTGCAAGGGGAATGCTCTTTTTTTCTAACCAATAGTTAACTTGTTCAAAATGTTCTAATTCTTCTTTAGCAATACTGGTAAGTTGATAGATTAATTGTTGATGGGAAGGATAACGAAACAAAAGATTTACTGCCACTCCCGCCGCTTTTCTTTCACAATGGGAATGATCTAATAAAATCACATCTAAGTTATTTAAGGCTTGTTGTAACCACAAATCATGGGTAGGCTCACAAAGTAGTTTAATTTTTGTATTGATAGGCACAGTTTTTCGTCAGAATAAACACACATATAGCAATCCTAAATCATTTCTGTAAAAAAAATATAATAAATTTCAGAAAGTTGTTAAAAGTTCAATTAAACTGTATTCTTTATCCAATCTTTATTTTCAGCACCATCGGAGGGTAGTTGATCAAAAACATGATCAGGAATATCATTTATAATCTCATCGGCAATTTCCCAAATAGGTTTATAAGAGTTTTCTGCCAATTTTATGGTACTTTTAAATACACGAATTAAATCTAATATTTTTGCTAATTTTTGTTCTGGTATTTCTTCAATTTCTTGAAAAATTAATTGCTTATTTGTCATGGTTTTTCTTAATCAAATAAAATGAAATTAACTTAAACTTAATGTCTCTTTTTTATTACTTGGTTTAGGGATAGCTCGATCGCACTGTTTAGCTGTATTAATCCATGCTTCTACAGCATCTTTGCCCATTAAAATAGCTTCTTCTTCTGTTTCACCATCAAACATACAACCGAGTAAATAAGGAAATTCGATTAAATAACCGCCTCCATCTTCGGGAGATAACGGTTTTAAAATATAGGGATATGGTAAATTATGACTTATTTTTGACCTTATCTATTGATTCAAGTAATTTTTTAATATAAATAGGTTTAATCGGTTTATGGGCGGGAATTGTGACAATCTCTGTTAATAAAGGGTGTTAAAAAGTGACATGAGAACCACTTGCTAATCTCTTTTTAAATCCATAATAAATTGCCATACATTCAATATCTTCAATTCTCCAATCACGAGGATTATTCCTCATCTTAGCAATTAATTTATCTATTTTACCCATTAACTCATTTAACTTTATAATTTATATATTATATTATGTTCTTCGATCGTCGTCACACCGTTTAAAACATTATGATTATAGTCAACAAGGGGCTTATTTTGTCACCATTTGCATCGAATATCGACAATGTTTATGGGGTGAAATTAAACAAAATCAAATGTTCTTAAATCATTTCTCTTTTGCCGTGTTAATCCATGCCTTTATGACATGGCATCTTTACCCATTAAAATAGCTTTTATTTTACTCATTGATTTTTTCATTAAATAACAATAAAAAATCTTTTAATTCCTGTAAATTTTTATCTTCAAAATTCCAAATATCTTTTTTATTAGTCATAACGTATTCAAAATTATTCATACTGCATTTTTTACCTGCTTGTTTTCTTTCTTTATTAGAACAAGTATCATAACGAATGTAAATATTTACCCAAAATTTATCAAAGTCTTTTTGTTTGATATTTCTACCTTGATTTTCTAAGCATTTTTGCCAATCTTCAAGGCAATCTGCATGAGGTGAATCTTGAGATTTGATCGCTTTTAATACCGTTTCTAATTCTCCTTTTCCTTCAATATTCGTAAAATAACAAGCTATTTTAATCTTATTACTAGGAGTAGATGCTTCAATAAATTCATGGGTATTTTTCAATGTATTTATATCTAAAAAAACTGGATTTAAACAATTATTAATAAATTCTATTCTCTTCGCTACCGTGTAATTATCAATATCGATAATAATACCTAACTTATCAATTGGTTTTTTCACATTACGAGCTTGTAAACTTTTGATTTTTTCTATTAATATTTTTTCTGATAAACCATCTAAAGTTTCGTATTCATTAACGATAATTTCCGTTTCGATTGGTAGATTGAGATAATTAATTAAAGCATCAAAAAAAAATCGATCGTTTTTGCTTTCAACAATAAGAATATTACTCACCTCTTAACCCGACTCCTCCTTCATGCTTTAAAGAATATTGCAAAACATCTAAATCTCTTTTTATACTCACAATTTGATTCGTTTTTTCATGTCTTGCTAATTCAAAATAAGCCCCTTCATTTGGATATTCTAAACCTATATCAGCAAAGGCTTTTATCATTTCTAAACTGTGAGTTGTGGCAAAAATTTGAATATCTAATTCCACGGCTAACTTAAACAAACTACGCCAAAATTCTCTTTGATTTTGATAATGAATACCATTTTCTATTTCATCAATTAAACACACACTATTTTTAGTATTAATTAATCTTAAAATAATATCTAAAACTCGATTAAAACAATCACCAAATAGAGAAATTGGTAAAAAAGTTTCCCCTTCCCTCCTTAAATAAATATCAGCTTCTCCTATATTTAAACTTCTAATTTCTATAATAGAAGGATCAAGTTTTTGCAAAATCTTTAGTATTTCTTCTGATTTTTCATTAAGTATTGCTAAATCAAAATATTGGGCTAATTCTCTACTGGAAATTTTTGGTAATGATGACGGGGAAAAAACAGGTATTTGTTTCAAAAATTGCTCTATATATTGGCTATATTTTTGTTGATATTTTGTTCCGCCTTTATATAAAATACCTTGAGATGTTAGTTGATTAGATATTATTTCTAAATCGGAAGAATGACGTTTTATAATCGTATATTCTTTTTCTGTGTGCCAGTTATCATTTCCTGACTCTGATTTAATAGTTAACCTTGAATTACCTGTTAATTTTCCTTTGAAATTATCATTTAAAAATTTGATATTTGTATTGTTAAAATCAAACTCTGAGGTAGATAAATTTTTTACTATTACGCTATTCGTTATCGGTAAAGAATCGTGATGATCAATAAATTTTAAATAACCAGAAGTAATTTGAATTAATTGATTATTGTTTCTATTAAAAAATAAATTATCCCAATATTTATCGCTAGGAGAATCAAGATAAGATTCATTCCTTAAGTGTTTTAAAAAAAGAAAACTTTGAGGAATAGGTAATATGCAACAATATACTGCTTCTAATAACGCAGTTTTTCCAGAATTATTTTTTCCTCCAATTAAGTTTAATCTTTGAAAACCTTGTACTTTTGTATCTGAAAAACAACGAAAATTTTTGATATGAATATCATACAACATATTATTGATTAGTTTTTTAGTATAAGTTAAAACAAATAGAGTTGGCGAATTCCACCATCAAATTATACATTAATAAATACTTTAATATTAGGATACTAATAGTTCGATCGACTCATAAATTAAAGGAATTAAATTTTCTTTTCTTACCGTTTCCATGGCATAAGTAACACCATTTCGATCGACAAAATCAATTAAAAAAGCCTCTTGATTAAAATCCATTAAAACTGTTCCTACTTGCCCTCGACGTAATAAAATTTTCTTCAAAGTTTCTTTATGAGTTACTTCAGTATCTTCATTTAAAACCACTAAATTATATTCTTTAATTTGATTCATTATTTTTACCTCATGGAATTTTTATTAAATGGATATTTATATAAATATGAAAACAAAATAAAACTAAATTACCTCCTTAAAGTAATATTTGCTTCATAATCAGGGGCAGTTGCACCTCGTAATAATCCTTCTACACTTATATCTTCATCAATTTCTTCCCAATGAATACCATAGCCACCACCACAAATTTGCCATTTTTGTAATTGTTCTTGATTTGCATTAAATAAGCGAGGATACCATGCTAAAGGAGCTTTTATCGTACGCCCATCCATAATTTCTACCGCTAAATTATCATCTTCAATGATTACATTTTTGACTCTTATATCAGCTAAAATACTCATTCCATGCCTCCAAAAAATTTGTTTGATTTGATTCTACAATAGACTGAATTTTTCTCAATTCTTTTCCAGAAAAACCAATATTTCTAGCTAAAAAAATTGGAGATAACCAAAATTTTGCCGATAAATTATCTTTGTCTACATGAATATGGGGAGGCTCATTTGGTTCATGACTATAAAAATAAAAACGATAACCTTTATATCTTAAAACAGTTGGCATTTCTCCGTAGGGTGGGCATTGCCCACCACAAAATTAAATTACACCGTTGTTAACTCTTTTTGAGCTTTAACTTCAGGGTTTTCCGCTTCCGAAGGAGGAACAACTTGCCAGAATTTCGGTACATAATTAGCCCAATTATCTAAGATTAATTGACCTTTTTTACTACCTGTTTTTGCCACATGATTGGTGATTAATTCTTTTAATTGTGCCTCACCTTCGGGGGTACAAATACGCTGAATTTTGACGATTTCAGGGTTAACTTTTGCCTCAAAATTGCCCTCCTCATCTAAGAAGTAGCCTAAGCCTCCTGTCATACCTGCACCCACGTTACGCCCAACATTTCCTAATACGACAATTAAGCCTCCTGTCATATATTCGCAACAGTGATCTCCTGCACCCTCAATTACTGCTGTTGCTTTCGAGTTACGCACCCCAAAACGCTCTCCTGCTCGTCCATTAGCGTATAATTCACCACCAGTAGCACCGTATAAGCAGGTATTGCCTAAAATGACGTTATCAGAAGCCTCAAAAGTTGACTCAGTAGGAGGTACAATAACGATCGAACCTCCATTGATGCCTTTCCCAACGTAGTCGTTAGCTTCTCCTTCGAGATGAAGATTCATGCCTTGAAGGTTGAAAGCCCCAAAACTCTGTCCTGCAATGCCTTTAAAGTTGAGGTTGAGTTGTCCATTAAAGCCATAATCGCCGTATTGTTTAGCGATGACTCCTGCAATTCTTGCCCCGACCGATCGATCGGTATTGATAATGTTGATCTCTTTGGTTACAATATCCTGATGGTGGATAGCATCGGTAATAGCAGTATCAGCGAGGATTTCATTATCTAAAACGTTGCCGTTAGTGTGAGCTTCTCCATGATTCAACCAATCACGGTTAGTTGTCACGTCAGGAAGGTTGGTTAAACAGTCTAAAACAAGGGCTTTGGTTTTGGCAAGTTTTGCATCGTCACGGTAGGTTAACAAGTCACCACGCCCGATAATCTCATCTAAGCTACGATAACCTAGTTTAGCAAGGATCGATCGAACCTCCTCCGCTACAAAGTAGAAGAAATTAACCACATCCGCAGGTACACCTGAGAAACGTTGACGTAATCGCTCTTGTTGAGTGGCAACCCCTACAGGGCATTGATTGGTGTGGCAAACACGAGCCATAATACAGCCTTCTGCAATCATGGCAATGCTACCGAAGCCATATTCTTCAGCGCCCATTAACGCCGCCATGACAATATCCCAACCCGTTTTTAAACCACCGTCAGCACGGAGTAAAACTCGATCGCGCAGTTGATTTTCTAGTAAAGTGCGATGTACTTCCGTAACTCCCAATTCCCAAGGGCAACCTGCGTGTTTAATGGAGCTTAACGGTGATGCACCTGTACCACCATCATGACCAGAAATTTGAATGACATCAGCATTCGCTTTGGCTACCCCTGCGGCGATCGTACCGATACCCACTTCCGACACTAATTTAACGGATACCTTAGCACTAGGGTTAATCTGGTGTAAGTCGTGGATTAATTGGGCTAAATCCTCAATAGAATAGATGTCGTGGTGAGGAGGAGGAGAAATGAGGGTAACACCGGGTTTTGAACGGCGTAGCATAGCGATATATTCACTAACTTTTTTACCGGGTAACTGTCCACCTTCACCGGGTTTCGCCCCTTGTGCCATCTTGATTTCCAGTTGTTCACCGCTCATTAAATACTCAGGAGTGACACCAAAACGACCAGAAGCAATCTGTTTGATAGCAGAGGTAGCTCGATCGCCTTTTTCTAATCCTTTGAGGTGAGGGAATAAAGGATGTTTGCCGTGTTCATCTACTTCATCAATGATATTATAACGGTTCGGGTCTTCTCCTCCTTCCCCAGAGTTGGATTTTCCGCCGATACGATTCATGGCAATAGCGAGGGTTTCGTGGGCTTCTTGGCTTAATGCTCCTAAAGACATCCCCCCTGTACAAAAGCGTTTAACAATGCTCTCTACGGACTCCACATCATCGATCGAGATAGCCGATCGATCGCTCTTAAATTCCAGTAAATCCCTTAATGCGGTAAGAGGACGATCTTGTAAATAGTTGCGATACCATTCATAATGATCATAACCTTCCTCAGTACCATAAGCGGATACGGCTTTATGTAAGGCTTTTGCCATTTCAGGGGAGTTCATGTGATATTCTCCACCCTTTTTATAGTTGACATAGCCATAATTTTCTAATTTTTTGCCTTGTAATTCAGGGAAGGCTTTTTGATGAAAACTGATGATTTCGTTAGCTACTTCTTGAAGGTTTAAACCACCGACACGGCTAGTTGTGCCTTTGAATGCCATTTCCATGACATCTACACCCAAGCCGATACATTCAAAAATCTGCGCCCCGTGATAGGAAGCCAACAGAGAAATACCCATTTTCGACAAGATTTTGAGTAATCCAGCTTCGACGGATTTACGATAGTTATTTAAGGCTTGTATCTCAGAAATTCGATCGATTTTCTCATTTTCCATCAATTTTTGAGTTTTTTCGTCATGCCACCAAGCAGATACGGTTTGTAAGGTAAGGTAGGGGCAAACGGCGGAAGCACCAAAACCAATGAGACAAGCGTAATGATGAGTACTCCAACATTGAGCAGTATCAGCAATTAAGGAGGTTTTGAGTCTCAATCCTTCTTTAATTAGGTGTTGATGCACTGCACCCATAGCCAATAAGGGAGGAATATAAGCAGTTTCAGCGTTGATTGATCCCCCTAAATCCCCCTTAGTAAGGGGGACTTTTCCCTCATTTCCCCCCTTGGTAAGGGGGACTTCTTCTGTATTGTTCCCCCCTTTTGTAAGGGGGGCTAGGGGGGATCGATCTCCTTGTGAAGGGAAGTTAGGGGGGGTGCGATCGCTTAAAATAATGATTTGATGCCCTTCTTTGACTGCTTGGGTGGCTTCATTACATAATCTTTCTAAGGCTAATTTTAAGCCATCAGGTCCAGATTCGATCGAAAAGAGGGTGGACAATTCAATGGTGGCAAAGTCAGATTTTTTGATAAAATCTAAGTCAGCTTCAGACAACACGGGAGAATCGATTAAGAGGGTATGAGCGTTTTTCGGCTCAATGTGCAGTAAATTACCTCTTTCACCTAAGTGCATCTGTAACGACATTACCAGACTTTCCCGTAAAGGATCAATAGGAGGGTTGGTAACTTGGGCAAAACGTTGCTTAAAGTAATCATACAATAAACGAGGTTTATCCGATAACACAGCTAAAGGAATATCATCCCCCATACAGAATGTAGGCTCTTTACCGTCTTTTGCCATGGCAGTAATAACCATCTCCACATCTTCGAGGGTATAACCGAAGGCTGTCTGTTGTTGCACTAAGTTAGTGTCTGACAGGCTAGAAGCCTGTTTTACATTTCTCCCCTCTCCTGTGGGAGAGGGGCTGGGGGTGAGGGGAATATGTAAGCGATATTCTTGTAACCATTGCCCGTAGGGTTTTTGGGAGGCGATTTCTTGTTTAATTTCCCAGTTTTTGAGGATTTTATTATGTTCTAAGTCCACCACAATCATCTGACCGGGACCTAATTTGCCTTTTTCGATGATTTCTGATTCGTCTAAGTCAACCACCCCAGTTTCTGATCCTACTACCACATAGCCATCTTTGGTGATAGCATACCGCGCTGGACGTAAACCATTTCGATCGAGACAAGCGCCCACAGTTTTACCTTCACTAAAAGCGAGTAAAGCAGGACCATCCCAAGGTTCTTTTAATCCGCTATAGTAGTTATAAAAGTCGATAATTTCGGGATATTTTTCTAACTCTGGTTGATTTTTATAGGCTTCAGGTACGAGAATCATCAGGGCTTCGGGAATACTGCGTCCTGTACGCACTAATAGTTCCAAAGAACTGTCTAGGTTGTAGGAGTCACTATTATTCATGTTGACGATGGGAGTAACTCCGTCAAATTCTTCTTGACTCCAACCGGGTAATTCTAAATTTGCTTCCCTTACCGTCATCCAGTTAATATTGCCGATGAGGGTGTTAATTTCCCCATTATGTCCTAAAACCCGCATGGGTTGAGCGAAAGGCCATTTTGGTACGGTGTTAGTACTAAAACGACGATGATACACCGCAAAACGGCTCTCATAGGCGGGGTTTTGTAAATCTAGGTAGAATTTTTCTAATACGTCTCCTTGTACTAATCCTTTATAGACGATCGTACGACAGGAGAAAGAACAAATATAGAAGTCATCGCTTAATTTTTTGCCTACTCTCGAACGTGCTACATATAATCTTCGATCGAGTTCATCTCCTTTGTAGTGAGTATCTCCAGAGGTAACAATAATTTGTTCGATGCGGGGTTGATTTTCTTTGGCTTGTTGCCCTAATACATCAGAATTTACAGGTACAGTACGCCAACCAAGAGTTTTAAGACTCTCTACCGCCACCATTTCTTCTACATACTTGCGCCCTTCTTGGGCTTCCTTTTCATCTTGGGGTAAAAATACCATACCAACCCCCCATTCTTGGGCTGGGGGCATCTCAATATTATTGTCTGCAAACCATGTTTTAAAGATTTCTACAGGGATACCAGTCATAATACCCGAACCGTCACCCGTTTCTCTGTCTGCCCCACATCCGCCTCTGTGTTCCATACAGTGTAAGGCTTTCAGTGCTTGTTTCACCAATTTATGGGATTGACGATTATCTTGATAGGCGATAAAACCGACACCACAAGCGTCTCTTTCTTCCACTAACCAAGGTTGCCCTTGAAATGGTTGTAACTCACTATTAATAGAATTTATCATTATATCTTGACCTTGCATACTTAGATTCGTTATATTACTACCTATTGGTTATCAAGACTTAGTAACATTCATATACACTAGCTTTACTTTGTCTATAACCTTCGATCGTTATTCTTTCCATTATAAAGAATTGTTAAGTATTTTTTAAGATTCTCAATAATTATTTTTTGGGTGGCAATTAAAATATAGCAATTCTCATATTTATGAGGTACAGAGAAAAACTCAAACCGATTAATATTAAGAAATAGGTGTACCTCACTCCTCACTATTTAGATAAACGCTATAATTCAATTAGGTAATAAAATAGCTTAAAATCCTGAAAATTTAATTAATATCTCTGGGGAAAGACAAATTTTTGAAGAAAATATAAACATAAAAGAACAAATAATTAAAGTTAGAGTTGTCATTAATCCTAAAGGTAATCTTCGCTCAATTCACATTAGATATTAACTATTAAATATGAAAATTTTATTTCATTTCGATCGAGAAGAAGAAATTTTCTGATATTATAAAGACATCAAATTAGTTAATATTTATGGTGAAGATAGATGGCAAGTATTGGGCGAAGTTTATGGTATTGTCTTATTTGTCACTTATACTATATTAGAAAATGATACTATTAGATTAATTTCCGCCAGAAAAGCAACTAAACAAGAAAGAAAAATTTGGGAGGACTACTATTATGAATAATAATACAACAAATTATATTCCTAGTCAAGAAGAATTAACAAGAATTAAAAATATCAAAGATGAAGATATTGATTTATCTGAAGCTCCTGAAACTGATGCAGAATGTTGGCAAAATGCCCAGAAATTTAGTAAAAAAACTGAACAAAATTTAGTTCTGTTAGACGCAGATATTGCTCAAATTTTTCCTGATAATAAGTCTGTTAATGATGCTCTAAGATTGTTAATTAATGTAGCTCGATCGAGCGTAAAATAGCTAAAGTATTTATGATAAAATAGATTTTTTATTGCACGTTATAAATTACCAATTAATCATTCCTTATTCCTTATTCCTCATTAAATTTTTAGCCGTCGTTGTGAACTCTTTGAGTAATCATCTTTAAACCATCTGAGCGAATCAAGATTACGGAATACCAATGATCTTCAGAAGTTACTGGCATTTTTACTCGTTTAAAAATTCCCCCTGCGGATAAAGAATCTAGCTCAAAAGTGGAGGGATTCAGGTACAATTCGGGGTTAATTTTATCTTCTAAAGCCGCACCTAAAATTAAATCAGAACCTATAGGTTCTTGTAATATTACATCAAAGTCAAATTCTTGTCCGGGTCGTACTTTTTCTGGTAAATTAATCGTTACGTTGGGGGGATTTTCTCCTGAAGTTACCTCTGTTTTTTCGGTTAAAATTTTCTGTTTAATTAATTGATTATTGATGAAATATTGTTCGGATTTAATTTGGGAATTAAGGATTAATTTTTTACCACTAATATCATAAGTGCCTTGTATATTAGTGATGGTGGTTGCGATTAATTGATCTCCTTCTCTTTTCCACGATTCGATCGAGGTGGTATATTTTAAATCATCATATTTTTCCCATGTTTTTTTGAGAGAAGAAATATAACTATTATAATCTAGTCCATCTTGATTAGTAAATTGGGGGGAAATATTGGCTTCAATTAAGGTTAAATCCTGATTATTTGCTCCTAAATCAATTTTAGTAACAATGTCTAAAAGTTCTCTCGGAATATTATTTGATTGAGCGGAAACAGGATTAAATTTAGTAAGAGAAAAAGATAAACTTAATATTACTAACAAGAAAAATGTGAGATTTTTTTTCATAATAAATCAATAAAATTTGAGAAAGGTATATTGTGATTAAGAATTTTATGTTTGACAGGTTCGATCGAGCAGCGCCACTTTGTGATCAAGTTTCTATGGTAACAAAATTATATCTAAGTTAGATATAAAATTTATTTATGAAAGTCAATTATTAACAAGGGTTATGAAATGGGAAAAAAATCCAAGGAATAAAGACTAAAAATAACCAGATTACTTGCCCCCAATTAAAGTTACTAGATTCATCTGATTCTGTGAGTAAATTATCGATTCTTTCTTCTAAACGGCAATTAGTAAAAGGACATTCCCAATTAAACTTAAGGGGTTTTTCTTGCTCGATCGAGGCATTTGTAACGGTTAATAATGCTTCTGCTATCAATAAAAAATCTACAGTTTTAGAAGCAATTTTATCAGCTCTTAATTCTCTTAAAAGTAGTAAATTATTCCACAAATTTTGATTATTAGGAAGCCAAAATGTTAGTCTTTCTAAGTATGATAACCAAAAGAAAAAGAAAGGATCTCTATTGATTTTATGGGCGGTTTCGTGGGCAATTACTGCGTTTAAATGCTCAGGAGATAATAGTTGAATTAACCCTTGACTGAGGACTAATTGAGAGTCCCAAAAACCTACTTGAGCGGCGTAAGGAAAGGAAGTATCGATAATTTTAATATCTTCACCGTTGATATTTGCTAAGGGATATTCTTGAATTAATAAGGATAATTGATGAAGATTCCAGATCGTTTTTATTAAGGTAAAAATAGCAAAAATAACAAAACCTTCTGCTAAATAATAACTAAATTTACTGGCTTTTATGCCCCACATTTCCCCATGATAACCCATTAAAAAAACCGCTAAACAAGTCATTAATAATAAGAGGGGAGGAAAGGTAAATAAAAATAGTGATAAACCCCATTTTTTTTGATATTTTACTTGTTTTAGGGTACTGATCGATCGAACAGTATAAGCAATAAATAAAGCTGTAAAAATTAGGATAAAGTGCATTTTATTGATCTTCTCCTCTTTGTTGACGAATTTGAGTTAATCGATCGGCGATCGCCTGTATTTGTTCTACACTAGCGGTATCAAGACTATCAGCAAAAGAAGCCACCACATCAGGATTACTAATAGCTAAAAAATTGTTTAATTGTTCGTAGGATTTAACCGCCTTAGCTTGTGCTTTAGAAATGAGAGGAGTCCAATAAAAACAACGACTTTTCTTAACATATTTTAACCAACCTTTTTTTGTCAATCTTTGTAAAACTGTCATGACAGAAGCGTAGGCTAATTCCCGTTCTGGGTCTGCTAAAATTCTCTCATGAATATCCTTAGCACTAGCTGATCCTAAATCCCAAATAATCTCTAAAACTTCTTCTTCTAGGAAGCCTAATGATAACTTTTCTGGTCGATATTTTGGTAAAAAAGACATTTATCTTAATATATGGAAAATCAAATTTATTATCCTAATTCTACCATGATTAATTAAGGTTTACTGAATCAATCAGTTGTTATTTTTTCACCTATGTTAATAAATGAATAAAACCAGCTTGAGAAAAATGTTTATCAGCCGTAAAGGCTTCGGTTATTCCCTCCTGTTTCATAATCACAAAACTGATACAATCTGTTAAACCCCAATCTTTATCAATTCTCGATCGATATAATTCTAATCCTTCAGTAAATAAATTATTACTTAAACTGATTATTGTGATAGATTTCAGCTTAGATAAATTACTAATAAAATTAACAGTATTTTGTCTAATAAGAGGAGAAGATAAAGCATCAGCTACTTCTAATAAAACGAAATTACTGGTAACAAATAGATAATTTTGTTGAAGTAATTATAAACGTAATTGACTTGCTTTTTTATGCCAACTATCATCAACATTTAGTAAAGCAATCCAAGCGGAAGTGTCAATAAAAACTTGATTCATTAAAAATTAATTTCCTCGTTTTGGTGTTCCATAAAGATAATGATCATGTTGTTCTGCAAGATCGGTAATTCCTGTACTAACCTGACATTTTTCTAATAAATCTCCCAACTCATCATTGTTATTTTTATTGTTAACTTCTCTTTGACTACGACTTTTAATAACTTGATAAAATTCTTGTAAATCTTCTTCTGATAAATAATCTAATTCCTGTTTAATTAACTCTTTAATACTCATTGTTTTAACTTTCCTTTTATATTAGTGAATAATTTATTTTTTTATTTTCTAAATTTTTGTGGGCAGTGCATCGCCCTACAGTCTAATTATTATCGGTTTGCCATGTTTTAATACCTGCTTTCACCCCTGCCCAAAAACCACGACTTTTAATCTGTACAGTTTCAACTTGTTTTTTTGCAGTGACTAAAGTTCGATCGATCTGTTTGACTGCCCCAGAAGCACTTTTAACTCCTTCCTTCATTTCTCCACTCAATTCTGTTAACTCTAAATTTGTATTTCTGATAGCATCTAAAGTGTTGGGAAATTCTCGATTTAAAGTATCAAACAGTTTTTCTGCACTACGAGCCGCCCGACTCAATTCTTGCACTACGGGAATCAAGGTGATTAAGACAGCGGTTAAACTAACGGATACTAAACAAAGGGAAAACCCTAGCCAAAAAAAAGGTTCAGTCATGATGCAGAAATTATGATGATTGTTCGTCAGAGGCACACTGCAATAAGAAAATATTATAGTATTCTAATTCCTGATTAATCAAAAAAACTAATTTTTCGTACATGGTTTTTAAATAATCCAATCGATACCAGTCATATTCAAATTCATAGTAGTATCTTTTAAAGTGCCGAAATCTTCTTAATTCGTCTAATAATAAATAGGATTCACGGGATAAAACCGCTTTTCTAATACCGGGTATATCAAGACGCATTTTTCTTAATAATTCTTTGTGCCATTCCTCTGAATCTAAATGATTTTCAAATTTTCTGGAGATACGAAATAAAATTGTCTCAATACAAGTATAAGTATTGCAGAGAATTTCTGCCAACAAAACCGCATCCCTTAAATCTCGTTTCGATTCATCGGCAAAAGTTTCTTGATAGGAAAGATATAACTCATTAATGTTTTGTAAAACCATTTGAGAATCTTTAATTTCGCTGACTAATACTAATAAATCATCATTTTCCATAGACTATTTTCCCTTTTCGTAGCAAAATTTTTTGAAATGAACCATCGACATTTTCCCAACGTATCAAATCTAAAGAAAAATTGGTCATATCTTCTGCCTCTTTTAATAATCTCATAAATTCGATCGAATTAATTCCTTCTACGGCGATGTCAATATCGGAAGCCTCCGAAAAGTGCTTAGATTCTAACACTGAGCCCCATTGAATAATTCTCTTTGGGGTATATTTATTTATAATCATCATGATAATATATTCTGCGTCCTGTTGGGCTTGTTGCCACAATGCTAAACGTTTGCTTTTGAGATTCTCTTGTTTCTTCTTAAGGTATAGTCTAGCACTAGCATAATCAAATAAATCTGTTTGTGTCATATTTTTTTTACAAATAAATTTAGTGAAATTTCACGCTCATGTCGCAAAGATACAAAGACGCAAAGTTTTATTATTATTCTTTATAGTTTTGACTCGCTTCTACTCCAGCAGTGATAGCATTTTTTAGACGATTAAGGGTATTATCCCATTTTTGCAGGGCTGATTGAGAAAGTCGATCGCTATTAAGTTGTAAATTAGATGAAATATCTTGAGCCATTTCGGGTAAAGCCTGAGCGGTTTTACTGACTATTTTACGGTTTTCTTGTCCATTGCGAGGACTAAATAAGAGGGTGGCGATCGTAGCGATCGAACTTCCAACCACAATACCCAGTAAAAAGGCGTTATTTTTTTCTTCTTGACTCATATTTTGCTCTATTTCTATAATTTGACAAGGGCATCTTTTAATAATGGCGGTAAGCTACGCATGATTTTACCTTTCTCTCGATCGATTCCCACTAAAGTCACTCTACCACTAACATAAATTAAAGAAGCATTAGAGCCTGTAATTTCATAATCCCAATGGATTCTTACCCCTTGCACTTCATTCATGCGAGTTTTCACAATACCATGATCTCCCATTCTCATAGATTGATGATACCTTAAATTAATCTCAATCACAGGCAAATCACAGCCTAGACTAACTAAATCAGTATAATCGATGCCGATCGATCGTAAGCATTCAATTCGAGCCGATTCCATCCATGTTAAATAAGTACCATGCCAAACAATTCCTGCATAATCGGTATGGTGAGGATGAGCAATCACAGGATACTCGAACCATTTTTCTGTCGTAGCTCGAAAACTATTATCTAATTCAATCTCCATGGTAGGAGATAATTGAGGTTGAGATGCGTGAGACAAGGTACTCTCCTCCCAATGTAATGTCCATGATCAATTATTGATGATTAATTATCAACTGTCAAGAATAATTTATTGTGAATTGACATACTTTGAGAGTAATTATACAACTTTGCGTCCTTGAATCTTTGCTTCTTTGGGACAGGAGCGTGAAATTCTACTATAATTATGAAATTAAACCTGATATGAAAGATAGGATTTAATTATTAAATTTATGACTACAGAAAGAGAATATCGGGAAAGGCAAAAACGAACAAAAAAAAGATACAAGCCTAAAAAGAAAACCAATAATATTCTGTCCATTTTATGGATATTAATTGTTTTTTCTTCTGTGGTATTAACCATTAAAAATCAACCTAAATATTTTAGTTTAAATGATAAAAAACAATTAACATGGCAAAATATATTAAATTCTTTTTCTAATAATTCTTTGAGAATTTTAACTCAAGAATTTATTACAAAAATTGATGAGCCTATTGTTATTAATAATCCTGTTAATTTACAAAACAAAAAATTTACAGCTATTGATAGCAAAGCAAGAAGTATTCAATATACGGGAAATTCTGTTAAGGAATTAGCTAATATTTTATCGAGCTATGCCACTACAGATGAAGAAAAAGCTCGAATTATTTATACATGGATTACCCATAATATTAGTTATGATGTGGTTGCTTTACAAAATTTGTTCGATCGAAATATTTACCCTGATGTTAAAGTAGAAACTGTCTTAAATACTCGATCGACCATTTGTTCAGGTTATGCTAATTTATATCAACAATTAGCTCAATATATGGGATTAAAATCAGTAATTGTGATTGGATATGCCAAAGGAATTGATTATGCAGTGGGAGAAGATAATCAAGTAAATCATGCTTGGAATGCGGTTAAAATTGATGATGATTGGTATTTAATTGATACAACTTGGGGAAGCGGTACAGTTAATGATAATGTTTTTAAAGCTAAATTTAATCCCTATTATTTCGCAACAAATCCTAAAGAATTTATTTATAGTCATTTCCCCGAAAATTCTCAATGGCAATTATTAAATACACCTTATTCTCGTGAACAATTTGATATTTTTGCCGATATTTCTCCTACTTTATTTCAATACGATATAAAATTAATTAGCCATAAAAACTTACAAATTGATACTGATAATCGTGTTAATATTACCCTCAAAGCACCTAAAAATGTGGTAGCGATCGCGCAACTAAAATCAGCAGAAAAACCATTACCCGAAAACTATACCTTAGTGCAAAAACAAGGAGAAAATATCATTGTTAATGCCAGTTTTCCAGAAGAAGGAAACTATC
Source organism: Geminocystis herdmanii PCC 6308 (assembly GCF_000332235.1). NCBI lineage: Bacteria > Bacillati > Cyanobacteriota > Cyanophyceae > Chroococcales > Geminocystaceae > Geminocystis > Geminocystis herdmanii. Next base: position 1,326,616 of record NZ_CM001775.1, on the reverse strand, counting down.
AATTAGATATATTTGCTAAACCAAAAGATGATAGTAATAAATATCCTTTAATCGTTACCTATGATATTTCTGCTAAAGGTAAAAGTAGTCAATTTCCCAAAACTTTTCAACATTTTATTGATAATAATGGCTACATAGAATCACCTTTAACAGCTAAACTTACTCCTAATCAAAATACTTATTTTAAACTCAGAGTTGACTCAGCAATAGAGGTAAAAGTAGTAAATAAATCGACTAATCAATGGCATGATTTAACCCGTTATGGTAACGTTTTTACGGGTAATATTAATGTTGGTAATGGAGAGATTATTGTATATGCTAAATTTCCTAATGATAATCGTTATTGGGCATTATTAGAATATAGTAATAATCAGAATTAAATTTTTTTCAAGAGTTCGATCGCACTCGCACCACTTCGTGATCGAACTTTATTCAGCAATATTAAAAATAACTCTTTGATATAAATTTTCGAGGCTAATTTCTAAGGGTAAAGATTCTAATTTTAATACGGTTTCTTTGCCTAAATAATCACTTAAAACCCATTTTCCCTCTTGATTTTTGGCAAATTGTTTGACATAATATTGATACTGATCAATTAAGATATATTCTTGTAAATCTGAGATCGATCGATAAGCGTCAAATTTATCAGTTTGATCATAATTTTGTGTGGATTTAGATAACACTTCCACAATTAACAAAGGATTTTTGACGGAAGTTGTACCTTTACCTTGATATATGGGTTTTCCCTTTACTACCATCACATCAGGATAAGTATAACGGTTATATTGTTCAATAAATAACCGCACATCACTGATATACACTTGATAATCTTCTGCACTAAGTTGGGTGAATAAAAATGAAGCAATAGTTAAAGCTAAAGTATTGTGATTAGTTGTACCCCCCGTCATGGTGATAATTTCTCCATCATGATATTCGTGTTTTTCTTCGGCTATTTCTTCTAAGGCAAGATATTCGTCAACGCTGTAATGTTTTTGTTCTGTTTTAGGCTCGATCGAACTTACCATAATATTTTCCCTCAATTTAAGATTCTATTTACTTATCAGGGTGGTTTGCTTAAATTATGCACTCTTAATCAAATTGTATAACTAAAATACTTTCTGAGCTTACGAATTTTGAATAAATCGTTATCTATTGTTGTGATAGAATAACTCTAGTTACTTCAATAATATGGAGAAAAACCTTGATTAGAGCCGTTAAACAAAAAGGAATTGTGGGAAAACAAGGAAAAATAGAGCTTTCTTCTACTGGAATTGATGAAGGTACAGAGGTTGAAATCATTATACTTGCCCCTTCATCCGAAGTTGATACTACAAAATATTTATTTTCTACAGAAGCTAACAAACAAGAATTATTAGAGGCAATAGAAAGAGTCGAAAAGGAAGATAATGTCATTCCGATTACTCCTGATGAATGGCATGAGAAATATAGTAGTTGAGTTCATTAATTACATATTTTATTTTGTGCTTATTAAGTGATTATTTTATTGCATTACTAAGGGTATAAAAATTAAAACCTCTATTTTGATAATTAATGATAATATTTTCTAACGAATTTACGGTATTCATACGAGTTAAACTTTCTTCTGGATGAATAAAATTAGGATTAGTTTTTGCTCCATCGTGCATTAAAATAACCGCAGGATTATTATTATTAATCGCTAAATTAGTGATAGTTTTTCTATTGCTACTATTACGCCAATCGTTAGTGTCAATTGTCCATTGTGCATTCTTTAAACCAAATCTATTTACTATACTTAATAAATCAGGATTTTGATCTCCATAAGGCGCTCGAAACCATCGGGGTTGATAACCGATACATTGTTGAATAATTTGCTGAGTATATGCGATCTCTTTTTGTTGTTCTTCGATCGAAATCTTAGTAAGATAAGGATGAGTATAAGAATGATTCCCAATTTCATGACCTTCTTGATACATTCTTTGGATAATTAGACAATTTTCTTGAACTCTTTTACCCACTACAAAAAAAGTAGCTTTGACATTATATTTTTTCAAAATATCTAAAATTTTAATCGTATATTCTGAAGTAGGTCCATCATCAAAAGTTAAGACAATTGATTTTGGTTTCATCGCATTAACAAAAACGGCTTTATTTTTAATTGTTAAGTCAGGAGAATTAGGCGGTAATATCTTTTGATTTTGATAACGATTTTTATTATTAAAATAATCTTCCCATTTTTTCGCTGATTCCTGATATTGAATAATATATTTTTGATATTCTTGAGCATAGTTATAATATCTACTTTCAGGAGGAATTGCTTCTAAAAATTTTTGAGAATTATTAAGATTAATTTTTGTATTTTCTAAAATATTTTTACCTGTCAATTCATCTATATTTTCATTCATTTTAGAGAAATTATCAGTAACGTATTTAAAATAAAATGCCCCTTGATTTAAGTAATCAGAGTAAATTGTTTCTTGAGTTTCTAACTGATTTTGAACAATATTAGAATCAATTTTATTTTCTATGATGTTCTCTTTTTCTGAGGGTTTAATCTTATTTTCTGAGATGTTTTTTTCAACAGTATTTGATGATAATTTTTGTTCTTTTTTCTCAAAAAAATCGCTAGTGTAAATATAAGCAGAAACAACGCCAATTGTTACACTAGCAATAAAAATAAATAAAAAATTTAATGATTTAAAATGTTTATCAGACATTATTTTATAGTTTTATTTAATTTCAAATTAGCGACGATCACTTTTTTTAACCCAAAAATCATAACCAGAAACAGCACTTAAACTATTGGCAAAACTCCACGCTGCGCTTTCTGATTTAAAACTAGCAACTTGAGTTTCTCCTTTAACAACTAAAGCATCCCCACAATAATTATTTTTAACTATACTTAAAGCGGATTTTGATCCCTTGACAGCCCACCATTGACTATAACTATCCCAACTATCACCGCAGGTAGGTTGCCATGCTATAGATGGAGAAGAAGAAGTATAATTTTCTACAATACTAGATGGATCAACTACAATGGTTTTAGGTTGAGATTGTGCTTTAATTTCGGCTTGACGGCGTAATTCTTCGGCTTTAGCCCTCTCTTTTTCAGCTTCTAACCTCATTTTTTCTGATTCTTGCCGTTTAACTTCTTCTTCCTCTCGTTTTTTTTGTTCATCGGCTAATTTAGCTTCAGCTTCCTCTTTTTCTTTCTCCATAGCTTCAAATTTTGCTTGAGTTTGAGCCCTTTGTTGTACTATCAAAAAACCTCCTGATACTCCCAACGCCACTAATAAAGCCGTAATTATAATTACTAAAATATTATTGTTTTGAGGATTACTGACAGGATTTTGGTTAATGCCACTAGGGTTTATTGTTGGTTGACTCGCAGGATTGGGAATTAATACCGTTGGGGATGAATTAGAGTTATACTCATCAAGGTTATAATCTGATGTTGCAAAATGTACAGTTGCCTTTTGCCTACTTGCCTTTTGCCTACCTTCACCAAACTCAAGTTATACCCTCGCCAAGTATAGTGGGTTTTGATAAGTCAATATTATTGACAGGAGGCACAACCGCCATAGTATTAATTTGGCTCATGTGTAAGGCTTCATACATAGCTTGAGAAGTAGGATACCTTTGACTTAAATCGATTTTCGAGGCTTTTTCCAATACTAGCCTTAAATTTGAGGGCAAATTAGGGATATAGCTTTGCCAGTCTAATTCTCCCGTGATGTTATTATTCGGGAGTTCGATCGGATACTTTCCTGTTAAGCTGTAAATCATGGTTAAGCTCAAGGCGTACAAGTCGCTACTAAAAACCGTTCTTCCCGTGCTTTGCTCAGGGGGGATAAATCCTCTCGTACCAACGATTACAGAGCTTACCGTTGAACCGCTACTTAAACTTACAGCTCCCATACTTTCTTTGACTGCACCAAAATCGATTAAGACGGGCAATTTATCGGAGTCACGAATAATAATATTTTCTGGTTTGATGTCTCGGTGAATGATGTTTTTGCTATGGATATATTTAAGGGTATTAAGTAAGGATGACAAAATTGATTCACACTGGGAGCTACTAATTGCCCCTAATTCCGCTAAACTTTTCCCTTCGATATATTCCTGCACAAGATAAAATTCTTCATTTTCAGTGAAATAAGCGTATAGAGTAGGTATTTGAGAGCAATTCTGTCCTAATTCTTCTAATACCTTCGCTTCTCTCTCGAATAATCCTTGAATTAGCTCGATCGAAATATTATTCTGATGAAGGGGTTTGAGTTTTTTTATGACAACCTGTCTTCCCGAAGGCATCTGTAAATCTTGAGCTAAAAATGTATCCCCAAAGCCACCGCTACCTAAACTTTTAATGATGTTGTATCTAGTTTCGATCGAACTTACCATATATTTCCCTCAATTTAAGACTATATTTACTTATCAGGGTGATTTACTCAAATTATGCACTCTTAATCAAATTGTATAACTAAAATACTTTCTGAGCTTACGAATTTTTATGAACAGAAGTGACAAGATTACTTCCTATCTCGTGAGTGGGTAGAGTTCTCATTGTGCTTCAAGTTAAAAAATTATTATGTTAGTTGTCAAGATATTGATTTTACAGATGATAGTTATCGAGCTAAAATAAAATAAAATTCACTCTTAACATTCAATCGATGATTGCCATACCAATAACTTTAGAACAACTCATTTATACCATTAAACAATTACCTGAACATGAGCGAAACCAAATTGCCAAAGTATTAATTGAAACAAATTTACCATCAGATTTACACAATTCTATCACAGAAATTTATAGTGATTCATCTAAAGAAAAAAGAAGACAGGAAGCATCGTTAAAACTGTCAACATTAATGGATAAAGCTAGTGATGAAGCAGAAGCGAATGGATTAACTGAAGAAATATTAGTGAGTATTTTAGCTAATGATGAATAAACCTAAATTTGTCTTGGATTGTAATGTGATAATTAGTGCATTTTTATTCAAGAAAAGTAATCCTCGTTTTGCCTTAGAAAAAGCCAAAAATCAGGGCATAATTTTATTATCTGATTCTATTATTGAAGAACTAAATAATGTTATACAAAGAGAAAAGTTCGATCGTTATATTTCTCTTAATATTCGACAACAATTACTCGATAATTTAATCACATTAGCTTATATTATTAATCCACAAGAATTTATTAACGAATGTCGAGATGTTAAAGATAACAAATATTTAGAAGAATTAGCGTTTAGTGGGAATGCTGAATATATTATTACAGGGGATAATGATTTACTAATTTTAAATCCATTTCGAGAAATAAATATTATTAAACCTGAAGAATTTTTGTCTATCATGTTATAACTCGATCGAACTTATCATAATATTTTCCCTCAATTTAAGACTATATTTACTTATCAGGGTTATTTACTTAAATTATGCACTCTTAATCAAATTATCAAATTGTATAACTAAAACAATTTCTGAGCTTACAAATTTTGACTAAGCCTTTATCTATGGTTGTGATAGAATAACTCTAGTTACTTCAAAATTTTGGAGAAAAACCTTGATGAGAGCGGTTAAACAAAAAGGAATTGTGGGAAAACAAGGAAAAATAGAGCTTTATTCCACTGGAATTGATGAAGGTACAGAGGTTGAAATTATTGTACTTGCCCCTTCATCCGAAGTTGATACGACAGAATATTTATTTTCTACAGAAGCTAACAAAAAAGAATTATTAGAAGCAATAGAAAGAGTCGAAAAACAAGATAATCTCATTACGATTACTCCTGATGAATGGCATGAGAAATATAGTATTTGCTCCAAAAGCCTTTAAACAGTTTAATGAATGGGCAATTGAAAATAAAAAACTTTATCAAAAAATTGTCAAATTAATTAACGATATAATCCGTCATACTTTTTCGGGAATTGGCAAACCTGAACCATTAAAACATACTTTAAAAGGTTATTGATCAATCGGTTATCTAGCATAGATACCCTCTTACCTAAAATCTATAAAAAAAGTGTATGATAAAGTATAATAAAAACAGACACTTAATTTAGACTGAAAAATGACAACTTTAATAGAAATTGAAACGGCAATTAAACAATTAAATAAAGATCAAGTTTTACAACTTGCACAATGGCTAGATGAATATTTAGATGATAATTGGGATAATCAAATAAAAAATGATTTCAAAGAAGGTAAATTAGATCGATTAATTGCAAAAGCTGAAGCAGATATTAAAGCTAATAATGTGAGAAATCTTGATGAAGTCATTTACTACAACTGATTTTTGGAGCAATTATGTCAAACTCACTCCAAATATAAAACAACAGGCAAAAAAGTGTTATCAACTATGGAAAAAAAATTCACAATATCCCTCTTTACATTTTAAAAAAGTAGATAAAAATTTATGGTCTATTCGTATCACTATAAATTATCGGGCTTTAGCTATCAAAAAAGGTGATGATTATTACTGGATTTGGATTGGCACTCATGATGAATACGATAATTTATTATCTTAATTATAATTAATAAAATTTTAAATAAATTTAAAGTTAATTGTAGATTAAATTATAATAATTATAATCATAAAAATATTCTTTTATGGACTTAGGTTTATAAACTTTATCTATTATTTATTAGATAATTTGCTCATTTCTTCATAAACCATTTTAGACACGATCGGCATAAATTCCACATCTTTATAATAAGCTGGATCATCACCTAAAATAACTAAAATATAACGAGTTTTTCCGTCTGGACTAATAATAATAGCCCCATCATTTCTATTACTAAAAGTCCATCCCATTTTAGAATAAAATTGAACATTTTTATCGGGTATTCCTTCCCCTAAAAATCCCTTGATAGCATTAAAGGGAATATTTTGCCATGCACTAGGGTTTAAATCTCTTTTTAATAAAAATAACATCGCCTGTGATTGAGGGAATTGTTGAGCATAAATTTGATACATTAAAATAGCTATATTTTGTGATGTTAAATAGTTTCTAAGGGGTTTTTCTTCACCGTTAGGATGACGTAATTGTAAATCTGTACCTTCGGGCATATCCATTTGTAAATAAGGAATTGGAAAAGTTTTTTGACTAATATTAAGATTAGGAATATTAAAAAATTTATTAAGATTTTCTCTGTTATTTTTCCACTGCTGAAATTGAGTATCAGGTAATTTTTCTTTTGATGATTTAGTCTTAGAAATAGTATCAACAACTATGCTTGAATCTTCATTATCAGAATCAACTATCATTTTTGTTAAATGTGCTTTAAATTGTTCATCAGGATTAGGATTTTGAGCATAAGCAATAACTAACCAAAATAATTTTACAAGACTAGCAGGATAGCGAGGTATATTATCTTGATATTTAAAGTAGCAAGGGCTTCTATTTTCCTTCATTAAAGGACATGAATATTCACTAAAATCAATTAAACTAAATGATAATTTTTCTAAAGGTAAGTTTCTTTGTTTCGCTAAATTAATAATTTTTTGTTCAACAGAAACTAACTCTTTTTGTTGCGGATTCACATTAAAAGAATGTGGTAATTGATTCTCTTTTAAATCAGAGTTGAGATTATTTTCTGATCCTATTGTTATTTGACTATCTTTACTTTCAATTTTAGGAGATTCTTCTAGAGTTACTTTCTTTTGTTCTTTTTGATTAATTTGTTTTTCGGATTTTACTTGAGTTTGATTTTTCTCTTTATTTTGATTATAAGTTATTAACAAACCTATGGTAATAATAAAGGCAATACAAGGAGTAATTACAGGAAATAAAAAAGATAATTTATTTTTTCCTAATTGTTTAAGTTTTTCTTTTAGTTGATTTTTATTCATTTTTATTTTACTTCGTAATTATAAATTTTCCAGTTACCATTCTCTTTTTCAAACCAATAAGTAACTGGTTTAGAATAACTTTTATACTTACCATTGCAACCTGCACTACTTGAACCATGTAAAGCTAATTTTTCTGAAACTATTACAGTTAAACTTGGTCTAGTACCACTATTATTAAAAGAAATTACATTATCAATATTAGAATACTGATAATCATAATAACAATTATTATTGATGAGCCAATTCATCGATCCATCATATTTAGTAGTATCATTATATAGTTTTCCTGTGGTTAATTCTTGTACTAGATACTGATTAAATTCACCACCAAAAATACGAGGTTTAGCATCATACCACTTTTGAATAATATTGAATGCTTCTTGTTGATTAATCGAATGAGTTGAAACAGGATTAATAGGATTATTTGGTGCAACAGAATTATTTTTTACCTCATTTGTGAAAGATTCTATTTTTTGTTGTTGATTATTTTCTTTAGCTAATTTTGCCTCCATTTCTTGTTTCTCTTTTTCAATGTCTTCTTTCTCTTTTTCAATAATGGCTAATTTTTCTTGAGTTTCTTTCATGTGTTGACTAATTAAAAACGCCCCAGACACTGCCAATGCTACGAATAAACTCGTCACTAGGGTAATTATCAAATTATTATTAGAAGAATTATTACTAGGATTATGATTAATATTAGTTTGTGGTGTGTTAATAGGGTAATTAACGGAATGTGTATTATTAACGGGTTGACTGGCAGGATTGGGAATTAATACCGTTGGGGATGAATGAGAGTTAGTGGGTTTTGATAAATCAATATTGTTGACAGGAGGTACAACCGCCACTGTATTAATCTGGCTCATGTGTAAGGCTTCATACATAGCTTGAGAAGTAGGATACCTTTGACTTAAATCGATTTTCGAGGCTTTTTCTAATACTAGCTTTAAATTTGAGGGCAAATTGGGGATATAGCTTTGCCAGTCTAATTCTCCGGTGATGTTATTATTGGGAATCTCGATCGGATACTTTCCTGTTAAACTGTAAATCATGGTTAAGCTCAAGGCGTACAAGTCACTACTAAAAACCGTTCTTCCCGTGCTTTGCTCTGGAGGGATAAATCCTCTCGTACCAACGATTACAGAGCTTACCGTTGAGCCACTACTTAAACTTACCGCCCCCATACTTTCTTTCACTGCGCCAAAATCGATTAAGACGGGCAATTTATCAGAGTCACGAATAATAATATTTTCTGGTTTGATGTCTCGATGAATGATGTTTTTGCTATGGATATATTTAAGGGTATTGAGTAAAGATGACAAAATTGATTCACACTGGGCGCTACTAATTGCCCCTAATTCCGCTAAACTTTTCCCTTCGATATATTCCTGCACAAGATAAAATTCTTCATTTTCAGTGAAATAAGCGTATAAAGTGGGTATTTGAGAGCAATTTTGCCCTAATTCTTCTAATACCTTCGCTTCTTTCTCGAATAATCCTTGAATTAGCTCGATCGAAATGTTATTCTGATGAGCAGGTTTAAGACGTTTGATAACTACTTGTTTTCCTGACGGCATTTGAGTATCTTTAGCTAAAAAAGTATCCCCAAAACCGCCACTACCAAGACTTTGGATAACATCATATCTACTGGCGATAATCATAAAATATTTCCCCCTAGAGTTATACTTACTTATCAGTCACATTTGTTTAATTTATGCGCTCTTAATAAAATTGTATATCTAAAATACTTTCTGAGCTTACGAAATTTTCTGAAAAGAAGTAACAAGATTGCTTCCTGTTTTGCAAAGCTATAGAGTTCGCATCGTGTGTCAAGTCAAAAAAATTATTATGGTAGAATAGTCAAAAAAATATCATCTAAATAATGATTGTGCTGTGAGGTAATTAATACAATGGAAGTAATGGTAAACATACCAGATAAACTGAAGGAAAAAATTGGTAATCAATGGGGAGATTTATCGACTAAGATTATTAGTAATTTAGTATTGATGGCTTTTCGTGATGGTTTGATTAACCTTTCAGAGTTACGAGAAATGCTCCATTTAAGAGATAATGATGATTTTTATGTTTTTTTGAGAGATAATTACTTACTCCATAATTCGGGGTTACTGAATCTTTATGGTAGTTGTCAGGATATTGATTTTGCTGATGATAGTCTAGGTATTGTTGATGATTTAGATAATGATATGATTGGAGCGTTTGATGAGTAATTCTTCTCTAGTTTATCTACTAGATACAAATGTCTGCATTGTATATTTGAAGGGAAAGGCTGAGAGTGTCAGGGCTTGTCTTGATGGTTTACACAGAGAGCAAATAGCTGTTTGTGCTATTGTTAAGGGAGAGTTGTTTTATGGCGCAATGGGCAGTAATAATCCTCAGAAGGCATTGAATCTTCAAAGGGCTTTTTTGAGTCAGTTTATGTCTTTGCCTTTTGATGATAGTTGTGCAGAAGTCTATGGTAGGATTAGAAGGAATTTGGCTAGTCAGGGTAAGCCCATTGGGGGAAATGATTTATTAATTGCGTCTATTGCTTTGGCAAATAACCTTGTTTTAGTTACCCATAATGTCAGAGAGTTTAGTCGGGTGGAAGGTTTACAAATTGAGGATTGGGAGGCACTATTATGAGTAACTGGGCTTACGCATTTTTACTAATATGATATAATTATTTTATCTTTATTTCTTTCTATCATTAACGATCGTGAGTAAAATAACTTATCAAACTTTACTAAATACAGAAGTCACAGAATTTTGTGATTTAATAGGAGGTTTTTTTGGCAAAATTGAAAGAGATTTATACAAAGATTTAGAAAAAGGAAAAAAACTGAATGATTTAAAAAAAGTTATCAAATAGACAAATAATAACACATCACTGGCGATTCATCCCACACTTGTTTAATTATTTTTTTGTTGAAAACAAAGTGTGGGGCTTCTCGCCGTTTAAGCTAAATTCTCTGATTTAATATGAGAAGATAATTTTTGTACCCATTGATTAAGGTTATAGGTATTAAGACGATAGGTGAGGGGATTCGCCACTAAATAGGCGCTACTCTCGAATAAAACATCAATTTCGATTAAGCCATTTTCCCTTAAAGTTTTCCCCGTAGAAACTAAATCCACAATAGCTTCCGACATTCCCGTAATTGGTCCTAACTCCACAGAACCATAAAGTGGTACAATCTCCACAGGTAAGTCTAACGATCGAAAATAATCTTTAGCACAATTCACAAACTTAGAAGCCACAATGCCATGGGCTGGTAGCTCGATCGAACTACGATAAGGGCTATTTTCTGGCACAGCTACCGACATACGGCAATAACCAAAACCCAAATTAGCCACATTGGCAATATCCGCCTTTTTTTCCTTTAAAACATCATATCCCACAATACCTAAATGAGCTTGACCATATTCTACATAAACAGGTACATCCTGCGCTCTCACCAATAAGGCTTTAGCTACCCCTGTGGGGTCTTCTATTTGTAGTTGACGGTTACTAGATGACAAAAATAAACTAAAATCTAAGCCGACTTGTTGACATAACTCGATACTTTCTTTTAAGAGTGCGCCTTTAGGTAATGCAATAGTTAACATGGTTAAGGATTAGGAATGAAGAATTAGAAATTAGGAATTAAAATTCATTATTCATTGTTTATGGTTTATTGTTTATTGTCAATGATAGAAAGATTATATCTATGAAGATTTTGTTAGTAGAAGACGAAAAAGAATTGGCGTTAAGTTTAGCCCGAATTTTGATGCAGGAGGGTTATGACACGATCGTTGCCCATGATGGCAATGAAGGTTTAGAATTAGCTTTAACATCGGTTTATCATTTGTTTATCCTTGATTGGATGTTACCTCAAAAAACTGGGTTAGAAATTTGTCAGTGTCTTAGGGAAAAAAAGATTACCACTCCTGTTTTATTTTTAACCGCAAAAGATACTTTAGACGATCGAGTTATGGGATTAGATGTGGGCGCCGATGATTATTTAGTCAAACCCTTTGAATTAAGAGAATTATTAGCGAGAGTGAGGGCTTTGTTACGTCGATCGAGTAACATTGAAAATCAACCCCAAGATAGAATTAAAGTCGCTGATTTAGAAGTAGAAATCACCAATCAACTAGCCTATCGTCACGGTAGAATGATTAAACTATCAGAGAAAGAAGTTAAACTATTAGAATTTTTCAGCCTCCATAGCAATCAATTAGTCACTCAAGAGCAAATTTTTGATTATCTTTGGAGTGAAGAAGAAACTCCAAGTAGTAATGTTGTCGCTGCGATCGTGCGTTTATTAAGACGTAAAATTGAAACAGAAAATGAGCCTATTTTAATTCACACCATCTATGGTAAAGGCTATTGGTTCGGCACGATGAACCAACAATAATTTAGTTAGGTATTACTATGATTTTCAATTAGGTTGATACAAGGTTCTCCTTGACAAGGATTTACTTCAACTATCACATGAGACAAAGATGGAATATAATTAAGTAATTGTTTATAGTACATTGGTTCTTGAGGATAATGGGTTGCTAAAGAAATTGTGGCGGCTAAATGATTTTCACTTACTTTCCAAATATGTAAATCCGTAATTCTATTATCTTTATCACCTTCAATGCTATTAACAATAGCCAATTTTACCTCCTTGTCGATCGTACCATCTAATAAAATTGAGGCGGTTTCTTGAACTAATCCATAAGCCCATTTTCCAATCACCAACGCCCCCACTAAACCCATCATGGCATCCATCCACACCCAGCCGAGATATTTTCCAGCAAATAAGGCAATAATCGCCAAAAGTGAAGTTAGGGCATCAGCTAATACATGAATATAAGCGGCACGAAGATTATGATCGTGATGATCATGATCATGACTATCATCGTGATGATGATGAGCATGATGATCATGATCTTCTAATAAAAATGCACTAACAAGATTAACTACTAATCCAATTACGGCGACTAAGATAGCTTCATCAAATTTGATATTTTGAAGGTGAAATAATCTAGTGCATGACTCAATGGCAATACCTAAAGCAATTACTCCTAGTACGATCGCACTGGTAAAACCCCCTAATACACTTACTTTTCCAGTACCATAGCTGTATTTAGGATCGTTAGCATATTTTTTTGCATATTGATAAGCAAATACGGCGATGCCAAATGCCCCTACATGAGTCGCCATGTGCCAACCATCCGCCAGTAACGCTAATGAACCAAAAGTTGTACCAGCGATAATTTCTACTACCATGGTAACAACTGTTAATAATAATACGATCGTGGTTTTTTTCTCTGCCTGATTTCGATCGTCCAAAAAGTTATGGGAATGTTCCCATGTTTCAATATTATGAATGTGCATTGAAATTTATTCAGAAAAATTAAACAATTATTATAGTTATCTGACATATTCCATTATTTTAATCTTTAAAATATGCCGATACCATCAATTATTCAGTATACACTATCCATTATTAATTAGGGTCTGCTGAAAAAGTCTTCTGATGAGGAAAGGTGTTAGGTTTTAGGTGTTAGGTTTTAGGTTAAAGAATGAAAAATCAAGGTTTTAAGACTTCATACAATACATAAAAGGACTAGTGTATTTTGTAAAATAAGCTCAAAAGTGTGTGAGCAGAATTAATTGTATATTTACATTAAGAAAGGCAAGAGGCAACATGGTATTGAGAAAATTTTATTAATTCCAAAATGTACAATCTATTTTGCATCAGTACTTAATCGATCGATTTATTGTCAATATAAGAGAATTTTAAGAATTACGACTCAGGGCGATGGAAATGCCTTCCACAATGATACGATGTTCTTGAATTTGGATTCGATCGTGCAAACTATCCGCCGTATCATCAGCTAAAATCGGTACCACAGCTTGAATTAAAATCTCTCCACTATCCACCTCTAAATCAACTAAATGAACAGTACATCCCGTCACCTTAACTCTAGCAGATAACGCTTGTTCTACGGCGTTAATACCCTTAAAACTCGGCAAAATACTAGGATGAATGTTAATCACTTTTTGGGGATAAGCGTTTAACAATTCTTGGGTAATAATGCGCATCCATCCTGCCATAACCACCCATTCCACTCCATGCACTTGGAATACTTCCACAATAGCTTGATCTAATGCTTTTCTGGTTTTATAATCACGATGATTGAGTAAAACTGTAGGTATGTTCAATCGATCGGCTCTTTCTTTTACCTTAGCATCAGGATTGTTATAGATCAATACCTCAATTTTAGCATTTAATTTTCCCTCATTTATAGCTAGGGCGATGGCTTCAAAATTACTGCCACTACCCGAAGCCATTACCCCCAACTTGACAGTTTTTTCTATGGATAATTGTTCTTGAGTCAAAGATGGTGAGATTAAATAAGGGGAATTTGTCATAAAAAATTTGTCCTGAATAAAAGCATCGTAAGCTAATCATATCATTAGACTTTGACCATATTTGAGATAGAGACGTAAAATTTTACCTCAAATTCACCTTAGATTAAGATAAATAAAGTTTTATAACGATCGAGTTCAGATCATAACATTTCTCCTGAAACGGGGAATAAAAATGCTAGATTAAAGTCACAATAACAGTTTAGGGAAGTGAGAATGACTATGATTACTCTGTTTATGACTCTTTTATTTCTAACGACTATCGCTAGTATTCGCATATACAAACGAACGAATCAAGAAATTCATCTCGTGTTAGCTATTTTCACATCCATTATACTGGTTATCTGGGGATTTGCTGTTGCCCATTGGTCAATACATATCTTAGCATTATTAATCTTACTCTGCATTCGTGTTCGATTGAACAAACTTACTCAAAACTACTCATGAAAGAATTTTAATCTCACAAGTTGCGCCTAACACCTAATATCTAGGAATTTTTCGTCAAAATCTCCACTCCCCCTTGAGTAATGGCGATGGTATGTTCAAATTGTGCCGATAATTGTCTATCCTTCGTTAAAGCTGTCCATCCATCATCTAAAACATCTGCTTCCCATGTTCCTATATTTATCATAGGTTCGATCGTAAACACCATACCCGGGCGCAGTTTTTTGCCTGTACCCTTTTTGCCAAAATGAGGCACTTGAGGTTGAGTATGAAACGTGCGACCAATACCATGACCTACAAAATTACGCACGACAGAATAACCAAAACTTTCTGCATATTCTTGAATAGCCGCCCCAATATCTCCTATTCTACCTCCAGCTCGTACCGCATTAATGCCTCTATACAAACATTCTTCCGTCACTTCTACCAACTTTTGTGCTTCTGGAGAAGGCGTGCCCACAAAAAAAGTTTTTGAAGTATCCCCATGATAACCGTCCACAATGGGAGTAACATCAATATTAATAATATCTCCATCCTTTAAAATCTGGTTTTTACTGGGAATGCCATGACAAATAACTTCATTGACGCTAGTACAAATAGACGCTGGAAACGGTGGACTTCCGTAACCTAAAGGAGCACTTTTTGCACCTCTTGCCTTAGTCCATTTTTCGGCAGCTTGATTTAATTCATAAGTACTAATACCGGGTTTGACCATTTTACCCACATATTCTAATAATTCGGCGGCAACTTTTCCTGCCTGACGCATTTTTTCGATTTCCCTAGCGGATAAAAGTACTATATTTTCGTTACCCATGGTGATTTAATCTAATTTTTCTATATCAACAATACTTTTATTATTTTACCTCAGTTCTATCTCACTTGAGTTCTCTGAAAAAAAATCTTGACAAATAAGGCTTTGAGAATAATTCAGATCACAAAATTGGCAAATATAAAAGAATTAAATTTAGTAAATAATTGTTTAAAATCAATTATGATAATGTTTAAATTAATTATATCTTAGTTTCCTCTTTCTCTAATCCTCTAGTCTCATCTTCATCTATAATTTTATGTGAAACTATGGATGTCTATTAATTTGTGAATATTTATCCCCTATGATGCAAAAAAGCAAAAGTTATTCAAAGTTTTTTCTTTTCACTACTATAATTTGAAAAACAAATTACTATATCAACAACTTTTTCAACTAAAAAATTAATGGAAAGAAGACAATTTTTAACGAATGTCGGTATTAGTACCGTAACTTCTGCTACCCTTGTTTCTTGTCAAAGTAAAAATAATTCTACTGTCACCGCTAACAGTTTACCAGAAATAAAATGGCGCATGGTGACAAGTTGGCCCAAGTCTCTGGATACTATTTTTGGTAGTGTACAAGGTTTTTGCGATCGCCTTAAACAAATGAGTGGTGATAAATTTCAGATTACACCCTACGCCGCAGGAGAAATTGTACCCGGTTTAGAAGTATTAGACACCGTACAAAATGGTACGGTAGAATGTGGACACACTGCTAGTTACTATTATATCGGCAAAAATTCTGCTCTTGCCTTTGCCACGGGTTTACCCTTTGGTTTCACCGCAGGGCAACAGAATGCTTGGTGGTATTATGGAGGAGGATTAGAAGCTATGAGAAAAGTTTATAGTGATTTTAATATTATTAACTTCCCTGCTGGAAACACTGGGGCGCAAATGGGAGGATGGTTTAAAAAAGAGTTAAAATCCCTTGCTGACTTGAAGGGTTTAAAAATGCGTATCCCCGGATTGGGGGGGGAAGTTATGGCGAAAATGGGGGTAAATGTGCAAGTGTTACCCGGCGGAGAATTATTTTTGGCTCTTGACAGAGGTGCGATCGATGCCGCAGAATGGGTAGGACCTTATGATGACGAAAAACTAGGCTTAAATAAAGCTGCCCAATACTATTATTATCCGGGATGGTGGGAAGCAGGACCTAGTTTAGAAGTATTAATAAATAAGTCTGCATGGGAAAAATTACCCTTAGAATATCAAACCATGGTGGAAGCCGCCGCTAAGGAAGCGAATATTTTGATGTTGGCAAACTATGATTTTCTCAATCAACAATCCTTGAAAACTCTATTGGCAGGAGGTACAAAATTAATGGCTTTTCCTGAGGATATTTTGACGGAAGCGAAAAAAGTCTCATTTTCTATTTATGAGGATAACAGTCAGAAAAACCCTGCTTTTAACGAAATTTATCGATCGTGGTTAGAGTTTAGAACAGGTATTCTACAATGGAATAAGATTAATGAATTTAGCTTTACTAATTTTTTGACAAAAACAATTAAGAATTAAGAATTAAGAATTAAGAATTAAGAATTAAGAATTAAGAATTAATTATCTTCTAGTCTTATAGTCTTCTAGTCTCAAGAGTCTCCCTAACACCTAAAACCTAACACCTAACCCCTTATTACTCATTAATGGCGTGAGGATGGTAATGGGATTCTCCTAAATAAATCCCTAAGGAAAGCGCCGTTCTGACCATGAAACCTTCAGGATCGACAGGTGCAGGACAAGTTTTTTCTTGGTGACACCATTTAATCATGGGCATAATTTGTTCTAAGGATTTACTTTCGACACTGCCGTTTTGCCATACTACCAGACGGTTATAACATTCTTGTTCAATTAAATCTAGGGCTTTAATGCCAAATACCGTTGCTAAAATTCGATCGAACGAACTAGGTACGCCACAACGTTGTAAATGTCCTAAAACTGTGGCACGGGTGTCGATCGTATCTAAGCCTTCATAATTATTATCATTATTAACACAAAGACGATGACTATACTCCTTGATTAAATCAGCTAAAGTTTCGGCAATATAAGCATCTTTTTGATTATCTAACCCGTGTACTCCTTCCGCTATCACCACTAAAGCAAATTTTCGTCTATCCCTTCTTAATTTAACAATATATTTGCAAATTCCCTCAATAGTTGCGTCGGTTAATTTAGGAGTCAACTCAGGGATTAAAATACAGTCAGCACCTCCTGCGATACCAGCGTGTAAAGCTAAATGTCCGGCATCCCTCCCCATAACTTGCACTACCATAATACGCTCATGACTAGCCGCCGTAAAGGTAAGATCATATAAGGCTTGAGTAACCGTATTACGCGCTGTATCAAAACCGACCGATCGTTCTGTAAAAGCCACATCATTATCAATGGTTTTCGGAATAACTACTAAATTCCAACCGCCTTTTTTGGCTAAGTCATAGATAATATCAAGACTACCATCTCCACCAATGGCAATTAAAGCATCTAAGCCAAAACGCTTATAACCCTCTAAAATATCCTTCGTCACTTCTTCTTCTTCAGGATTACCTCGACTTAGAGAACCTAATACACTACCACTCATGAATTGAAGTACATCTAAACCTTGTAAAACCCCCGGTACATCGTAACCGTGAGGTTGTAATTTAAGGTCATCTATCTGCAATTTGCCTTTAACCACATCAATAAATCCATCCGTACCTCTGGGAATACCATAAATTTCCCACTGCCTAAGATTAGCATATTTGACGACAGCTCTAATAATAGCATTAAGTCCTGGGCAGTCTCCACCACTGGTTAAAATACCGATTCTTTTTTTCTTACTCATAGTTGTAGTGTTCTGAAAAATCAAGAAATTGTTTAAATCTTCTCTTTCTTTATAGCAGTCTTATCAAAAAATGAATAATTAATCATGACAGGAAATTAGGAAATAATTTGTTATACTCATCAAAGTTATAATCTGATGTTATAAAATCATTATTGCCTCTTGCCTTTTGCCTTTTGCCTCCCCTAACTAAGCTCCAATTATGCCCTTGCAAAGTATAATTCCTATTCATAGTCTAAGATAACTTTTAACCAACGGGGAGGGCGTGGAATAGGGTTATTCAGTCGATCGAACATTAATAATCCTATCAGATGAACGGTTAAAGCATAAATCAAATTATTAACTAAAATTACCACTAACGCTAAAACTTGAATAGTAGTTAAGCTAGGTTCAGCAATAATACCTAATTTGAGAAAAATCCAATCCGCTAAATTGGTAACTTGACTCATTACATAAGCCCATAAATCTTCCCCTAACAAGATGGAAAATAACCAAAAACGAAAGAAAAAACCAAAACAACCAATCAAACTAGCCATAAAAATAGACAGATACCAACTTGCACCATTACGCCATAATGCCCCCAACTGAATCCCCATTAAACCATAGGGAATCACATAAACAATACTACGAGGAGGACCCATCAAGATTCCTAAGAGTAAACCACATACGATCGTAGTGATAATAGAAGCTCTTTGACCACGACGTAAATAAATTAATACAATAGGTAAAGGAAAAAGCATTTTTAAGAATGGACCTAAACGGAAATAATAATCTATTAACCAGATTAAACTAGCGGTACTAGCTAAAAAAGCACTTTCCACCAGTGCGATCGTCGCTGGTTTAAATTGATAGGATTGTAACTTAGGGGAGGAATATGGTGGTTTCTTCTCATCTTCAGAGTAAGAATCTTCCTCGTCTATCCAATTATCATCATTAAAATCTTCGGGTAAAGTAGTCAAGAGAGTAAAAAATCCTAGGGCTTAAATTTTTCCTATTATACCTTGACAAATCCCAAATAAAATTCGTTATAATGGTTATCGCAGTGAAATTATTTCACTTGCCATCTTAGCTCAGTTGGTAGAGCAACTGATTTGTAATCAGTAGGTCATCGGTTCGAGTCCGATAGATGGCTTTCTTGCTATATATAGCTCTCCCAACTTTGCTAAAATGGCAAAAATTAATAATAAAAAGTTAAGTTTTAAGATAAAATACCCTAAAGAATAGTAAATGTGACGATTTACTCAACTTATGTTAGACAGTTTCCTTATTTGTGGATTGGGAAGTTTAGGGCAGAATTGTGTTATTGCTTTAAAAAAATTTGGGGTGAGAATTGTGGTTATCGAAAAAAATCCTCCCCCACATGAGGAAATTCGTGATTTATTGCCTTTGATTGATGTATTTGTGAGGGGTGATTGTAGCGATCGAACAATTTTACTACAAAGTCACATTGAGCAATGTCGAGCGGCATTAATTGTAACTACTTCAGAAAGTGTAAATGTTGCCACAGCTATTGCTATTAGACAATTAAACCAGAAAACCAGACTGGTAATGCGATCGAACAAAGAAAACTTAAATAATTTATTGAGTAGTCAATTAGGTAATTTTATCGCTTACGAACCAACTGAATTACCAGCGAACGCTTACGCACTTTCAGCATTAGGAAAGGAAATTTTAGGGTTTTTCACCTTAGAGGAGCAAAAAATTAGGATAAGCCAAGTAAAAATCACCCCTTCTCATCCTTGGCGCAATTATCAATGTCTGTTTGAGTTAAACAGTCGCACTCGTCGCATCATTAGTCATCATTCTTCTACGGAAACATTTTCATCCAGATTTTTAGAATGGAATCCCGATAGACAAATTTTGCCTGATGATACCATTATTTTAGTAGAAACCGAAGATCATTTTCGTCTAACTCATCATGAGAATAATGTGAAGATGAGAAATCAATCTATCTGGTTAAAATTATTAAATAATTTGCAAAAAATTAAAAATAAATTAGTCACATTAAACACTAAAGAAAAAATTAAAGGAGTGGGTATTTTTGCGAGTATAATCGTTTTTATACTGTTAATTACTGGTACTTTATTATTTAGACATTATACAGAAAATTCTACTTATTTATCTTCTTTTTATGTGACGGCAATTCTTTTGTTAGGAGGATATGCTGACTTATTTGGCTCGATCGAACCCATAGAAGAAATACCCCAATGGTTACAATTATTTAGCTTAACTTTAACCATAACAGGCACAGCATTTGTGGGCATTTTATATGCTTTATTAACCGAAAATTTATTGTCTGCTAAATTCCAATTTACTAAAAAACGTCCTCCTATTCCTATAGAAAATCACATTGTTATTATTGGCTTTGGTAGAATTGGACAAAAAATAGCCTCAGAATTAAAAGAGTTAAAACAATCATTATTAGCTATAAGTTTTAATCAAAATATTGATGCTTCCCTAGAGTCTAATTTTCCTTTAATTATTGGTAATTTACAAGATAGTTTAAAACTAGCAAACTTAGATAAAGCTAAAAGTGCCATTATTGTTACTGATGATGATATAACTAATCTCGAAGTGGCTTTGATGACTCAAAATTTTAACCCTCGTCTTAATCTTGTAATCCGCACCAATGGAGATCAATTTACCAATAATTTGCATCAGTTATTACCGCAATCCAATGTTTTTAGTGCCTATCAAGTGGCGGCGGAAGCCTTTGCGGCGGCGGCTTTTGGGGAGAATATTCTACAAATTTATCGTTTTGAGCAACAAACAATATTATTAACAGAGTATGAAATTGAGGAAGACGACACTTTAAATGACTTATTATTAGGGGAAGTTGCCTACGGATATGGGGTTATTCCTATTTTTTATTCTGGTAATGGTAGTTATGTCCCGACTTTAATGCCCAATGATGATATACTTTTGGCTAAGGGCGATCGATTGATTGTTTTAGCTACTATAGAAGGGCTTAAAAGCATTGAAAAAGGTGAGATAAAACCGAAACAATGGCAATTAGAGATTATCTCCGTTAAATCTGATATGGGTATGTTTGAAGGGGCAAATGCGATCGCACGAATTACAGGTTGTCAGCTAAAAATAGCTAGGGAAACCATGGAAAATCTACCCCAAGTGTTACCCATTAATCTTTACCATCATCAGGCTGTAAGATTGATGACTATATTGCAAAAAAATCAAGTCATCAGTAAACTTCGATGTATGATTTAAGGAGCAACTTAAAATAGATTTAAAGTTAATTGTTGATTGTTAATTAAATTATAAGAAGATAAATAATTAGTAATTAATAACTCTTTGCCTTTTTGTGCCGAAGATTTTTTATAATTATTCATTCCATACTGTAATTCCCATTCTTGGGTATAAAACTCTTTAAAATTATCTTTAATAAATTCACTATTATCATAGGTAATTAACCATTTATGATGAGATTCTTTTACAGTTTGTATAAATTTTTCATGGTTAAATTCTGAATGTAAATTACCTTTTTTTCCATATAGTTTTGACTTAGCCTTATTATAATAAGGTGGATCAAGAAACAAAAAAATATTATTATTATTATTACCTTTAATCACATCCTCAAAATCTAAGTTAGTGATAGTAATATCTTGTAAAATATGTTCTAATAATTCCAAACGTTCGATCGAAGAATCGGTAAATCTTTTTTCAAAAGCACCCTGAGAAAATCCCCCTGATTCTACAGTACCAGAAAAAGTAATTCTATTTAAAATAAAAAATCTGGTTGCTCTTTCTAAATCAGTTAAATTATTAATATTAACAGTAGTTAATTCTCGAAAAAGTTGTTTACCATCTTGATAATTTCTTTTACAATTTTTGATTTCATGAACTAAATTAACTAAATTAGATTGTGCTATTTTCCAAAATAAATATAACTCTGGATTTAAGTCATTAATCCATATTTTTAAACGAGGATTTTGTTGTTTTAAATAGATAAACATTGAGCCTCCTCCTACCATTGGCTCTCTATATTCGCTAAAATTATCAGGTAAGTATTGACAGATATAGTCAATACCTCGACTTTTGCCTCCGGGATAGCGTAAAGGACTTTTAATCATTTTTTTCATTATTTGTAATTAATATATTTAACTTTTTATTTCTTTTTACTTCTAAAAATAACTTATAAATTATACCTATATCTTGATTAGTGAAGATGAAAATATTGTTTTCAATAAATCTGTCTAATTCTTGATTTTTAGTAGATTCTGATAATATAATTTCACCTTTAATATTAATCCCAGTTAATTTTAATCGACAACTAAACTGTAATTCTTTTTCTTCTAAATAAAGACAATCTAAATTAGAGTATAAAATTAGTTTAAATAATCCATCTTCTATATCATCTATGGAAGGTAAACTTTTTTTGATGAGTTTTTTGATTCTTGAATAATATAATTCTGTTTATCCATAATAATTTCGTCAGCAGTAAGGTGATAAATTCCGCCTAAATCATTTTCAATCTCGAAAACTCCTTTACATCCATCTACTAAATATTCTAAAATATGCTCTGTTTGTATTTCTCGATTAATTGCTTGTTGTGAAGATTTTAAAGAAATATCTTTAAATTTTTCAAAGTCTGTTTGAATTTCTTGTAAATATTCTCTTAATCTATCTTGATTGTGTATTTTAATCCCTGTTTGATTCTCTATATTTTTATAACAATCTAATGCTGTATTAAAAATACTAATAAACTCATTTTCAAATAAATTTTTATTCCAATGTAAAGCACTTTGTTTATAGTTAGATATTTTTTCTATTTGTTGTTTAATAAAATCATTATTAAATTTTTGCCCTGATAATTTATCTTTTGAATTTTGCCCTTTTTTTTGACTTTTTTCTGCTTTTTCATAGTAGCCTAAAACAACATAAATATTTAATAAATTCATCCAAGAAAAGGTTATAAATCCTATTTTATCTAAATCGCCATCTTTTCCTTCATCTTTAATTATTGGAATAATAGTTATTACTTTTGATTGACTATAAACATTATACATTCTTGCAAAGGGATAACTTCGAGTGCGTTTAGGAGATACCCATTTGGAATAAGCTATATTTTTATCTTCTATTTTTATTAATCCAAAACTATCAGATATATTAATATCAAATTGTTCAAAATTATAAGGTTTCAACTTTTATATTAAACGGGGATTATAACTAACATTTTTAATAATTCCTTTAAACTTTAAAATATTATTCATAAATTTTTGTGAAAGTGTAAAATAACTATTTATAATTCAGTACTATCACGACTTAAACTTATACTATTCCTAATTTCTAATTCCTCATTATTTATTAACTAGGAAGATTTTTAATAGTTTTCAAGGCTTCTTCTACATGGGCTTTAAAATCTAACATGGAGTTAAAGATATGGCGCACAATGCCTTCTTTATCAATAACATAGGTTACTCTACCGGGTATAATAAAAAGGGTTGACGGTACATCAAATAATTTTCTTACTTTATCACCTCGATCGCTCAATAAAATAAAAGGTAGTTTATATTTACTGGCAAACTGTTGATGAGATTCCACTGAATCACTGCTAATGCCGATAATTTCCGCCCCTGCTTCTTTAAATACTTCGTAGCTATCCCTAAAAGCGCAAGATTCTGCGGTGCATCCGGGGGTATCATCTTTAGGATAAAAGTAAACTACTACGGCTTTTTTGCCTAAAAAGTCTTTGATACTAACATTTTCTCCTGTTGCGGAAGGTAAGGTAAAGTCTGGAGTTCGATCGCCTACTTGTAAAGTTGCCATAATAGTTAATAATGAATAGTTAATAGTGAATAATTGTTAATTAAGATACCTATTATAGTTAATCATAAAGTATCATTGCGAGGCACGAAGCAATCTCAAGCAATCTTTCAAAGCTCGATGTTAGGTTATAATTAGAATAGATATTTGTCTATTTGAGTAGAAAAAATAATTAATATGAGTTTTACATTTGCTTCATTTTACCGTTTCTTATTATTAAATAATTTGACAGATTTACAGGGTAAATTTTTAAATTGGTGTCATGAAGAAAAAATAAAAGGCACAATTTTAATTGCTAATGAGGGTATTAATGCTAATATTGTGGGAGAAAAAGAAGCCCTAAATAATATTATTAATAATATCAAAAAAGAATTAAATTGTGAAGAATTAGAGATTAAGTTTTCGATCGTACAATCAATGCCTTTTGAACGGATAAAAGTCAAAATAAAACCAGAAATCATCACTTTTGGCATAGAAGAAGCAAATCCTAATCAGCAAGTAGGAACTTATATTAAGCCTAAAGACTGGAATAATTTAATCTCGAATCCTGATGTTAAATTAGTTGATACTCGCAATGAATATGAGTTTAATATTGGGACTTTTAAAGGGGCAGAAAATCCACATATTGATTCTTTTAAAGAGTTTAATGATTATATAGATAATAATTTAAACCCCGAAAAAGATCAGAAAGTGGCTTTATTTTGTACTGGTGGTATCCGTTGCGAAAAAGTTACTTCTTTGATGTTAAGTAAAGGTTTTAAAGAAGTTTATCATTTACAAGGTGGTATTCTTAAATATTTAGAAGAAATACCCCAGGAAGAAAGTTTATGGCAAGGAGAATGTTTTGTTTTTGATGAGAGGGTAGCGGTTAAACATGGTTTGGAAAAAGGTAGTTATCAATTATGCCCTGAGACTGGTAATCCTGTGTTAACACAAGAATAAGTTGATACCGATAAAGGTAGAGAATGGGAAAGGAAAAATGAGCAATATTTTAGCTTAACCAGCGAGAAGCCCCATTTTGAAAAAAAAAAAATTAAACAAGTGTGGGATGAATCGCCAGTGACGTGGTATAATAACTAGAAAGTGGGGCTGGGCGTGTTCCTCACTATAAAATGCCGTAGTGGGAAAGAAGGAGTACCACGATGGAAGTTCAAGAAGGATAATTTCCGCTTGAAGCCTACACTCTACGAATGTGAGTGTATGGAGCGTCACATAGTTTTCTAATCAACGTTGCAAATATTGGTATTAAGTTTCTTCTATATAATTAAATTTATAACCAACTCCTCTAATAGTTGTGATATATTGAGGATTATTTGGGTATATTTCAATTTTACGACGAATTTGACCAATATGAACGTCCACAATGCGATTATCTCCCATGTAATTATTTTGCCAGACATTGGCAATTAAATCATCTCTACGCCAAACTTTATTTGGATTACGAGCTAAAAAATAAAGCAAGTCAAATTCTAAGGTTGTGAAAATAAGATTTTCATCTTTTAACTTAACTTCCCTTGTGTGAGGATTAATGAATAAATCTCCTAACTCAATGATATTAAGATTCTCTGATTTGACTAATCTTCGACGGCGTAAAATTGCTTGTACTCTAAATTCTAATTCTTCTAAGTCAAAGGGTTTGGTTAAATAATCATCAGCGCCGATTAAAAAACCTTTTTTCTTATCTTCTACATCTGTACGACTGGTAAGCATTAAAATAAATACATCATTATTATTCTGCATTTCCTGACACAAATTATAACCGAGGGTATCGGGAAGATTAATGTCGAGAATGACTAAATCTGGGCGAAAATAATTAAAGATTTCCCTTGCGGTTTTACCGTCGTTAGCTAATTCTACTTGATATTGTTTTTGTTTGAGAAAACGACTGATTAAATTTGCGATCGCAATATCGTCATCAACAACAAGAATTTTAACTGAAATGGATTCCATGATAACTTTAGGCAGTGGTTTACATCAACAAGACAATAAATAACAAAAAAAAGGGGTTATCTACGATCGATAACTAAAAAGATACAAAATAATGTGGGATTAAAACTTTGATGCAATGGTACTTAGAAGGTTTTAGCTTACCCAGTTTTCAGAGTCAAGATTAGCGTAAAATAAAAGATAAGGATAGGAGTAAGGCAATACTTCTATCCTCTGATTAATACCATTATTGAGGATTTTACCATGAGTACAGTAACAGATAATGATTTAAGAGAGTTAAAGGATTTAATTAACTCTAAATTTGAGCAAGTCGATCGTAAAATTGAGCAAGGCAACGAAAAAATAGAGAATAAATTTGAGCAAGTAAACGAAAAAATAGAGAATAAATTTGAGCAAATAAACGAAAAAATAGAAAGTAAATTTGAAAAAGTTTTTGAGGAGTTTACCTCCGTAAAAGTTGAGGTTGCTACTATCAAAAGCGATGTAAATGGATTAAGCAAAAGGTTAGATAATCTTGAGTTTATCGCTAGAAGTATGATCATCGGTGTTTTAGTTGCTTTATTATCTGGGCTAATTAAATTTCTTTATCCTAACCTACTCGGATAATTTTTAAACACAAAAATTTTTTTCTGATAGTATTTTTTAAGAAGTTGACCAGTAAGCTCGATCGAACTTTCTGTAATTTTCACGAAAAGTATTCCTTACAATAAGATGATCCTCAAAAATGTTAAATAGATTGTGAAATAAGTTAAATTAACCCTAGTATAAAATTATTTTACTTCTTATCAATGATTTTAATCAGGCTATAGCGTATGAATTTTGGTCAATCTTTAGGCTTTTTAGCCTTTTTAATATCTCTTTATATTCTTTGGCAATTAAAGCAATTATTACTCTTAATTTTTACATCTATTATCTTTTCTGTCGTTTTAAATAGATTAGTTACAAAACTAAAAAAATACAATTTTAGTCGTGTCAAAGCCGTGATTATTATTAGTATTGCTGGAGTAGTTATTTTTAGTTTATTATTAATTTTAATTCTTCCACCTTTTCTTGAGCAATTTGAATTATTACTTAACCTTTTACCTAAGGTAATAAAAAGAATTAATCAGTTTCTTAATAACTTTGATTTTGGGGAATATAAAGAAATTATACCACCAATTAATTTAGAGAAAATTTTAAATGATTATGGTTTTTCTACCACTCAAGTATTTAATAACTTTATTATTGTATTTTCTAACTTTTTTAACGTTACTTTTCAATTATTATTCGTTTTAGTTCTCACGATAATTTTTCTTTTAAATCCTCAAAAATATCGCCATTATTTTCTTAAAATATGTCCTTCTTTTTATCGTCGTCGTATTGATGATATTCTGAATAAAAGTGAAGTTTCGATCGTCAGTTGGTTGAGTGGAATCTTGATAAACTGTCTATTTATAGCTACATTGAGCGGTGTTGGTTTATGGGTTTTACAAGTAAAATTAGTTTTAGTTCATGCTCTTTTAGCAGGTTTATTAAACTTTATTCCGAATATTGGTCCTACTTTAAGTGTAGTGTTTCCCGTGATGATTGCCGTAGTGGACTCCCCTTGGAAAATTATCCCAATTATTATCTGGTATTTTATTGTTCAAAATATCGAAAGTTATTGGTTAACTCCCAAAGTTATGGCGGATAAAGTATCATTATTACCGGCGGTAACTTTATTTTCACAAATCTTTTTCGCTACCGCCTTTGGTTTACTAGGATTATTATTAGCGCTTCCCCTAACGGTAATCGCTAAAACTTGGATAGAGGAAATTTTATTCTATGATATTTTAGATAAATGGACTGATGAACCGTTAACGATAATGAATAATGAATAATTAATTATTAGTAATTAATTATTAGTAACGAGTAATGAGTAATGAAATTGATTTTTATCTATTAGACATCGATCGTATTTTTCCTAGAGACATAAAATTTTACGTCTCTATAAATAATGGTAGTTCACACCCATCAAAAGACTTGTTCGGCAATCGCTAATTATTTTTAAAAAATTTACTTCACAAAAATTATTATTTCTCATGGTTGCGAATTATCCATTATTAACGGTTAATAGCTATATACAGTGATATTAAAAAGTTTTAAGAAAGAGTCTTAATTTGGTAAAGTAGATCACGATAAATCTAACTATACTTATTCTCCATCCTAATCAATAAAAGGAAGACTCATGTAGGGATAAGTACAACTTAAGATTAAAAATTTAAAGAAGATTAACAAATTAAAGAGAGGTTAAATTATGAGGTTTCGCAACCTATTAGTCGCTTTCCTAATCGTCTGCTTAGGATTTCTAGGTGCTTGTAGTAGTAATACTGCTCAGGCTTACGATCCTAAATCTATCACCTATGATGAAATTCTTAATACAGGATTGGCTAACAAATGTCCAGAAATTTCTGAGTTTACTCGTGGTAATATTCCTATTTCTGTAGATCAACCCTTGTCGATCGTAGATATGTGTTTAGAACCACAAGAATATTTTGTAAAAGAAGAACCCACTAACTCCAGACAAAAAGCTGAGTATATTCAAGGTAAACTCTTAACCAGAGATACCACCGGCTTAGAACAAATCAGAGGTACTCTCTCTGTGGATGAAAATGGTGTGTTAACTTTAACAGAACTAGACGGTATTGACTTCCAAATTGCGACAGTTCAATTACCCGGTGGCTCACAAACATCTTTTTTCTTTACCATCAAAAAATTAGTAGCAAAAACTGAAGGCGGTTTTAGTTCTGTCAATACTTCTGCCGATTTTGTGGGAGAATTTAAAGTACCTTCTTATCGTGGTGCTTCTTTCCTCGATCCTAAAGGACGTGGTTTAACCAGTGGTTATGATAATGCTGTAGCTTTACCTGCTGGTGCTGACAAAACCGAATATACCCGTAATAACATCAAAAATGCTGATTCTTATGAAGGGGAAATCTCGTTACAAATTACTAAAGTAGATCAAGAAACAGGAGAAATTTCTGGAGTGTTTGAAAGTGAGCAACCTTCTTCTACAGATTTAGGTGCTGAAGACCCTGAAGAAGTTAAAATTCGTGGTGTATTCTATGCCCGTTTAGAACCTCAAATCTAGTTGATAGTCTCTCAAGTTCGATGGAAAATTTATTAGACTTCTCCAGAAATTAAATTTTTAATAGCTAAAACTATTGTTGAGACGTAATATTTTACGTCTCAATAAAATGTGGGAGATGTCTATGGGTGAAGGTAGGGAAATGGTAAGAGGAATGTTGATAATTGACTTCAAATCGCAAACCGAAAACCTACCCCCATCCAAGATTCTTGCATCGAACTCAAGGGATAGTGTATAGTTGATTACTGATAATCGATAATTCCCCATTTCTAATTCCTAACTGTAAAGATGTCCCTACTTGATTGGTTTGATAATTTAAGAAAGTCTGAACCTGAAATAAAACCGCAACAAGAAAGAGAAATTGCTGATGGCTTATGGACGAAATGTCCTGAATGTGGTGTTTTAGCTTATACGAAAGATTTACGAGCTAATAGTATGGTTTGTTTTGATTGTGGTTATCACATGAGAATTTTTAGTGATGAAAGAATTGAACAGTTAATCGATGCTCACACATGGCAAACTTTAAATCATCATCTTAAACCTACTGATCCCCTTAAATTTCACGATCGAAAAAGTTATAGCGATCGACTAAAAGAATTACATAGTAAAATACCCTTAACCGATGCAGTACAAACAGGAACAGGATTAATAGACGGTTTGCCCATTGCTTTGGGAGTCATGGATTTTCGCTTTATGGGCGGTAGTATGGGTTCGGTGGTAGGAGAAAGATTAACTCGTTTAATTGAATACGCTACAGCTAACTCTTTTCCTGTGGTGATTATTTGTGCCTCTGGGGGTGCAAGAATGCAGGAAGGGATGTTAAGTTTAATGCAAATGGCAAAAATTTCTGGCGCTTTACAAAGACATCAGGCACAAAAATTATTATATATTCCAGTGCTAACTCATCCAACAACAGGGGGAGTAACCGCAAGTTTTGCCATGTTAGGAGATTTAATTTTAGCCGAACCGGGGGCAACTATTGGTTTTGCGGGAAGAAGGGTAATTGAACAAACCTTGAGAGAAAAACTACCCGATGACTTTCAAACTTCGGAATATTTAGTTAAACATGGTTTTGTGGATTCGATCGTACCTCGTACCCAATTAAAAAAGACTTTAGCTAATTTAATCAGTTTACATCAACCTTTTTATCCCATTAATCAATTGAATTAGAAGTTGTTAAACAGGTATTTTGATAAAGAGAGAGGAATTAGGAATTAGGAATCAGAAGTTTTAAGGATAAAACATTGATTGAACCTAAAACCTAATTTTTGATTATTCTTCTTCGCTAAAAGAGTCTTCCTTGGGAGTAATACTGTTAATTAAATTAATTAAATTATCCCCTTTTTCTAAGGAAGTGTCCTCAATGAAACGAATTTCTGGAGTGTGTCTTAAACTGATTCTTTGCCCCAACGATTTTCTTACAAAGGGAGTACAGGCTTTTAAACCTTCCATAGTTTCCTTTTTTGCATCAGGAGTGCCGTAAATACTTACGAATACTCTAGCGTGTTGTAAATCTCCAGATATATCAACATCTGTAATACTAACCATTCCAGCTCCAACTCGATCGTCCTTAATGCCACTAATCAGCATTTGACTGATTTCTTTTTTAATTAAAGATGAAACTTTTTCTACTCTACGACTATTTGCCATTATTTCTAATATAAAACCAAAATTTACGAATCGTTCTTTTTACAAAAAAATTATACTGGATCAAGACCTAGCATTGCTTTGAGGGTAAAATAAAGAAAAGAAAAACTCCCTATAAGTAACCCAAATATGGCGGTAGCTGTAATGGGATTTTTGAATAAGGGTTTAATTTGTTCCCATAAAAAAAAGAATATTCCTAAGATTAAACTCACCATATAGCGAGGATAACGTAACACATTTTCCCAAAAGCCGTCCATTTCCATAATAACTCAATATTTATTCTGATAATCTGTTTCTGTATTGTTTAGTTTAGCAGAATTTTCATGATTTACTAATTAGGAATTGCTTAAAGAGTGTTTTTGATGAGCAGAGAGAGGTGTTAGGTATTAGGTAAAGTAATGAAAAATTCAGTGCGATGTCGATTATTTTCGATATTACAATCAAATTTATGATTATGAACAGGGCGATCTCACTTTGATTAAAATAGTAAATATTATTGAAAATTCCCTTGAAGAAGTAATTAGTATTACATGGCTTTGTGATGGTGATGAATTTGGGATTATTTTGCCTAACAGTGACGAAAATAAAACTAAACAATTTGCTGAAAAAATATCTCAAAATATCGATAATGCTAAGATAGTTTTGGATTCTCATAACCAAAATATTGACTATCTTAGCCTCAGAATTGATGCTTATACCGTTTATCCTAAAGAGAAGATTCCTTATACAAATTTTCTGAAAATGATTAGAAATAGCAGAAGTTAAATTAATCTTAATTATGAGATATGAAAATAGCAATAATATCAGATATTCATGGTAATTTAAAGGCTCTGAAAACGGTTTTTCAGGATATTCAATCTAGGGGTAATATTGAGCAAATTATTTGTTTAGGTGATTTGGTGGAAGGGGGAGAGTTCGATCGAGAAGTGGTAGAATTAATCAAAGAGAAAAATATACCCTGTGTAAGAGGAAATCATGATGAATTTAATGATTGTGATTTACCAAAAAATATTAAACAATGGTTACAAGATTTACCTGAAAAAATAGAATTTAACAACCTTTGTTTTACCCATATTTCCCCTAGAGAAAAAGCAAAACAGTGGGCAATCACAAACCAGATTGAGGCATGGAATGTATTTGATGAATTTGATTATCAAATCTGCTTTATTGGGCATTTACACTATCCGATAATGTATGGAGAAAAATGTGAAAATTATGCCGAGTCTGCACCCTATTATGTTGATGATGGAATTTATGATCTAGATCAAAACGATCGATTTATAATTTCTTTTGGTGCGATCGCTTATCCTCGTCATGGCGGTAAATTTATTCGTTATGGTATCTATGATACTAGAGAAAATTCTGTAGAGTTTGTTACTAAAATTGGCTATTTATTACCCTTTGGATTGTGTAAAAAATAACCTTTAATACATTTTCAGAAAAAGAGTATATTTTTAAAAAAATTACTATTATAAATAATCAACAAAATGGATGTCACCATAAAATTTAATAATCAAATTCATTTAACCTTAGTAAAGATTCCATCAAGAGAATTTATTATGGGTAGTGATCTAGGTTATAATTGGGAGAAACCACCAAAAAAAAACGACAATTCCAGACAATTTTTATGTAGGAAAATATCCCATTACCCAAGGTCAATATAAACTAATTATGGGCAATAATTAAGATTATAGTACATTTTAAAATTATATTGTCACACCTGAGACGTCCTCAATTCTCGACATAATCAGCACTTTCTAATTCATCGGAAATTAACTCTTGTAAATCTCGATCGCAGTGAAAATTAAGATGGATTGTTGAGGTTAATAATTCTACTAAAATATCCTCTTTTTGATTGTCAGTTAGATTACATAATTCTAGTTGATTAATTAAAGAAATTACTGTTTGACATTCCTCTTTTAACTCAATAATTAAATGGTTTAAAGTAGAATTCTTAATGTTAATTTTTCTTTCAGTTAGTTGCATTATTTTTCCCTAATCTTTTTAATGCTTGTTCAATTGCCTTTTCAAAGGCTTTGATTTCTTTTTACCAATGTTTAATTAATCCTTCATCTGGATAATCTTTCTTTAATTCTAATCTAATTTTTTCTTGATGTTCAGCAATTCGATTTTCTAAAGATAAAATTGCTTTTTTAAAATGATGTTTTCCCATAAATAAAAATAATGGTGGGCATTGCCCACCCTACAATTAATTATACTGGCATTCCTAAAATATCTTCGATTTTTGGCATTTGATCTAAGGGAATTACTCGCCCTTCATCTTCAAAATTATCGATTTCATTGAAGTTTAAATAACGGTATAATTCGCCCTTGAAAGGATCGATTTTCTCAGATACGATCGAGCTATACTCCTCCACAGTGGGAATTTTGCCCAATAAGGCACAAACGGCGGCTAACTCAGCACTACCGAGATACACCCTTGCACCTTTACCCATACGGTTGTTAAAGTTACGGGTAGAAGTAGAAAACACCGTTGCACCATCTTCCACACGCGCTTGATTGCCCATACACAGAGAACATCCGGGCATTTCAGTTCTTGCACCAGCCGCCGCAAATACACCGTAAACCCCTTCATTCCGTAACTGTGTTTCATCCATGCGAGTAGGAGGACAAATCCATAAACGCCCTTTAACTGTACCTGCACCCTCAAGGATTTTCGCTGCTGCACGGTAATGTCCAATATTTGTCATACAAGAACCGATGAACACCTCATCGATTTTATCCCCTGCACACTCACTCATCAGTTTAACATTATCGGGATCATTGGGAGCAGCGACGATCGGCTCTTTGATTTCATTCAAGTTAACGGTGATAATATCGGCATATTCCGCATTTTCATCCCCAGACATGAGGGAAGGATTAGCTAACCATTCCTCCATCTTGGCAATACGGCGCAACAAAGTACGCGCATCTGCATAACCCCTTGCGATCATGTTCTTCATTAAGCTAACATTCGATCGAAGGTACTCAGCAACAGTTTCCTCGCTTAGTTTAATTGTACTACCAGAACAAGAACGTTCAGCCGTAGCGTCCGTTAACTCGAAAGCCTGTTCAACTTTTAAGTCGGGTAAGCCTTCCATTTCCATGATACGCCCGTTAAAAACGTTGATTTTATCACCCTTGCCATAGGTTAACTTACCTTCCTGCATAGCCACCCAAGGAATAGCATTAACGATGTCTCGCAAAGTCACCCCCGGTTGCAATTCACCAGTAAATGTCACTAACACCGACTCAGGCATATCTAAAGGCATCGCCCCTAAAGCCGCCGCAAATGCCACTAAACCTGAACCTGCGGGGAAGGAAATACCGAGAGGAAAACGAGTATGGGAATCGCCTCCCGTGCCGACAGTATCAGGTAATAACATCCGATTTAACCATGAGTGAATGATACCATCCCCAGGGCGTAAAGCAACCCCTCCACGGGTAGAGAAGAAATCAGGTAAGTCTTTATGGGTTTTAATGTCAACGGGTTTGGGATAAGCGGCAGTATGACAGAAGGTTTGTAAGGTTAAATCGGCATTGAAACCTAAACAAGCCAATTCTTTTAACTCATCACGAGTCATAGGTCCTGTGGTGTCTTGAGAGCCAACAGTAGTCATGATCGGTTCGCAGGAAGTGCCGGGGCGGATTCCTTCCACTCCACAGGCTTTTCCTACCATTTTTTGAGCTAAAGTAAACCCTTTACCCGTATCCGCAGGGGCTTGAGGACGTACAAATAGCTTACTAGGCTCTAATCCCAATGCTTGACGGGTTTTATCGGTTAAAGCCCGGCCAATTAAGAGGGGAATGCGTCCTCCTGCTCTCACTTCGTCTAAAATGGTTTCAGGCTTCAGGGTGAAGGTGGTAATGGTGTCGCCGTTTTCGTTGGTGATTTTGCCCTCATAGGGGTAAATGGTGATGACATCTCCAGTGTTTAAGTTATTAACATCGCACTCAATGGGTAACGCCCCAGAATCTTCGGCAGTGTTGAAGAAGATAGGTGCAATCTTGCCTCCTAAGACATAACCACCAGATTTTTTATTCGGTACAAAAGGAATTTCATTGCCGATGTGCCATAATACGGAATTGATTGCAGACTTACGGGAAGAACCTGTCCCCACTACGTCACCGACATAGGCAACAGGATAACCTTTTTGTTTCAGAAGTTCGATCGTTTCTAAACCTTCGGGCATTCTCGATTCTAACATCGCTAAAGCGTGTAAAGGAATGTCAGGGCGAGTGGTGGCATGGGGTGCAGGGGATAAGTCATCGGTGTTGGTTTCTCCCGTCACTTTAAACACCGTCACGGTGATAGATTCCGCTACTTTGGGCTTACTGATAAACCATGATGCTTCTGCCCATGCGTCAATAACTTGTTTGGCGTAGGGGTTGGTATCTGCTAATTCTAAGACATCGTTAAAGGCATCGAAGACTAAAAGGGTTTTGCTGAGGGCGTTAGCAGATTCGAGGGCGACGTTACTATCTTTGGATTTTAACAAACTGATGAGGGATTGCACGTTATAACCGCCCATCATTGTACCTAATAAGCTCACAGCGCCTTGAGGAGAAATAACAGGAGAGGTTAATTCACCTTTTGCGACTGCGGTTAAAAACCCTGCTTTGACGTAGGATGCTTCGTCCACACCGGGGGGAATTCGATCGCGCAGTAACATCATTAATTCTTCTTTCAATTCCTCTGGGGGATTCTGCAACATTTCGCACAGATGCGATGTTTGTTCGGCATTCAGGGGTAAGGGGGGAATGCCCAATTTGGCTCTTTCTTGAACGTGTTGATGGTATGTTTCTAACCAAGTCATAGTATTTATGCTTATATTTTTTACAATAATTTACTATTTTAAGCATATCAAGGATATGAACAGAGGTTTTGTATCAACTCTATCAAGGTTCGATCGATTTTGAACTATGATTAAACAAAGTAAAATGTTTTTAAGTATTAATTATGTCTTCATCAGGAGTTGTTTGTTTACAAAATCCAAAGCCTTTTCTTAAATGGGTAGGGGGAAAAACACAGTTAATTAGTGAAATCGATCAGTTAATTAATAAAATTGTTGATGAAAAAAAGAAGAAGTTTAGTTATATAGAACCATTTGTAGGGGGAGGAGCAATATTATTTCATATTTTAAATCAATTTAACAAAATAGATAATATAGTTATTAATGATATTAATGATAACTTAGTTAATGCTTATCGAGAAATACAAACAAATCATTTAGAACTAATAGATTTATTATTAAATATAGAAACTAGCTATTACCTATTAAATAATGTAGAGGAAAAACAAAAATTTTATTTAGAAAAGAGAGAAATTTTTAATTCTATTAAGTACTACTCTACTGAAAAAGTAGGGTTATTATTATTTTTGAATAAAACCTGTTTTAATGGACTATATAGAGTTAATAAAAAAGGGAAGTTTAATGTTCCTTTTGGAAAATATAAAAAACCAAATATTTGTGATAAAGATAATTTAATATCTGTTCATCATTATTTACAAAAAGTAAAAATTTTACAAGGAGATTTTCAAGAAACTTTAAAATATGCAGAAAAAAATACTATTTTTTATTTAGATCCACCCTATAAACCCCTTAATTTAACATCATCTTTTACGTCATATTCAGAACAAATATTTGACGATAATGAACAAATAAGATTAAAAGAATTTTGTGATGAAATCCATAGACAAGGAAATTATTTTATTCTTAGTAACTCTGATGTGAAAAATTATGATAGTTCTAATAACTTTTTTGATGAACTTTATAAACAATTTAATATAAAAAGAGTAAAAGCACGAAGAAATATTAATTCAAAAGGAGATAAAAGAGGGGAAATTTTTGAACTTATAATTACGAACTTTTAATTTATTTTTTTTATTATAATATAATCTTATGACTGAACAAGACATTACATCAAAAACTAAAGCATGGAAGGCTATTTTTGATAAATATAATATCTATAATCATGATTTTTCCTTGCCTTATTTTATAAGTGCAAAAAATATCAAATCAGCTACTAAACATTTTGATAAAACCGCAGAAAAAGAGGTGAGAATTATTTGTAAACAAGATACTAGAGAAAGTCGTCCAGATATATTTAAAGAATTAGGATTATTTTTATTACCTGTCAAAAATGGCGAATATGCTATTTTAAAAGGAGAGGGATATATCGATATACCATTAATTAAGGACACTCCAAAAACTTATAAATCTAGTCTTAATTTTAAGTTAGATACTTCTTTAATAGGGGATTCTGAAATGCAACATTTAGATTATGCTTATGCTTCTAGTTTAATTCGTCATTTTATGAAGGATGATAGTTTAGTTTTAACTATTAGAGGCAGAAAATATACTCCTAAATTTGAAATGATAGTTAATAATAATAAGTTAACTATTGAAAGTGTACAAACTGAAGTTGATGCAGGATACGAGGGTGAAAAACAGGTAGTTTTAATAGAAGCAAAAAACATTAAAACGGATAATGTCATTATTAGACAACTTTATTTTCCTTTTCGTCAATGGCAATCACATACGAATAAAAAAGTAATAACTTTATTTTTTTCTAAGTCTAATAATATTTATTCTATTTGGAAATTTGAGTTTAAAAACCCTGAAAATTATAATAGTATTTTCTTAACAGATTCGGCAAAGTTTGTTATTACATAATTGAGTGAGTTAAGTTTAACAAATGCTTAATTTATCATAATTCTTACTTAAGAAGAGGATCGATCAAATCTTTTCGGTTGGGGAGGTGCGATCGACTTTTGACAATAATTTACTATTTTAAGTATATCAAGGGCATGAACAGGGGTTTTGTATCAACTCTATCAAGGTTCGATCGATTTATCTCCTAAAGTTTACCAGAATAATTGCAAAATTTCCTCATAGTATCTTAAGATTTATCTATTCAATTCAATCATTAAAGGTGAACAGAAGAAAATCATGCTTATAGAATTTCAGGTAGGGAACTTTCTCTCTTTTAAGGATGTAGTCACCTTTAGCATGGTTGCCTCTGATATTGATAGCCAAGATGAAGAATTAGATAATAATAATATATTTTCAGTTAATGAAGAATTAAAATTACTAAAAACTAATGCCGTTTATGGTGCGAATGGTAGTGGAAAAAGCAATTTAGCTAAGGCGATAGGATTCATGAAATATCTAGTAATTAATTCTGCGAAAATGCAAATTACTGATCCTATTCTAGTTGAACCTTTTAAATTAAATACAGAAACAGAAAATAAACCTTCTTTTTTTCAAATTGTATTTTACTTTTATGACAGAATCTATCGATATGGATTTGAGGTTTCTTCAAAAGCAGTTGTAAAAGAATGGCTTTATCATAGTATTGGCGAAAAAGAATATAGATTGTTTGAAAGACAAAATCAGAAATTTATTTTTATTAGTAAAAAGTCATTTAAAGAGGGAGAAAAGCTCAAAGAACAAACAAAAGTTAATTCTCTTTTTTTATCTGTTTGTTCACAATTTAATGGAAAAATATCTAGGTTTATTGTGATCTGGTTTAGTAATTTACTTGTTATTTCTGGTTTAGGAATTTATGACAGACTTCATAGACAAAATGCCTTAGAAATTTTAGATGATCCTCTTTTTAGAGATAGTAGTCTAAAATTAATTCAAAACTTTGATTTTTCTATAGAACAATTTATCATAAATAAAGACAAAATAGACTCAGATATATTGCCTTCTGATTTGCCAGAAGAATTCAAATCTTTATTATTAAAATCTACAAAAAAATCTGAGTTAATAACATTCCATAAAAAGTATAATACAAATAATGAAGTTGTGGGAATGGTAGATTTTAATTTAGAAGAAAATGAATCTGAAGGTACGAAAAAAATGTTTTATTTTATTCCTATTTTTTTAAAGGCTTTACTATATGGACAAATTTTAGTTATTGATGAATTAGATACGAGATTACATCCTTGGATTACTCATAAATTGGTTCAGTTATTTAATTCTAATGAGCATAATCATCAAAACTCACAATTAATTTTTATGACTCATGATACTAATTTATTGAATCGAAAACTATTTGGAGGACAATTATTAAGAAGGGATCAAATTTGGTTTACTGAGAAAAATAATCAGGGTGCAACAGATTTATATTCTTTGGCGGAATATGATATTTCTGAAGATGCTCCTTTTGAATCAGATTATATTAAAGGGAGATATGGTGCAATTCCTTTTATTGGAAATTTTCAACGATTATTAAAAAATAAATAGATAAAATGCCTCAAAATAAATATTCTCGCAAAAATATTAATAAAAGAAAACCAAATAAAACATTTTTAATTATTTGTGAGGGAGAAACTGAAAAAAAATATTTTGACATTTTTAAAACATTCGCCAGTGATAAAAATATTTTAATAGAGGTAAAATTAGGAAATAAAAAGTCGGGAGCAGTCGGAATAACCGTTGTCAAAACTGCGATCGATTTAAAGGATGAATATTATAATGATGATGAGGTTTGGTGTGTTTTCGATCGAGATGCTAAAAAAGAAAATAATAACCAACAAAATTTTAATCAGGCGATCGAATTTGCTTACAATAATCAAATAAATTTAGCGATTTCTAATGATGCTTTTGAGCTTTGGTTTTTGCTTCACTATGAATATTATTGCAGTGAGACTCATAGAAGTAATCTTAATAAATTATTAACGGATAGATTAGGGAAGAAATATGAAAAAAATGATGATATTTATAATCAACTAGAAGATAAACAAGAAAATGCTATCAAAAATGCTAAAAAATTATGGTTCAGTCATTGTAAAGAAAAGGAGTATGATTCAGATAATTTATCTGTATATGAGCAAAACAAAATACATAATATGAATCCTTCTACAACAGTTTATCAATTAGTAGAGAAATTAAGAGAGGTGATTGGTATAAAATAAGATTTTAATTAATTGTTTTTTTAGTGTGGATGGTATGTTTCTAACCAAGTCATAGTATTTATGCTTATTTTTTCCAATAATTTACTATTTTAAGCATATCAAGGGCATGAACAGAGGTTTTGTATCAAGTCTATCAAGAAGATTAAAGTCATTAAAAGAAGAAATTAAATGACTTTATATAAAGTGTGCTATCATAAAAGATAAAGTGCAACTTAATAGATAATATGTATTATGTTTAAAATAATTGCTTTTGTGGTTAAAATAAATGGTCTGTTTCATACCATACTTGTTTTTTCAATCATACTTTTTTCAACTCCTACACTAGCACAATCCTATAGTGAATTTAATGTTGTTCATGATTCGCATAGTAATTTTCTCAAAAATACAAAACCAAAACCTCAAGAGAAAAACAAAACTTACACATTAACAGGTCAGTTAACATTGATTGATAGTAAAATAGAACATGAGGATAATTCTTGTCGAGGAAAGGGTGGTTATGGTGATTTAAGTTTTACCACTAGAATAACTATCTATGATGGTAAGCAAAATATAATAGCAATGGGACAAGCTATTGGAAAAAATAATCGTAATCATGAAAATTGGAGGGTTCAATGTATTTTTAATTTGACAGTTGAAAATATTCCTAAAGTTGATTTTTACATTATTGAAATAGGGCGTAGAAAAATACAATATTCTTTTCAAGAATTGGAAGATATGAAATGGAATTTAGATTTATCTTTATACTCAGATTACAATTTTTGATAAAGTTAAAATTATGTAAGATAATTTGGAAAGAATTTCCAGTTTTACCCTATGAAGAATTTGTCAAAATTCAAGATTTATTAGAAGATTTAGAAGATTTAGAAGATTTAAGACAAGCTAAAAAAGAAGAAGAAAATAGTCCTTCAATTCCTCTAAGTGAAGTCAAAAAAATGCTTAATTTGTCATAATTTTTGCTTGATTAAGAGGTGCGATCGTTTGTAGTGATGGCTTTAGCCATAATTAGCCCTAAAGGGCTTACTACGAACTGAAGATCGATCGAATTTTTGAAGTGTAGAAGGTTCGATCACTTATTAAACTTTTATTTTGAAACAGAGTCTTAATCATAGATTTTACTTCGGTGAGCAATTAAGATAATGGTAACTATATTTTCATTATCATCAATTTCATATACTACCCGATAATCCCCCACCCGATAACGATAATAACCAGATAGTATGCCCTTCAGAGGTTTAATATTGGGATAATTACGGGGGGTTACTTTTAATATATCAAAACAACGATCTAATTTTTTTTGCAAAGAAACAGAAGAAGACTCAAAGAATTTTTGTGCCTCAATTTCAATAGTAACAGTGTAATTAATATTTTCGTTTGAGTTGGTCAACAGAAATCACCTTTCCTTGTTCAATGTTTTTTTTAGCTTTTTCAAAAGACTCTTGAAAACCAGTAATTTTTAGCAATTCTTCAGTGGCATCTCCACATTCTTTTTCGGCTAAATAAGCAAGAAAATCTGCCGCCACTAATAATTTTTCTTCTGGTAATTGTTCAATAGATTCTTGAATTTGAGTACGCAATTCTAGTGCATTCATAAACAATTAGGTCTTATAAATTTAATTATTAATCATAACATAATTTTTGCTTGATTAAAAGGTACGGGCACGCAGCGTGCCTTTGGCATCATTTGTAGTTGTGGCTTTAGGCATAATTAGCCCTCTCCGTGCTTACGGGTTGAATAATATTCAACCCCTACGAACTTAAGTTCGATCGAATTTTTGGAGTGTAGAAGGTTCGATCGAACCTAATTTATTATACTAATACAATATAGAAATCAAAAAATATTTTTAAGAATGGGGAAAAAATAAAAACTACTTGATAAACTTAAAAATAGCCCCAATAACGTCACTTTTAGCGATATTAGTAAACTGTTAGAATTAGAAGGATTTATTCTCGATCGAATTACGGGAAGTCATCATATTTTTGTAAAAGATGACATTGTTTTTGTTATCCCAGTCCATCGTAATCGAGTAAAATCAGTATATGTTAAAAAAGTAATAGAATTAATTGAGGGAAAGTAAAAATGAATTATCCAATGGTTATTTATCCTTGTGCAGAAGGCGGATTTGTGGCAGAAATACCTTGTTTAAAAGGATGTCTCGCCCAAGGAGAAACATTACAAGAAACATTAGAAGAATTGATAATTGTTAGGGATTTATGGTTAGAAACTGCACGGAAAAAAGGGACTAATTTACCTGATAAAAAATTCGCAATTTCTCAAGTTAAAGCATTAAGTTTATAACTTAAGCATCGAGCTTATAATAAAAGATAAATCATAATAAAGAGGATGTAATTATGAAAAATAGTACGATCGTTAATAAGAATCAAAATAATAAAAAAATTTATTCCATTAAAGAATTAGTAAAACTTTCTCTTGAAGAAAGAGCTAAGATTTTAAGCCCTATAATTAATCAAATTGCAGAAGATGTAAATAATGATCCTGAATTTAATCTTTTCTCTCATTTAGACGGAGAAGGTATTGAAAATGACGATTAATCCTCAAAAAGGGGAAATTTGGCAGGTTAATTTAGATCCGACTATTGGGCAAGAAATCAAGAAAATACGCCCTGTTGTTGTTATTATTTCAAATATTTATAATCCTATTGCTTTAAGAATTATTATCACCATTACTACTTGGCAAGATAAGTTTCTCGATCGTCCTTTTATGATAAAAATAAGTCAAGATGAAAATAATGGATTAGTTCAAGATTCTGGGGGAAATGTTTTACAAATTAGAAGTATATCAACCCAAAGATTTATGAAAAAA
The DNA here is from genome assembly GCF_000332235.1 of Geminocystis herdmanii PCC 6308. Taxonomy (NCBI): domain Bacteria; kingdom Bacillati; phylum Cyanobacteriota; class Cyanophyceae; order Chroococcales; family Geminocystaceae; genus Geminocystis; species Geminocystis herdmanii. The sequence continues at coordinate 1,284,096 of NZ_CM001775.1, read as the reverse complement.
ATTGGTATTATTTCTCATGAAATTATGAGTGATATATTAGCTTCGCTTATGATTAGTGTTGATTATTTCTAAATTTACAACGATTCGATCGCATCTTTTCGGTTTATAAGGTTCGATCGAGCTTTACAACTTTTCGATCGAGCTTTAATAGTTTAGAATGATGAGAGAATCTCTATTCAGGGTAAATAGTTATGGTAACAAAACAAAAAATTCAAGAAAAATTAGATAATTTAACGCCCGAACAACTTAACCAAGTTTATGGAATTATAGAAGAATTAAGTAATCTTGAAAATGTTGAAAAAAAGCCTAGTTTGATGGCTAAATTGCAGAAAATTTCTATTGATGCACCTGAAGATTTTTCTGTTAAACTTGCTACTCGTTTTGGGAGAGATGTGAGTGAGGACTAAAATTTTTATTGATACTTGGTTTATTGTTGCTTTAATTAATAAACGAGATCAATATCATCAAAAAGCGTTAGCCTTAGCTGAACAATTTGAAAATTATCCTTTGATTACAACGGATGCAATTTTGTTAGAAGTTGGCAATGGTTTATCAAGTAATTATAGGAATGAAGTAGCTGAATTAATAGAAGAATTTTTGACATCTGATGATGTGGAAGTTATTCGTTTAACACCTAAATTATTTGATGAAGCATTAAGGTTATTTAAAAAGCATCAAGATAAATCTTGGGGTTTAGTTGATTGTATCTCTTTTATTGTTATGAGAGAACAGAATGTGACTCAAGCATTAACATTTGATAAACATTTTATTCAAGCTGGTTTTCAGGCTTTAATGAGAGAATAATTAATATATTTATGCTTTTGATACTTTTAATAATAAAGTTAAGCAATGATCCAATTACATCCAGAATTTATAACTAAAAATGGTAATAAAGAATTTGCAGTTTTGCCTTATGAAGAATTTACCAAAATTCAAGAATTATTAGAAGATTTAGAAGATTTGCAAGATTTAAGAAAAGCTAAAAAAGAAGAAGAAAATAGTCCTTCAATTCCCTTAAGGGAAGTCAAACAAATGCTTAATTTATCATAATTTTCGGTTTAGGAGGTTCAATCGAGCTTATGATAGAAAATCAATTATAATCAAAAAAGTTATAGTAATGAGGTTTTAAATATGACGACAAAATTAGCAGAAATTAAAGAAATGATTTTTCAACTTCCTCCAGAAGAAATAAATCAATTAATTAGAGAAATTAATGAAACAATATCCACAAAAGATTTTATGAAATTAGCTGAAACAGGATTTCAAGAGTGGAATGCTCCAGAGGAGGATATTTATAGTAATGATGCCGAAAATTAGAGAAATCTGGTTAGTTTCTTTTCCTTTTAGTGATTTAACAGCTACAAAACTTCGTCCTGCTTTAGCCGTTGCCAACCATAAAGAAGAAGTAATTATTTTAGGGATATTCTCAAAAATACCTAATGAAAACTTACGAGAAACTTGGGTGTTAATTTCTGAAAATGATCTAGAATTTAAAGAAACAGGATTGAAAAAAACGTCTTTAATTAGAGCCGATAAAATAGCAACTATTAGTAAGTTTATTTTTCAAAAAAAGTTAGGTATTTTATCCTCTGATTTGATGGAAAAAGTTAATTTAGCTTTGAAGAAATCTCTTAATTTATAAAGTATATATCGATCGCATCTTTATCGGTTTAGGAGGTTCGATCAAATTTTCTCAAAATGAGTAGATTCGATCAATTTGATATTATTGACTCTTATGATGGACTTTTAATTTTTCTTAAATTGTCCTTTATTCTCGCTATCAAAATAGGAAGAATTAAGTATATTTTTTTGAATAGTTATTTGCTACTAATTCTTCCGAAAATTTATTCCTTATTCTACAATGACAGATAAATTCTAACCTGCTGATTTTGCCTGTTTTTCAGCCAATCTGGCTTCGGCGGTTTCCATGACTAAATCTTTTTTCTCGATAAATTCTCCCGGATAAGTTTCCAGCACTTTTGTTGTCAGAGAAATTCGGTTTTTGATTTCGTCAATTTCTAACACTACTACTTTGATTTCTTCGCCAATTTTAAATATATTACTTAAAGAGCTAATTTGTCCTTCACTAATTTGTTTTATATGCAACAATCCAGCTACACCGCCAAAGTCCACAAATAATCCATAAGGTTGAATTTTGACAATTTTACCTTGCACTAATTCACCTTGTTGTAAGTTCTGCATCGCACTCGATCGAGCAATATTTCTTTGAGTCAAAACAATTTTATTCTGAGGTCGATCGATTTGCAGTACATTAGCCTTGAGAGATTGATCAATTAACTTCTCAAAATCATCTTTTTCAATTAAGTGCGATCGAGGTATAAAAGCCTTCAACCCATCTATTTGTCCGATAACACCACCTCGGTTAACTCCCGTTACCAACATTTCCACCACTTTCCCTTTTTCCTGAATCTCTACCAAATTATCCCAAGCCTGTTCAATAAAAAGCTGACGACGGGATAATTTCACTTGCCCTTCAGAATCTTGCTCTTTAATAATCAAAAATTCAAATTCTTCTTGGAGGGGTAAAACATCCGCTATATTAGAAACATTTTGCCACGAGGCTTCACTGAGAGGAACAAACCCCGGAGACTTACCGCCAATATCAACATAAACACCACTAGAATCATATTGAAATACTTTGCCCTTGACAATATCACCTTTACTAAAATGATAATCATATTGTTCTTGTTCTAAGGCTTGAGCAAAATCATCCATTGAAAAAGGAGTTTTTTGTTGGGAGGAGTTAGAATTAGCGGTCATAATTAATTAATAAAAAAGTCACTTAGTTCTCATTATAGTAGCTTATGCCTGATGCGATCGAAAAATTATTACAAAACTTTTTGTAATCTTAACTCCTTGTTATTTGACCATAGTTGAATTATTTGACAAAGAATGTTATCATAGTATCTGCACATTAAGCGGACGTGGCGGAATTGGTAGACGCGCTAGATTTAGGTTCTAGTATCTTTGATGTGAGAGTTCGAGTCTCTCCGTCCGCATTCTCTATAGCATAGTCGTTTTAAAAACTGTACTTGTAACAAATTACTTATAATCAGTATTTGGCAATAATATCTTCAGTTTTGAAGACATCTTCGGTGGCAATGATAACAATTTTAATGATATTTTATTACCAGTAACTTATTGACATTTGTAGCAAAATTTAAAATAAAATCAGTTTTTATGGTATCAATTATCTCCATTTTTAGCTCTTTAATTATCTCTTTTTCAGGATTGTTTTTTCCTTTGGGTGCAATTTTTCATTTTGAAGGACAAACACCGAACAACTTAGGTGTAGTTAACAGTCAATTAGCTTCTTGTCCTCCTTCTCCTAATTGTGTTGTGAGTCAGGATGCTGATTCTAGTCATTATATCAAACCTTTGACTTATCAGCTCGATCGAACTCAAGCCTACGATAGTTTTCTGAAAATATTATCAGTTGTACCTGATACGAAAATTGTTGAACAAAAAGACAATTATATTCGTACAGAATCTCGAAGTAAAATCATGGGTTTTGTGGATGATGCCGAGTTTTATTTCCCTGAAGGGGAAAAAGTAATACAATGGCGATCAGCTTCTCGTTTAGGGGAATCAGATTTAGGGGTAAATCGTCGCCGTTTAGAGCAAATTCGTCTTGCTTTTGACGATTTGGTAAATTAAGCTAACCTAAGCCTAAAACTCACGGTGGAGACTTGTATTCAAAACCGTGCAGTAGAGTAACAATAATAACTTTTAACATGGAATATTTAGAACATGGATTAGCTCTTATTATTACACTCCTGAAGTTTTTACTAGAAGCCATTGCGGTTTTTTGTATTCTCTTAGGTGTATTAAAAACTGGGCTACTCGCTTATCGATCGAAATATGATCGTAGTAAAAATTTATTTAGGGAAATTCGGCTAGAATTTGGAATGTGGCTTGTACTAGCGTTAGAATTTCAGTTAGGTGCGGATATTGTTGCTACCTCCTTAAGTTCAACCTTTGATTCTTTAGGAAAATTAATAATTATTGCTCTAATCAGAACTTTTCTTAATTATTTTCTTACCAAAGAATTAGAGACTCAACAAAAGACAAAAGAAAAATAAATCACATTAACTTAAATATCTGACGTTACCGCTCCGAACGGCCGTTCGCTCCTACTATTTTCTTAGATCGAACTCAGGTTTTCAAATAAGCAGACAATAAGTCAGAAGCACTTTAAAATATAAATATGACTTTTTGCCTCATGAGCGTGAGAAAAAAAGACCTGAAGAAGTAATTATAGAAAAAATAGGTTGGGTTACAGCCGAATTAACGTCTGTGGACAGTATCAAGCCGACTTGACTGGTAGAAGCAGAAAGTAAACGCTATAGTGAGTAACTATAGATAAGTTTTATATAACAGAACATAAATTGATAGCGAAGAAAGAAGTTTTTAGGTTATGATGCGTAAATTCTGAACTATTTACTCTCAGGAGTTTATTTGTGTTTTTTAGCGTTGTTATTCCTACCTATAACCGTTTGCCAATCCTGCAAAAATGTCTTCTTGCTTTAGAAAATCAAGAGTTTGATCAAAATATCATTACTGATTATGAAATTATTGTAGTGGACGATGGCTCGATCGATCAAACAATACCATGGATAACCGAAGAAAAAGCCTCATTAGCCCATGTTAAAGTTTTAACTCAAAATCACAAGGGAGCAGGTTCAGCTCGTAATTTAGGAGTAGAAAATGCCGTCGGAGATTGGATTATTTTCATCGATAGCGACTTAATTGTAACACCTGTTTTTCTTCAAGCCCATAGTCAAGCTATTATTAAAGCACAAGAGAAAGAAAATAGTGAGCGAATTTTTACCTATGGTGCGGTAATCAACACTTGCAACTTTGACAATCCTACCGCAGAACCTTACAAAATAACAGATTTTTCTTCAGCCTATTTTGCCACAGGAAATGTCGCCATTGCCAAAAAATGGTTATTAGAAGCAGGATTATTCGATACCATGTTTAATCAATACGGTTGGGAAGACTTGGAATTAGGGGTTAGATTAAAGAAATTGGGCTTAAAATTAATCAAATGCCCTGAAGCCGTAGGCTATCATTGGCATCCACCCTTTAATTTGCAACAAATACCCCAATTGATAGAAAAAGAAATCGAAAGGGGAAAAATGGGTGTATTATTTTATCAAAAACATCCTACCTATGAGGTAAGAATGATGATTCAAATGACATGGCTACATAAATTATTATGGGGGATTCTTTCTTTTGGAGGCACACTCAACGAAAACACCATGAAACCCCTATTACAGTGGTTGATAAATCAAGGAAAACCGCAACTTGCCTTAGAGATAGCGCGAATTTTTCTAAATTGGTATAACGTTAAAGGTGTCTATAGCGCTTATAATCAGACTAAGTAAAAATACTTAATTTGAGAAAATAAGATTGCGAAACAAAATTTATCCATATAATTACTGTTAGACAAAAATTAAAAAATCTCATAACAAACTTTTATAAAAATTTGGAGGAAAATTCATGGAAGCCGTTTTTGCCATTATCGGTGCGGTTATAGGTGCAGTTATCGTATTTTTTGTAAAACCGAATAAAATTGACGATGGAGTTATTGAAGAAGCGAAACAAAAAGCCTTAAGAGATGCGGAAGAAGGTTTTGAAACTCGCAAACAAGAGTTAATCGCTTCCCTTAGACAAGAGTATGAAGCCGAAACTAATCGTAAAATTGCGGAAACAGAAAAAGCCTATGAAGGGCAAATTCAAGATTACCAAGATCAACTAAGTGGCTTACAATCTGATTCTGTTAGCAGTGATGAGGTAATTAATCTTCAGAATACGATCGAGCAATTACAAGTTAGAATTAACGAATTAGAATTATCGAGTTTATCGACTTCTAGTGAGGGAGATTATAATAGTAGAGTAGCAGAATTAGAAGAACTATTAGCACAAAAAGATCAAGAATATCTCGATCGACAGGCACAACTACAAGAGTCTTTCCAAATTCAAATCGAGCAATTACAAGCGAATCATCAGTCACAAATAGAAGATTATGAGACGCAAATTGGCAATCTCCGAGAAGCCATAGCGAATATAAATATTCCACCAGAAGAAGATACTTTTACTTCTTCAGAAGTTGCTGAAGCAGCCACAATTCTGGAATTAGATGATGAATTAGAAGAAGAAACCTCCTCTTTCGATGATGGTGATTTAGAGTTTACATCGGAAGAAGACTTAACTCCCTCTTTTGAGTTAGAAGAAGAAACCCCCTCTTTCGATGATGGTGTTTTAGAGTTTACATCGGAAGAAGAATTAACTCCCTCTTTTGAGTTAGAAGAAGAATTTACATCGGAAGAAGACTTAACTCCCTCTTTTGAGTTAGAAGAAGAAACCCCCTCTTTTGATGATGGTGGTTTAGAGTTTACATCGGAAGAAGAATTAACTCCCTCTTTTGAGTTAGAAGAAGAAACCTCCTCTTTCGATGATGGTGGTTTAGAGTTTACATCGGAAGAAGAATTAACTCCCTCTTTTGAGTTAGAAGAAGAAACCCCCTCTTTTGATGATGGTGGTTTAGAGTTTACATCGGAAGAAGAATTAACTCCCTCTTTTGAGTTAGAAGAAGAAACCTCCTCTTTCGATGATGGTGGTTTAGAGTTTACATCGGAAGAAGACTTAACTCCCTCTTTTGAGTTAGAAGAAGAAACCTCCTCTTTCGATGATGGTGGTTTAGAGTTTACATCGGAAGAAGAATTAACTCCCTCTTTTGAGTTAGAAGAAGAAACCTCCTCTTTCGATGATGGTGGTTTAGAGTTTACATCGGAAGAAGAATTAACTCCCTCTTTTGAGTTAGAAGAAGAAACCTCCTCTTTCGATGATGGTGGTTTAGAGTTTACATCGGAAGAAGAATTAACTCCCTCTTTTGAGTTAGAAGAAGAAACATCCTCTTTCGATGATGGTGGTTTAGAGTTTACATCGGAAGAAGAATTAACTCCCTCTTTTGAGTTAGAAGAAGAAACCCCCTCTTTTGATGATGGTGGTTTAGAGTTTACATCGGAAGAAGAATTAACTCCCTCTTTTGAGTTAGAAGAAGAAACCCCCTCTTTTGATGATGGTGGTTTAGAGTTTACATCGGAAGAAGAATTAACTTCCTCTTTTGAGTTAGAAGAAGAATTAAACTTAAATGCTTTTGCTGAGTCTCCAATGACTGGAGAAGCTGATGTAGAAATTTTTAATGACTCGATCGAGCTAGAAGGTGACGATTTAGGAGATAATTTTAATCTGGATGCTTTTTCGCCTTCTGATGTGGAATCTGAGGTGGATATGTTTAGCGAAGCCTTAGATTTAACTGGTGATAACGAGTTAGAAGAAATATCTCATGATGATTTTAACTTAGATGTTTTTTCTGAATCGGCTTCCGCCTCGGCTTCTGTGGAATCTGATGTTGAGATTTTTGGAGAAGATTTGGATTTAGCGGATAATTCTAATGATGACTTTAACCTTGATTTAGATTTGTCAGATAACTCTGATAATGATTTGAGTTTTGATTTAGATTTGTCAGATGATGCTGAGGATGATAATGATTTAGATTTATCGGCTTTAGTTGATGATAACAGTAATGATCATGATCTCAATCTTGATTCTTTTGCCGATAGTGATGATGATGAGTTTGATTTTGATGCTTTATTGGAAGACGATAAATAAAATAATCTTTATTTTCTCTTAATTCCATTACAATGATGACGCTACTCTAATATTAATTAGGGTAGCAAATTTTTTTTGATTAATAAACAGTTTCGATCGTCTTCATGATGATCATAGCTTAACTCATCAGCAATTTTCTGTAAAATCTGAATACCCCTCCCCCCTCCGGCTAAATCGGAAGAGGGGGAAATTTTTTTGGCGATGGAAGTTAATTGAAATGGTTGCCCATAATCCCATATCCTAATATTAATTTCCTCCTGAGTCACCGATATTTCTATATCTATGGGAGTATCAGAAGGTTTATTTTTGTGGGCGTGACGCACGGCATTGGTAAAACCTTCCGCTAAAGCTAATTGACATTGTAGCCAGTCTTTCTGATTTACCCAATCTTGTTTAACTGCTTCAAACTGTCGCAATACTTCTTTTAAATCACTGACATCGGTTTTAACTTGAAAATTGACTTGCTGTGAAATATTCAACGGTAACTTAATTCCTTATAGCCTACTATTAGATTAAAGTTATTCTAGCGTAAATTTTATCTTATCAAACTATGACATTTTCATCCTCAACTCAATATTATTCTTGGAATAAATATAAATGTGCCTATACTAGCTATAATACCGATAAAATGCACGATCGAGCCATCGTCTTAATTCATCCCATCGGTGTCGGCTTATCAGGAAATTTCTGGCACAGATTTCTGCAAACACAAACTCAGTTAAACTATAATTTGCCTATTTATAATCCTGATTTATTAGGCTGTGGTAATTCAGATTTACCTCGTATTGCTTATGATCCTAAAGATTGGGCAAATCAGTTAAACTATTTTATTAATAATATTGTCAAAAAACCTGTTATTTTAGTGGTACAAGGTGCATCTTTTCCCATTGCTATTTATATGGCTTCAGGAGAGTTAAAATCTGATTTAATTGAAGGTTTAATCTTGTCAGGACCTCCAGCGTGGAATATTATGATTAATGGTGGTAATCTTCGCATTAGTGAAATTATTTGGAATCTCTTTTTTGACTCCTTTATTGGTTCATTATTTTATCAATATGCCCGTCGCCGTGAATTTATTAAATCTTTTTCCATCAAAGAGTTATTTGGTGAAGCTAAAAATGTTGATGATGAATGGTTAGATATGTTATCACAAAGTGCGATTGAGCCTAAAAGTCGTTATGCAGTATTTTCATTTTTAGCTGGTTTTTGGCGTAAAGATTATACAAAATTAATGCAAAAATTAGACCAAAAAATATTACTTTTAATGGGAGAAAAAGCCACCAGTGTTAGCAAGGAAGGTTTTAAAGAAACTCCTGATCAAAGAATAGAATTATATCAAAAAAATATCCCTAATGTACAAGGGAAAAAAATTAAAGGTAGAAATGTTTTACCCTATGAATCTTCAGAGGAATTTTTAACAGAAGTTATTAATTTTTATCAACAATTTTCTTAAAATTATCAAGGATTAAAATTAGTACATTAATTTAACTAATTTTTAAATAGAGTTTGCTGAATAAATCAGAAGTACCTGCACATCAATATTTTTGAGGAACAAAAAACTGTTCATTGAGAGGAGGGCGCACATAATTTAAAGGGGCACTCTTACGAGGAGCAAGTTCTAAAGGCTCTGGTGTCATATCGACATAGGGAATTTTACTAAGAAAATGGCTGATGCAATTGAGCCTAGCTCGTTTTTTATCATCAGCTTCCACTGTAAACCAAGGCGCTTCAGGAATATTTGTGTGGGCAAACATAGTATCTTTGGCTTGAGAATATTCCGCCCAGCGATCACGAGATTCTAAATCCATAGGGCTAAGTTTCCAACGTCTTGCTGGGTCTGTGGTGCGAGATTGAAAACGTCGCTCTTGTTCTTCATCGCTAACAGAAAACCAATATTTAAGCAGAATAATGCCCGATCGTACCAACATTTGCTCAAATTGTGGACAGGTTTTCAGAAACTCTTGGTATTGTTCATCAGTACAAAATCCCATGACGTGTTCTACACCTGCACGATTATACCAACTTCGATCGAAACAGACAATTTCACCCGCACCGGGAAGATGAGCAATATAGCGCTGAAAATACCATTGAGTCTTTTCATGATCGCTCGGTGTTCCTAAAGCCACTACCCGACATCCTCGTGGATTAAGAGGTTCAGTAATACGTTTAATAGTACCACCTTTCCCAGCAGCATCACGACCTTCAAATAAAATAACAATACGAGTACCAGTATGTTTAACCCAATATTGCATTTTCACTAATTCTATTTGCAGACGAGCCAATTCTTTTTCATAAAAACTTTTAGAAAGTTTCGAGCTACCTTCTCCTTCAGAAATATATGAATTTTGAGAATTCCTTTGTTTCGCAATCTTTTTCTTATCTTTCTTTTGCTTCTGTTTCTTCGATATATTCGCTTCAGGAGAAAGACTTTCTACGATTTTAGATGTAGAGTTATTTTTGCTCATAGTATTGTTATATAAATATTAAGTAGTTACTATTTTTTATCTTTGTGCCTAACTATACAAGTATAAAACCGAGTTGAATGTATTGAATCTAACTAAAAACCATAGAGCAAACTAGCAATAATCAAATTCTAATTCTGGAGTAGGCAAAATTAATTAAGTGTTCATTTTTATTTGATATTCTATAGTTTGTCAAATAAGCTAAAGTAGTTATTTAACATAACTTTATAGAACTTCTCATAATCTTAATCATCTATGAAAAGCCGATTTTTAGACAGACTACACAGCGACGATCGAACTTCGATATTTTAAACTTTATTAACTATTCACGGATGGAATAAGTTATTATCAGAAGAAAGTATAAATTGAACCCGATTTCGTCATAATCATGTGACTACCTTTTTGTCGTGATAATTCCCACCCTAATTTTCTAAATATTTTAACAGCATCATCCCCAGAAATTTGGGGTATTTTACCCATTTAAGCACAAATCTCTAACTCAAAATAATCAATAGTCAAGGGTAATCCCTTTTCTTGTCTGACTTCTAAGCAAAGTTCGATCGCCTCTTGTATATTAGAGATAGCTTCTTCTTTCGTTTCCCCTTGACTCAAACATCCCGGTATAATAAGACATTCCACAACATACCATCCATCTTCATCTTGATACATCGTAATAGGATATTTCATATAAACAATTTTATTGATTGACTACTGATAAACAATATATATTATCGCTCTTAAATAAGCTATTATTTGGGAAAGTTATAACCGTTGGGCATTATGAGTAAAACAGTTCAAGAAATTTATAGCGAAGTTGTCGAGATATTACCCTTAGATGAAAGATTAAGACTAGCAACGATGATATTAAATGACTTAACAAATCAAAATATTAGCTTTGTGAATTATAGTGACGCTTGGACAGATGAAGATCAATTAGATATTGTTAACTACTCTTTACAAAATATTAATGATCAAGATGAGAAATATATTAAATGGAGTTGAGAAATTGATCATTATGAGTGATTATTTTTTATAAACATCTTGGCGATGTCTAACTCTAGTAATTTTAATTAATTTCTCAGAATCATCTATCTCAAAAACCAATCGATAATCTCCCACTCTAATGCGATACAATTTATCATCTCCTTGTAATTTAATTACCCCAGATATTCGAGGATTTTCTTTTATTTTTTCCAAAACCTCCCCTATACGTTTCTGAATATTTGAGGGTAAATTTTTCAACTCTTTAGCACTTGATGATTTAAACTTAATTTGATATTCAATCATGAAAATTATTATTAATATCTAACTCTTGTTTCAAATCTTCCCAAGCAATTTCTTCTTCATCTTCTCTTTGTTTAGAAATTAAAATATCGTAAAAATCTTCCCAAACTTCTCCCCATTTTTCTAAGTCGATTAACACCGCTTTTTTTATTCCTTTTTCATCGATAACAAAATCAATTCCTTCCATAATTTATCTTACTTTCAACATTTACTCTGATTCTAACTTAAAAATTAATAAAAATCATACTAAAACGGTATCACAAATAGTCGTTATAACTTATCATAGCCCTTAAATAAGCTATCATTGGTTAATTAACATAACTTTATAGAACTTCTCATAATCTCAATTATCTATGAAAAGCCGATTTTTAGACAGACTCCATAGCGACGATCGACCCGTGCTAGTATTTGATGGTGCCATGGGTACGAATCTGCAAGTGCAAAACCTGACAGCCGAAGACTTTGGTGGTGCAGAATACGAAGGCTGTAACGAGTATCTGGTGCATACTAAACCCGAAGCAGTGGAAACTGTGCATCGAGGATTTTTAGAAGCAGGGGCAGACGTTATCGAAACCGACACCTTTGGGGGTACTCCTTTAGTTTTAGCAGAATATGACCTAGCCGATCGCTCCTATGAGTTAAATAAAACCGCCGCCCAACTTGCCAAACGATTAGCTGAGGAATACTCAACTCCCGAAAAACCCCGTTTCGTGGCTGGAAGTATGGGACCCGGTACAAAATTACCAACATTAGGACATATCGACTACGACACCCTCAAAAACGCCTATGTAACCCAAGTGCAAGGGTTATACGATGGAGGCGCAGACTTATTATTAGTAGAAACCTGTCAGGATGTCTTACAAATCAAAGCCGCCCTTAACGCCATTGAAGAAGTATTTGCGGAAAAAGGAGAAAGACTTCCCCTCATGGTATCCGTTACCATGGAGACAATGGGTACAATGTTAGTGGGTACAGAAATTAACGCCGCCCTCGCCATTTTGGAGCGCTATCCTATCGATATTATGGGGCTAAACTGCGCCACAGGACCAGATTTGATGAAACCCCATATCAAATATTTGAGCGAAAACTCTCCTTTCGTTGTCTCCTGTATTCCCAACGCAGGATTACCTGAAAACGTGGGCGGACAAGCTCATTACCGTTTAACACCCATCGAGTTACGCATGGCATTAATGCACTTTATCGAAGACTTAGGGGTTCAAATTATCGGCGGGTGTTGTGGAACCCGTTACGAGCATATTAGAGCCTTAGCAGACATCGCTAGTACATTAAAACCGAAAGAGAGACAATATCATTATGAGCCTTCGGCTGCATCTATTTATACAACCCAACCTTATCAACAGGATAACTCTTTCCTCATTGTGGGTGAAAGACTCAACGCCAGTGGCTCGAAAAAATGCCGTGATTTACTCAACGCCGAAGATTGGGATGGTTTAATCTCCCTCGCCAAAGCCCAAGTGAAAGAAGGGGCGCATATCCTCGATGTTAACGTGGATTATGTGGGGCGCGACGGGGTGAAAGATATGCACCAATTAGCTTCCCGTCTGGTGAATAACGTTACCCTCCCCTTGATGTTAGACTCCACCGAGTGGCAAAAAATGGAGGCAGGTTTGAAAGTGGCAGGAGGTAAATGTATCCTCAATTCTACCAACTACGAAGACGGAGAAGAACGATTTTTCAAGGTGTTGGAGTTAGCGAAGGAATACGGTGCAGGAATCGTTATTGGTACTATCGATGAAGATGGTATGGCGCGCACTGCTGATCAAAAAGTTGCGATCGCCCAACGTGCCTATAATGATGTGGTAAACTATGGCATTCCAGCCCATGAAATCTTTTTTGATACCCTTGCTTTGCCCATTTCTACTGGGATTGAGGAAGACAGAGAAAACGGAAAAGCTACGATCGAATCGATCCAACGCATCCATGCAATGCTTCCCGAATGTCATTTTATGTTAGGGGTGTCGAATATCTCTTTCGGTTTGAATCCTGCAGCGAGACAGGTGTTAAACTCCGTGTTTCTTCATGAAGCTATGCAAGTAGGAATGGACGGTTCGATCGTATCTGCTAGTAAAATATTACCATTAGCTAAAATTGACGAAGAAGCCCTTAAAATTTGCACGGATTTAATCTATGATAAAAGAGAATTTGACGGTGATATTTGCACTTATGATCCCCTAGGAAAATTAACCACCTTATTTGAGGGTAAAACCACCAAAAGTATTAAAACAAATGTGGCAGATTTACCCATCGAAGAAAGGTTAAAACAACATATTATTGATGGGGAAAGAATTGGTTTAGAAGATGCTTTAAAACTAGCCTTAGAAAAGTATCCGCCCTTAGAAATTATCAACGTCTATTTACTAGATGGCATGAAAGTTGTAGGAGAATTATTTGGTAGTGGACAAATGCAATTACCCTTCGTTTTACAGTCAGCCCAAACCATGAAAGCCGCCGTTGCTTTTCTTGAACCATTTATGGATAAAGCGGATAGTGATGGTAGTGGAAAAGGTACATTTTTAATCGCTACGGTGAAAGGAGATGTTCACGATATTGGCAAAAATTTAGTCGATATTATTCTGTCTAATAACGGCTATAAAGTGATTAATTTAGGTATTAAACAACCCGTAGAAAACATTATTAAAGCCTATCGTGAATCTAACGCAGATTGTATCGCCATGAGTGGTTTATTAGTAAAATCCACTGCTTTTATGAAAGACAATTTAGAGACATTTAACCAAGAGGGAATCAATGTTCCTGTTATCTTAGGGGGTGCGGCATTAACTCCGAAATTTGTTTATGAAGATTGTCAAAATGTCTATCAAGGTAAAGTAGTTTATGGAAAAGATGCCTTTGCCGATTTGCATTTTATGGATAAACTAATGCCTTCTAAAAAAAGTAATCAATGGGATAACCTAGAAGGCTTTTTAGGCGATTTTATGTCAGAAAATAGTATCTTTAAAGGGCGTAATTTTGACGAATCTGGAGAACTCGTAAAACAGGCTTCTAGCCCGTCCAAAAATCAAGAAATAACAGAAATTGATACCCGAAGAAGTGAAGCAGTTGATCCTAATATCGATCGACCAATTCCTCCTTTTTGGGGTACAAAAATTTTATCACCTAATGACTTTGATTTAGATGAACTTTTCTGGTATTTAGACTTACAAGCACTGTTTGCAGGGCAATGGCAATTTCGTAAACCTCAAGGGCAATCGAGAGAGGAATATAATGAGTTTTTACAAGAAAAAGTTTATCCTCTTTTAGAAGAATGGAAAACCAAAATTAAAGCAGAAAATTTGTTACATCCCACTCTAATTTATGGTTATTTTCCTTGCCAATCGGAGGGCAATACTTTATATATTTATAACCCAGAAAATCCTGAAAATAAGGAAGAAATTGCCAAGTTTGAATTTCCCCGTCAAAAGTCTGGTAAAAGGTTATGTATTGCGGACTTTTTCGCCTCTAAAGACTCAGGCATAATCGATGTTTTCCCTCTCCAAGCGGTGACAGTGGGAGAAGTTGCCACAGAATACGCCCAAAAACTGTTTGCTAAGGATGAATATACCAACTACCTTTATTATCACGGGATGGCGGTACAAGTGGCGGAAGCTATGGCGGAATGGTGTCATGCAAGGATTCGCCGTGAGTTGGGTTTTGGGGATTCCGAACCCGATAATATCCGAGAAATGTTACAACAACACTATCAAGGTTCACGGTATAGTTTTGGTTATCCTGCCTGTCCGAATATGCAAGATCAGTATGTACAATTAGATTTACTAGACGCTAAACGGATTGGTATGTATATGGATGAGTCAGAACAAATGTACCCCGAACAGTCCACCAGCGCGATCGTCTGTTATCATCCTGTAGCTAAGTATTTTAGTGCTTAAATGAGGTTTTGGTGGGCATTGCCCACCCTACAAACTTACTTAATTAAGTAGCTTTTTATGTACTTTTTACCAGAATTTACGTTTATTTTAAAATACTATATTTTTAAGAAAGAGTATTGATTATGAGAGATAATTACGATTTTCCTGAAGCAATTAAAAATCCTTATATTAATACTTCTTTAACTAATAAAAAATTAATTAATAGGACAATTCAAGAAGTTTTAAATATACAAACTGGAGAATATCTTAGTGCAGATTATTTTTTCTCTTTATCTGAAGATGTCATTTTTAAAGGAAGAAGAAAGTTAGAAGAATATAATCAAAGGGAAGAAAAATTATTAGTATGCCCTTTTTGTTATCAATCAGTAAAAATTAGGGGAAATAAAACGGGCAAAAAATCAATGCACTTTTCCCATTTATACGATAGCGGTGATTGTCCAATAAAAACAAGTAATAAATATACAGAAGACGAAATTAGAAGAATGAAATATAATGGACAAAAAGAAAGTGAAAGACATAAAATGTTGAAAAATTTTATAGGGGAATTTCTTGAAAAAGATAACAGATTTTATGATGTGCGAATAGAAAGAAATTTTCAGGATAAAGGATTATCTAAAGAATGGAAACGTCCAGATGTTGCCGCTAAATTTAGAGATTTAGATATTGTTTTTGAAATTCAGTTATCAACTACTTTTTTAAGTGTAATTGTTGAAAGAGAGGTATTTTATCAAAAGAATAAGACTTTTATCATTTGGTTTTTTAATCAATTTCATACTCAAGCAGATGAGCAAAAGTTCACGGAAAAAGATATAATTTACTTAAATAATAATAATGCTTTTGTTATTAATAACGAGACAATATTGAAATCACAACAAGAGAATAAGTTGATTTTTCTTTGTTACTATGAAGAAGCTTATATAGATAAAAATAATTATATTATAAAAACTGATTGGACATCAGAATATATAACTTTTGATGAGCTAAAATTTGATTATATTAATTATAAATTATATTATTATAATACTGAAAAAGAAAAAGAAAATTTAATAAATGAACTCAGAAATAAACTAATCATAGAATTTGAGAAATTTTGGCTAGATTATATTAAATTTACTGCAAAATATAGGAGAACAAAACTAGATGAATTACAAAATTTATTTTACTCTCAAAAAACTGATGTTATTCTTAATGATATGATTCATATTGATAAACTATATCCTATATTAAATGCGCTTTATTCTTTTAAGTATGGAAGAATTATTAATTATAATTTTCCTAATTTTCTTGCCTTAATCAACTATGTTTTAGAAGATAGAAAAGAATATGGAAAAGTTTTGTTTTCTGCTATCCGTTACTACAACTATGAACAACTATTACTTTCAGCCGATAAAAAAGGTACTTATCGAAAAAAATTAAATAAATCTCTTGATTGTGAACAAGATCAAAAATATAATAAATTATTAAAAATATTATTTCCTGAGTTGAATCAATAATAAAATCTAATTAGATTTACTAGACATTAAACGGATTGGTATGTATAGGTCTTTATCAGAACAAATATACCCTAAACAGTCCACAAGCTCGATCGTCTGTTATCATCCTGTAGCGAAGTATTTTAGTGCTTAATTTCTCAAAAAATAGTGGGCTTTTTGCTCACCTTAAAAATATAGTATTATTTATGAGTAGAAAGCAAAAATTATTAGACAAAGCCAAAAATAATCCTAAAGGCTTAAGTTTTGATGAGTTTGAAACCTTGTTAAGTTTATATGATTGGATTTTTGATCATCAAACAGGAAGTCATCGCATTTGGTATTCTACCAAGAAAGCACGTTTATCTATTCAACCTGCTAAAAATGGCAAAGCAAAAGCCTATCAAGTAAAACAGTTTCTCAATTTAGAATTGGAGGAAAAGTAAGATGTCACAAACAAAAAAACATGATTTTAATGGTTTTACCATTACCCTTTTTCAAGATGACGAAGACGACTGGGTGGCTTATTTTGTAGAAATGCCCAATGTTTCTGCTTTTGGTGATACTCCCTATATTGCTATCGATGAATTAGAAATTGCGTGGCAAGGTGTGAAGGAAAGTTATCTTAAACATGGGGAGATAATTCCAGTAGCTTCATCTTTTCAACAGCGTTCGATCGTAGTTTAATTTTGAAATTATTGTCGTTGTTTACACAGACATAAACAATATAATTAGAATTATATCAGCACGAAAGGCAACCAAAAATGAGTAACAAATTTACTTCAATGAAATCTATGAGTAATTGGGAAAAACTAGAATCTATGACTGATGAGGATATTGATTTTTCTGATTGCCCAGAAATCAGCCCAGAAATAGCTAAAAATGCTTTCATTAGACGTGGTTTAAAATCTCCTGAAAAACAATCTTTAACTCTTTTTCTTGATGCTGAAGTTGTGAATTGGTACAAACAAAATGAGATTAAGCATCAAACAGAAATAAATCATTTATTAAAAGAGTATATTTGAAAGTATTAATAAATTATGTTATCATCCTGTGGCTAAGTATTTTAGTGCTTAATATATAATTTAAGGTGGGTATCAAATCCCTTTTTAAGTCTCTCTTGTACTAATTCTAATTTTTGTTGAGGAGTTAATTTATGATAATCATACATAATTCTCGTTCGTAGTAATGGCTTTAGCCTTCATTCTACTGATGATAATGCCACTAAAGTGGCAACTACAAACTTTTATTCTTTATTTTCTATTTTCTCAATTAGAAGTTTCGATCGCCCAAGCCTAACCCACAACAAGTAATGCTATGATTAACCTATTAACACAGGCTATAGAACAAAATCAAATGGGTATTCCAGCTTGGCAACCTAGTATTCAAAAAGTAAAATTACAGTGGTAATTATGATTATATTAGAATAAGAAAAACAACAAAATAAATTAAATAGCATGAAACAAACATTAAATCTTTTAAGGGAATAAATAAGTTAAATTATGGAGAATAAAAAAGGTAATTATCGAAAAAAATTCAATCAATCTCTCAATTGTTAACAAGATCAAAAATATAATAAATTATTTAAAAATATTATTTCCTGAATTGAATCAATAATAAAATCTAATTATATTTACTAGACACTATAATTTATGAATGATAAAAATTGGTATTCACAAGAACAAAGAAAATTATTAAAAAAAGAGCGTTATTTTACTGGTTCTCATCATTATTTTTTTGAAGTAAAAGAAGCTAAAAATGGCTCTAAATATATTATTATTGATCAGAGAAAAAAAGTAGGTGATGAATTTATAGGTGCTAAAATTAGAGTTTTTGAAGACGAAATGTCAGAATTTCTAAGGATTTTTGATGATTTAGTTTGTTTTGCATTAAATACAAAGTCAAATAAAACTACTAATATTATTGAAAATAAGATTGAAGAAAATAATAATAGCTTAGACTTAAATCCTCCTTTTTTTAGTAAATTAGTTTCTACTCAAAATTGGCAAGAATTTGAAAAATATACTTATTCTTTATTAAAACTATTAGGAATTAATAACATTTATAGTTTTTTCGGACAAATACAGGCTGGTAGAGCAGATGGTTTTTTTAAGATTGGAAATTTAGCAGTTATCTATGATTGTACATTAAGAATAAGTAATATTGAAGAAAATAAATATGAACAAATAAATAATTACTGTAATCAATTACAGCAAGGTAGTGTTTATATTTCTGATAAAATCAAAGAAGAATTTATTAATTATAATAAACAAGTATGGATTATTACTCAAGGGAAAAGTGAACATATAAAAACAATCAATAATATAAAAATAAAGGAAGTATCAGTCAAAGATTTAATCAAAATCTATGAAGAATATTTAACAAATATTGATAATTATGATTCATTAGAAATAAGACTATATAATTTATAATTGTACTTAATAATTAGTAAAAAAAATATAACTGTTATGAGTTATAAAATAGGTACTATTTTTTATGGTAAAGTGTTTTAACGATCATCACAAGTTAATTTAAAACTAAATACGAAAGTTAAAATTATTATTGAAGAAAAGAATCAAGAAAATGTCAATTGCGATCGAGCTTACACTTTTTAAAAACAGGTAGAAATATCAACATCTATCTCTTTTATTGAGATCGTCATCAACTTAGATTTTTTTAAGTATGAAATAATTTTTATTATAAATAATGCCTTATAACGATTAATTAATACTTCAATTCTCAATTCTGAATCATGCTTGATATATTAAACTTTGAATTTATGCAAAATGCCATTATGGCAGGTGTTTTAGTAAGTATCGCCTGTGGCATTATTGGTACATTTGTCGTGGTGAATCGTATTGTTTTTATTAGTGGCGGTATTGCCCATGCCGCCTATGGTGGTATTGGCTTAGGTTACTTTTTTGGCTTTAATCCTTTTATTGGCGCTATCATATTTGCCGTGTTGTCGGGCTTAGGGATGGGAATAGTGGAAAAAAAAACCAAAGAACGATCGGATACTATTATAGGCACAATGTGGGCGATCGGCATGGGTATCGGTATCATTTTAATTGATTTAACCAAAGGCTATAAACCCAATTTGATGAGTTATTTATTCGGTAGTATTCTCGCTGTACCGAAAAATGATTTATGGATTATGTTAATTTTAGACATCATTATTGTGGTGATGGTATGCCTATTCTATAAAGAATTATTAGCGATCTCTTTTGATCCTGTTTTTGCTACTACCCGTAATATTCCTGTTAATAGCTTATACCTAATGTTGATCGGTTCGATCGCACTTACCATCGTCATGGTGATGCAAGTAGTTGGATTAATCATGGTAATCGCCTTATTAACCATTCCTCCTGCCGTAGCGAATCAATTTGTAGGAGAAATTAAACAGATGATGATATGGAGTACAATTTTGGGAATAGCCTTTATTTTCATCGGTTTATGGCTTTCCTATAGCTTTAACTTAACTTCGGGGGCAACAATTATTGTGGTGTCAGGATTAGCTTATTTTCTCAGTTTAGGAGTTAAATATTACTTAGCACGAGAATAATTTAATGTTGATGAAGGTTAGGTTTTAGGGATTAGTTTATTTATAAAAATTATGCCTCCCTAAAGCCTCATAATATAATCAATTTTTAATTCTTTAACGAAGCAATCTCTAAAACTCAACTTTTCAAAAAAATTAAACCACAAAACCGATACTTAAGTAGTTAATTACTTTCGCTCTTGTCTTTATCAAAATTTTACATCGAAGACTGGTATAATGAAAAATAATGTAACATTATAGTTAGGCTCGATCGAAAAATCATCGTGGAAATAACTTTTTTAGGCACAAGTTCAGGCGTACCAACCAAATTCAGAAATGTCTCCAGCGTGGCTTTAAGGTTGACTCAACGGGGCGAAATATGGTTATTTGACTGCGGAGAAGGTACTCAACATCAACTATTACGCAGTGACTTAAAAACCTCCCAACTCAAGAAAATTTTTGTAACCCATATGCACGGAGATCATACTTTTGGGTTAATGGGATTATTAGCTAGTTGTGGTTTAGGCGCTCACGCTGAAAACGTTGAAGTATATGGTCCTCCGGGAATCGAACCCTACTTGAAATCTTGCATGAAATATTCTCATACCTATTTTCCCTACGGTGTAGAAATCAAAACTGTCGAGCCGGGGTTAGTCTATGAAGATGAAGAATTAACCGTCACCTGTGAACTTTTAAAACATCGGGTAACAGCATACGGCTATCGTGTGACAGAAAAAGATCGATCGGGCAAATTTGATATAGAAAAAGCACAAAAAATGGGTATCCCTTTTGGTCCTGTTTATGGCAAACTTAAAGCAGGAGAAATCGTTACCCTTGAGGATGGTAGAACATTTAAGGGTGCTGAATTTTGTGGACCAACAGAAATAGGTCGTAAATTTGTTTACTGTACCGATACGGTTTTTTGTGAAAGTGCGATCGAGCTATCCCAAGATGCAGACGTATTAATTCATGAAGCCACCTTTGCCCATCAAGATGCCCAAATGGCTTTTGAGAAAATGCACTCCACCACCACCATGGCGGCTCAAGTCGCCTTAGCGGCTCAAGTCAAACAACTAATTATGACTCACTTTAGCCCCCGTTACGCTCCAGGCAACCCTCTCCAGTTAAAAGATTTGCTCAAAGAAGCCCAAGCAATTTTTCCTGATACCTTGTTAGCCTACGACTTCTTTCATTACGAAATTCCTCGCCGTAAATCATGACGCAAAATTGTCATTGTTAGCAATAAAAAAGAATCTCAAAGTCTTGTCCTTAAAATTATTAACTTTAAACTATTTTTTAAATTAAGATTTTGTAATAAAAGACACTGAAAATACTAGATAAAAGAAACTTAATTGATATTCAAAGAGGGATAAATTAAGTAAATTTAAAATTTATCCGTATATATAGTTAAATTCCCTCATTGTTAATGATAAAAATACAGTAAATACCCCATTGTTTTAGGTTAATCCAATTAGCTAGAATAGGGTAAGACTTAAATCTCAAACTATCATTGACCATTAAAAAACAAAAAATATAACAATTGTCCCTATTTTACTTATAAATAAGTAACCGTAAGATTATGTATAGCAAAACTTCATCAGAATATAAATTTGATAACGATCGACTCTTTACCTGTTATCAGGACAGTCAGAATCTGAAAATTCGTAATGAAATTTTAAAACTGAACTTAGGCTTAGTAAGGAAAGAAGTTTGTCATTGGCTTAATCAGTGTCAAGAAAATTATGATGATTTATTACAAGTAGGTTGTCTTGGCTTGATCCGTGCTATAGAAAGATTTGATCCCGACAAAGGTTTTGCGTTTAGTTCATTTGCTCTACCTTATATCAGAGGGGAAATTCAACATTATCTCAGAGATAAAGGTTATTCGATTCGTATTCCTCGCCGTTGTTTAGAGTTGAAAACCCAATCAAATCGCATTGTTAGAGATTTAAGAATTAAATTAAATCGTCAACCCACCGACAAAGAAATAGCCAAAGAATTAGGGATTTCTTTTGAAGAATGGCAAGATGTTAAGTTAGCTCATCAAAACAGAGAACCTATTAGTTTAGATGCTACCACGAATAATGATGATGATAAAACAACTTTAGCAGATTGTTTGCCCGATAATCAATACCGTAGTTTCCAATTGGTACAGGAAGATAAAATAAGATTAAATAATGCTTTAGAACAATTAGAAGATGGTACAAGAAAAGTCTTAGAATTTGTTTTTTTACAGGATTTGACTCAAAAAGAAACTGCCGACAAGTTGGGCATCAGTGTTATTACAGTATCTCGTCGAGTGAAAAAAGGTATTGCGAAAATGAGAGGGCTTATTCAGCCTGATGAATTTTAATTTGTCTTAAAGCAGATGAAATTTAAGTTCGTAGTGAGCCTTTTAAGGCTTATTAATTCATGGCTAAAGCCACTACTACAAACTTTTATTTTTGTTCTAAATATAATTCGGCATTGGTTGTAACATTCTGAACATCGTCTAAGGATTCGAGGGTATCTATCAAACGGGATAGAAATTTAATCTGGTCTCGATCGACAATTTCTACCGTATTATTAGGTATCCACCGCAATTCTAATTCTTTCACCACAAAATTATATGCTGTCAAGGTTTGATTTAAGATTTCTAAGGCGGTAACTTCCGTAAAAACTTCCGCGCCTTGATAGTCTTCTTCATGGATAATCTCATAGGTATCAGCATTCGCCGTCACACAAGCCTCTAGGAGTTTATCTTCTTCTATGTCTCCTTCAATAATAGCAACGCCTTTTTGATCAAACATCCAACTAACGCAACCAGTTTCCCCCAGATTTCCGCCGTTTTTGCTAAAGGCGACTCGAATGTCGGCAGCAGTACGATTACGGTTATCTGTCAAGGCTTCAATTAATACCGCAACTCCACCGATACCGTAGCCTTCATATCTAATTTCTTCTAAAATGCTGTCATCATCGCCGTAAGTTCCTGCACCCTTGGCGATGGCTCGATCGATGTTATCATTAGGAATACCCGCTATTTTCGCTTTTTCAATGGCTGTACGCAACTGAAAATTTCCTTCAGGATCAGGTAATCCGGCACGAGCCGCCACAATGATAGCACGAGAAAGTTGAGTGAAAGTTTTGCCTTTTTTTGCATCAACTACGGCTTTTTCTCGTTTAATATTTGCCCATTTGCCCATGTACTATTTCCTCCTTACTATTAAAATTAATCGTATTTTCAATAGTTAATAATATTTATGGTGACAAATTATTAATATCTTGTCAAAGATTAAATAGACTTCCCCAAAAAAAGATTTTTACTCTTGTTTGTAGTGATGGCTTTAGCCATTAGACTTTTCCAACAATTGACAAAAGAAGGGTTAAAACCCTTACTACGAAATTATTTATGATGAAAAGTTACTTCAAGGGAATAATTTGATTATTTTCAGGGAGAGAAAAGTTATTACCATCTATTTCTAACGGAAAAGTAGGGATTTCTTTATCTTCTCCCGTAATTCTTTTCACGGGGATAACAGAAAAAATAAGATCAAATGTTCGATCGAGCCGTTGATTAAGATAATCTTGTACTAATCTAACTTGTCGGGGAGATATTTGTTTATCGGTTTGTAAAGTCACGGTAATAACAGGGGTTTTAGTTGTCCAAACTATTTTTACTTTCACATTCTCTACATCTTTCCCCACGGTAATAGTTTCATTAACTAATTTTCGATTAATCTCCGTTTCTATCTGTTGTTGTTGCAATAAACGGAAAAAACTAGCTCCTAAAGGTATCATTAAAAAAATAGTGAGTAAAGTAGTCCATCCTAATATCTGACTTGCTTTCGTATAACCAGAAACGATAAAAGCAATCATACAAGCAAGAGTAATGCCCAAAAGATTGGTAATATACAATAAAAAAGCACCAATAGCATAAGGATAGTTACCCATAGCTAAGGAAATCCCGACAACACACAAAGGAGGCATCAAAGCTACGGCAATGGCAGTACCTGCTAAGGTTTCACTGATACCCTCTCGAATTTTGCCAAAACCACTAATTCCTCCAGCGGTGATAGCAATGCCTAAATCAATCAGATTGGGTTGAGTTCGTGCTATAATTTCTGAACCCATATCTGGTAAAGAAGCTATTTTGGCGATCGTACTGGAAAGAAAAAGAGAGACTAAAGTTGCTCCAACAATAGATAGTATCGCTTTTTTAAATAAGTTTAAATCCCCCTCACAGGCAGAAAAAGCTAATCCTCGTAAGGGTAACATCAAAGGTGCAACAATCATCGCCCCAATAATAACTGCCGTGCTATTACTGAGTAATCCAAAAGTAGCAATTAAACAAGCGGCGATGGTACATAAAATAAAGTCAACACTCCAAGAGGAATCATAGGATAATTTTTGATGTAATGACTTGACTTTTTCGGGATTTCTCGGGGGAATAACTCGATAAAATGTCATTCTTAACCAACGGCACACTGCTTTAAATTTTCTTTTTTTAACCATTTGTAACTAAATTTAGAGACTCGATCGAACATCTTTACTTTTTAAGAATAGAATTTAAAATAACATAATGAAGTTTAAACTATGAACAATTCTTTTTTTGATCCTAATCAAAATAATAACAATAATAATCAAGACATCGATCGAGAAGAGTTAGCAAAAATATCTCCTCAAAAAAGACGAGAATTTACTAAATTATTTGTTATCCTGATTACTATTGGTTTAATTATCGGTACGATCGTTTCCTTTGCTTTAATTAAAGTAATGACTAAATTCGGCTTAACTGAAAAAACTCCCCAATTTGAAAGAATACAAGAAAATTGAGAATTGAGAATTAAGAATTGAGAATTGAGAATTGCGCATTAGAAATTAATAGACTTCTTCAGCAAAAATAAATTTTAAATAAATTTGTAGTCATGGTTTTAACCTTTATTCTATTTAATTCCTCATTTTCCATTCTCCATTCTCCATTCTCCATTCATTTGTAGATTGCCATAAGCACAAAATCACAGTAAAATGGAAGTTTGCACGATAAACTAAATATTTATAGATAAATCAGGAGATAATTTGTTATGCGAGTATGTCAACTCACTGGAAAAAGAGCGAATAATTGTTTTGCGGTTTCTCACTCCCATCGTAGAACTAAAAGATTACAACACGCCAATTTACAAGATAAAAGAATTTGGTGGGCTGAGGGTAACTGTTTTGTTAAACTTCGTATTTCGACAAAAGCCCTCAAAACTTTAGATAATAGAGGTTTAAGCGCGATGGCAAAAGAGGCAGGTATTGATTTAAACCAGTATAAAGTTTTATAAAAATCACTCTTGAAACAGAGTTTGGTGAGGAATAATAATCATCGTAAATTAGTTTTCCTCATCTTTTCGATGCAAGAATGTCTGATAAGGGCAAGTTTCAGGTTGCAGGTTTCAGGTGTAATTTTCAGAAGATTATATAATTTGATCAAAGAATTGAAGATAAAAAAATCAATTAAGATATATTTGTTGTCAATTCTTTAACCTAATACCTAATAGCTAACACCTGACACCTTTACAGCACCGAAAATTTTATCTCAAACTCAGGTTAAATTGAATCTCGATCGACACTACCAAAAAATACAGGTTCAACTCGAATACAAACAATATTAGCAGGGCGCACCACCATATATTCTCCTTGAATATTTTTGATAGGTACATTAATAAAATCTTTAGAGTCAGCTTTTGGTATTAACTCTCCACTGTACCATTTTTGAAACTCTTGTATCGTGGGAAAACGTACTTCTTCTTTATGTCCGTTACTAATTAATATATGTACTGTATATTCATCTAGTTTTCTTGCCATGAAAGATAATCCCTACAATAAATTTAATATTCGTTAATTATTTTTGCATAGAATGAACAATGAACAATGAATAATGAACCATCATTCTTCGGAATAAAATTATATGCCATTAAAATGCGTCGATCGCTTAATATTTAGAAATCAGATCGATCGAACCCTTAAATATTTATAACTCTCAATTAGTATTATATAATTATGAACCATACTAAACCAAAAATAGGCTTAAAAAACAACTTCGATAAATTATTATTTCTCTTGGCAACGGTTTATTTAATGTCAGTAATGGCATGGATTTGGAAACAACATCAGACTCAGCAAATAACCTCATCACTCCCCCCTATTAACAACAATCAACAATCTCAAAGCAATAATATAGTACCGTTAAATCAAGAAAATATCCCCTTACCAACCTTACCAAATAATCAAATCAATTTAGTTTCCGTTGATAATAAAAACCCCAACTCTCCTTCGTTGACTCCTCCTCCGCCTTTACCTTCTTTGTCTCAACCCACATCTTTTAATAATACTTTAACAATTCCACCCTTACCGAATACTCAAATTTCTGCTAATCCTTCGGAAGTTTCTCCTCTCCCTATTCCTCAACCCCCTCAACCTATGTTACCTCCTCCCCCCCCTCTACCTTCCATCAATAATATAGTTAATTCTTCTCCTTCTTCTTCTCCTTCTTCTCCCATTTCTCCTCCCCCTCCTCCAAAAAAACTAACAAAAGTGCCTGTTATTTCTTCTGCTAATAATAGTATTTCTCCTGCTAATAATCAGAATAATAACACTGTTTCGATCGCATCTTTACCTTCAGAAGCCCCAAAAGAAACTAACTATAATTACACTTTACTCGGAGTGGTAGAATTAGGAAATAGTGATAGTCTTGCTATGTTTAATATTAATAATATCACTGAAAAAGTTTCCATCGGCTCTGAAATTGGTACAACGGGTTGGGTATTAATGGGCATCAATGATAAACAAGCGATAATTAGTCGTAATAATCAATCTATTTATGTACGAGTCGGAGAAACTTTCTAATTTTTCATTTTTCATTGCGAGGCACAAAGCAATCTCAGCAACTTTTTTTTACCTATCATGAAAAACTAATTTTGTCAACTTTAAAAATTAAAAAATATGAATTTTTTTGAAGATTTTACCAAGTTTTTAGAATCCCGTTTAGATGAATTTTTACAAAGTAATCCTCATCTAAATTTAACCATTATTGCTCAGGAATTAAAACAAGAAAAAAATGATACCATTAAGTTAATTTTACAAGGAGAATCTGAACTAAAAAAAATTGAAAATAATCTATTAACTATCGGTAAAGATATTCAAACATGGCATAATCGCATTGAAAAAGCACAACAAGCTGGAAGATTAGATTTAGCTCAAGAAGCAGAAAATCGACAAAATTCTTTATTAACTCAGGGGGCTTTATTCTGGCGACAAATGGAGGAAATTAAACAAAAAATTATCTTAAATAAAGAATTGTTAAGTTCGATCGAAACCAAAGAAAAAGAAGTTAATCTAAAAATAGAACAATTAAAAGCCACTCAAAATTATACCAATACTTATCAAGCACCATCATGGAATCAAACAAATTATAACGATGATTTAGAAAGTAAATTTCAGCAGTGGGAAATTGATCAGCAATTACAAGAAATGAAAAAAAATCTGTAACTTAATTTTTTAATTAATCACAAAATATGAAACATTTATCTTTAATATTAGGGCTATTTTTATCCCTAAATTATCCTACCTTAGTACAAGCTCAAACTTTACCATCAGCAGAAGAAGTTGGTACTTTATTTGGTAATTATATGTGTCAATCTTTGATCAAAACAGGCTCAATGAGTGATGATAAAATGATGGAAGAATTTGTTAGTAATTTAATCAATAAATACGGAGAAGAAAATACTGTTCAATTAATGGATAAATTAGAAGGAGTTTTTAAGAAAGATAAACTAGGAGACGATCGATATGGTTTAGAATTAATGAGAGGAGCATTAAATCAGCTTATCAATAATGACAGTTGTTTTCAAGTTTTTGTCAATGAAATATTTTAAGGCAAAAGTAGGAAAGATTAGGGCAGAAAATCCAGTAAAATAATAAATAATTCCACAGCGATCATCATCAACATCCGTAATCACTATGATTTATTGGAAAACAGGGCAGATAATTCAAAAAGGAAAATATGTGGTTGATAAAGTTTTAGGCACAGGGGGATCGGGTATTACATATCGTGCCAGAGATGTTCAAACTGGAGATATTGTCGCCATAAAAACTCTTAATCCCACCATTCAAGCACAACCAGACTTTATCAAACATCAAGAAAGATTTATTCAAGAGGCTTTTCGTTTAGCTAAATGTAGTCATGCCCATGTTATCCAAGTGGACGATGTCTGTCAAGAAGGTGAATTATGGTGTATGGTGATGGAGTATATAGACGGCGGTAATTTAGAAAGTTTAGTTAAGCAAAAAGGCGGACTTGAAGAAGTTGAGGCGATTCGCTATATTTATCAAATTGGTAGTGCCTTAAGTTATATCCATAAAAGAGGAATTTTGCACCGAGATGTTAAACCAGCCAATATCATGCGTCGCAGTCAAACGAATGAAGCGGTGTTGATTGATTTTGGTTTAGCCAGAGATTTTATTGAGGATAAAACCCAAATCCATACTAACTCTCGTACGGAAGGTTTTGCACCCTTAGAACAATATTCCCGTAATGCCAAAAGGGGTGCTTATACCGATGTTTACGCTTTAGGGGCAACTTTATATTATATCCTTACATTACAAATACCTTTCCCCGCTCAATTTCGGACTCAAGGTATTAATTTAATTCCTCCCCAACAACATAACCCGAAAATTAGCGATCG
Source organism: Geminocystis herdmanii PCC 6308 (assembly GCF_000332235.1). NCBI lineage: Bacteria > Bacillati > Cyanobacteriota > Cyanophyceae > Chroococcales > Geminocystaceae > Geminocystis > Geminocystis herdmanii. The sequence goes on along the minus strand of NZ_CM001775.1, from coordinate 1,255,032 downwards.
AACAAACTTAGCCATATTGAAGAGTATGGAGTTACATTCAGAACATCGACCAGAATCCATTGCTGAATGGTTAACTATGCTCACAGAAAATACCGAAATTATTTTATCGTCTTCTCCCATTCAAGCTAAAAAAGTAGAAGAAAATACTCCCACTATTAACGAAACATCTACTATTGAAGAATCTTCTCCCACGATTACAGCTAATTCAGTACCTTTTCCCATAATGCCCGTACCTCCCGTACCGAAAAAAGTTCGTCGTGTGGTAAAAAAAACTAGGGTGATAGCTACTCCACCTGATGATTATACCTATGATCCATTTTCCCCTACCAGATTTCAAAATACTCCTGCCACAGTATCACCTGCAACCCAGTCGGCTTCGGTGTTCGATCGAGATCAAGTATTTAATGACTATGACGGTATAGATAAAGACTCCATCCCGACTCAAGTAGCGACTCCTGAAACATCTTTAGAATCAGAACCTGAAGTAATTTCTCCTTCCGAAGTGGGACTCGACTACAGTACCCTAGAAACATTATTACAAAATCAATCATGGCGTAAAGCCGATGAAGAAACCCAAAAATTGATGTTAAAAGCCGTTAACAAAGAAGATAGTAAGTGTATCGATCGATCGGCAATGAATAAATTTCCCTGTCGAGACTTACAAACCATTGATCAATTATGGGTTAAATATAGCAATGGTAAATTTGGTTTCTCCGTACAAAAAAGAATTTATCAAAGTTTAGGGGGAAAAAGAGGCTACGACAAAAAAGTGTGGGAAACCGTGGGCGATCGACTAGGATGGAGAATGAACGGTACATGGTTATTTCAAGATTATTTGATTTATACCAACAAAGCACCTCAAGGACATTTACCCAGTGTTGCCATGTCTGGATTATTAGAAAGAGGAATATATACTCTCATGTCTCGTCTCATGGACTGTAATTAGGGTTTGCTGAATAAATCAGAAAGCTATTAAAATGAAAGGTTTAGATATAATACATTAGTGAAAAAGTGCTCCGTTTTAAGGATTTTTATTCAAAAATTCAACACTTTTAACCTTATTTTTTAAAATACAACTATACTCATTTTATCTATTAACAGCATCAAAACCTTGATGTTTCAGTATTTCTCCTATCTCCTGTCTCCTAACTCCTATCTCCCTAATCGATAAAGACTATGAGGCAAATCCTAATTAATAAGCATTTTATCTATCTTCAACTTATTTTGACCTAAGTCGTTATATATTTTTTGTTTTTAGTTCAAATAGCGTAAATAATGATATACTATTTATATAGTTACATTTACTTAAACTTTCAGTTAACCCATCAATCTGAATATATATAAAGAGTAAATTCATAAGGCACAAGAATGGAAGCCGAAAACTAAATTATCACCCTCACTATGGGGTGGATAACGTTGCTTAATTGGAGTAATATCACAAATATTGAAAATATTATCATTAATACCACTGGCAATGGCGCACAAACCATTACGACAGGAGTTAATTTTGAAAACTCATTTGCTCCTCTTGGGGTAGCACTTACCACAAAAACATCTGGTGCTGGTGCTATTAACCTTACCATGACTACATTTACTGGTACGGCAACACTGATAACAACATCTGGTGCTGGTGCTCAAGATATTGTCACAGGTTCGGGTATTACCATTGTAGAAGCAATATCCTCAGATGGAGCATTGAATATTAAAGGTGTAGGTCTAAATCAGGCATTTGCAACTACAACAGGAGCAGGTGCTCAGACAATTGGTGATGGCAGTGGTAATGGTGCTAATCTTGTTTTAGTGAATGCAATATCCTCTGGAGGCTCACAAACCATAACCAGTACCAGTGCAAATACTGTCATAATAGAAGCAATATCGGGGGCAGGAAAACAAGTTATTACAACAGGTTCAGGTGCTGATATTATCACGGCATCAACAACAAGTGCTACTAATACCATTAATACTGGGGCAGGTAACGATCGAATTACTATTTTTCCGACAACTTCAGGTAGTTACACTATCGATGGCGGTATAGGTAATGACACCATAACAGGGGGAGCAGGAAATGATACTCTCATTGGTGGTGTTGGTAATGATATTTTGAATGGAGGTGCTGGTGTTGATAGTATGAGCGGTGGTGATGGTGATGATATTTATTATGTCAATATTGCTACAGATATAGTAACGGAAACTAATCCTAATGCCAGTATAGGAGGCATTGATGCCGTTCGATCGACCATCACCTATACTTTACCTATCAATGTAGAAAACCTAATCTTAGAAGGTACTGCGAACATTAATGCAATGGGAAATACATTGGATAATGTCATCACAGGCAATAGTGGCAATAATATTCTGAATGGTTATGTAGGTAACGATACCCTCAGTGGACGACTAGGAAATGATACATTAGATGGTGGAGACGGGAATGACGATCTCCAAGGAAATGAAGGTGATGATGTAATTTATGGGGGTAACGGTGATGATACTGTTCGTGGCGGAAAGGATAATGATACTATTTATGGTGGAGTTGGTAATGATACCCTTCGGGGTGATTTAGGTAATGATGTGATCCGTGGACAAGTGGGAAATGATACCTTAGATGGTGGAGACGGGAATGATGATCTTCAAGGAAATGAAGGTGATGATGTAATTTATGGAGGGAACGGTGATGATACTGTTCGTGGCGGAAAGGATAATGATACTATTTATGGTGGAGAGGGAAATGATAGCCTTCGAGGTGATTTAGGTAATGATATTCTTTATGGTGAAAACGGTAATGATATTCTTTATGGTGGAAACGCAAACAATCCAGACTATCCTGGCGTAGATGGTAATGATATTCTTTCTGGTGGAGATGGTGATGACACCATTTTTGGAGAACAAGGAGATGATCTTCTCTATGGTGATAACGATAATGATCAAATCTTTGGCGGAGATGGAAATGATACCCTCATTGGTGGTAGTGGTAATGATACCTTAACCGGTGGAACTGGACAAGACTATTTCCTCTTTAATTCTCCTGAAGAGGGGATCGATCAAATTACTGACTTTAATATCACAGATGACACGATTTTAGTTAATCGCACAGGGTTTGGCGGTGATTTACCTTTAGGAGAATTATTCGTCGATCGATTCCATATCGGTTCATCAGCGAGTACTTTAGATCATCGTTTCTTTTATAATTCCAGTAATGGAGGATTATTCTTTGATGCAGATGGTAGTGGCACCACGACGGCGGTGCAATTTGCAACTTTAAACACGGGATTAGCTATGACACATCAAGATATTATGATTGTGTAACTGTCTCGGTCATAAAAATTATGAATGATAAAATGAACGAAAACCATTCATAATTTTTTGTTCACATTTGATTAATATTCTTTCTAATTAATTATTGATCGAGGACATATCCTTTGATTGTTTTTGGGATTTAATCATCACTGTCACGATCGACTATATCAGTTTTTTGATTCATTAAAATACTGATAAGCACTATAAGCCATCGTAACAACCCCCGTGACGATCGAAGACTCATCCAACTCAAAACGAGGATGATGCAGAGGATAATTATGTTGATCACTTTTACCTACTCCCAACCTAAACATTGTACCCGGAGCATGATCTAAATATACAGCAAAATCTTCCGCCCCCAAAGACGGCTCAAGAATAGAAATTACCTTTTCTTCTCCTAGGGCTTCTAAAGAGGCTTTCTCCATAATTTTGGTTAACTTCACATCATTTTGTACACTAGGCAAACGATGACAATAGTTAATCTGACATTTTGCTCCATAGGTATTACAAATTCCTTCCACAATTTGTTGAATCCATGTGGGTAAATTTTCTCGGATTTCAGGATTGAGCGATCGCACCGTACCCACCATTTTAACCTGATCAGCGATAATATTAGGAGCGATACCACCATTAATTTGACCAATAGTCAACACCAGAGGATGTAAAGGGTTTTGCATTCTACTGATCGCTTGTTGCAACGCCGAAATTACCTGAGCCGAAATCCAAATCGCATCAATAGCCTGATGAGGACGTGCGCCATGCCCTGCCTCCCCTTGTATAATAATCTCTAAGTCATCCATTGCCGAAGTTAAAGCACCGTAACGAATGCCCACACAACGAGCAGGAATAGACGGGAAAACATGAACCCCAAAAATAGCAGAAATATCTTTCATTGCCCCTTCCTCCACCATCCACAACGCTCCCTGAGCGATTTCTTCCGCAGGTTGGAAGATAAAACGAATATTTCCCTGTAAACCTTCTTTTAACTGAGATAATACCATGGCAGTACCAAGCCCGATCGTGGTGTGTAGATCATGTCCACAGGCGTGCATCACTCCCGGTATCTTCGAGGCAAATTCTAACTGAGTTGCTTCTTGAATCGGTAAAGCATCCATATCCGTACGAATCCCCAGATAAAGATTACTCTTAGCGTTACCCTTTAATTCACCAATTACCCCAGTTTTACCCACACCTTCCCTTACCATCAAGCCACAGGAAGACAAAACCCCCGCCACATAAGCACCTGTTTGATGTTCATGACCACTCAATTCAGGATGAGCATGAAAATGACGGCGAATTTCAATTAATCTTGGTGCTAAATCTGAGGCTAAATCTTTAATCTTACTAAGCATTATTTCAATCAATCACAGTTTATTAAATCTATCATAATTAAAATTATCTACTTAGGCGTTGCCTCATAGTATTTTGATGGGGAGTGATGTTAGATAATAGATGTTAAGTATTAAGTAAAATAATGAAAAATTAAAGTTTTGAGACTTTGTATAGATAAGGTGTCACCTCAGTTCGACATAAAGAAAATGATGAAAACTAGACAGGTAGACAAGTGGACAAGTGGACAAGTAGAAAAATTCCCAATATTTGTGGGTTTTAAAAATAATTTTATTGACTCAAAAAAAACACAATCCTCCTGTTTGCCTGTCTGCCTGTCTTCCAAGTCAGTCCTCACCTATTTTTATATCGAACTCAGGTGGTGTCAGGTATCAGGTATTAAAAAATCAGTAAAAAAGTTGAACAAAAATTGATTTTATCAAAATTAAATTAAGTGATTAATTGATCTAAACAAAGAAATTATTAACCTGCAACCTGTCACCCAAAATCTATTAACCTCAAGAATTCTTTTATAGAACTCAGGTAAACTCTATTTAGGAATGGCTAAAAAAATTTTGATTTTGATAAAGAGAAACAAAAAGTAATGAGTAATGAGTAATGAGTAATAACTCATGGAGAGTAATTCTCAATGCTCAATTCTCAATTCTTAAAATTAACCTTCTACATTAACAAAAGGTAATAAAGCCACCAAACGAGCTTGTTTTACCGCTCTGGTTAAATCTCTTTGTTGACGAGCCGTTAAGCTAGTGATACGACGAGGAAGCATTTTACCTCTTTCAGTGATGAACTTGTGTAATAATTCAACGTCTTTGTAGTCAATAGGTTGACTTGGAGGAATAGGAGATAATCTTTTGCGAAAATAAGCCATAATTTATAATTTAATCCTTTTTTTAGTTTAAAAACATCAAGAAACTATTTAATTTCTTTGTGAATAGTATGTTTGTTGCAATGGGTACAGAATTTTTTTAATTCTAATCTGCCGGTGGTATTGCGTCTATTTTTCATAGTGGTATAACGAGAAACACCTTTAGAACGCTTATCGAGATTAGTACGACACTCGGTGCATTCAAGAGTGATAATTAAACGGACACCTTTTTTACTTGCCATTTTTTTTAGTTTAAGTTACTATAACAGTAATTTTATACACAATCTATTATTATCCTACACAACCCAAACTTTTGACAAGGTTTTTTTGGAAACTTAAGATTTGGATATTTTAGGTAAAGACATAAAATTTTACGTCTCCACTGTAGTGATCTATTAACTTAGAAATGATGGATAAAATAATTCTCTAAAGTTCATAATTATACTAACCTGTTCCTCAAAACAAAATTGATGCCCCAATAGTTGGAGTTATTCAAAATTTAATTATGAAACAAGTCTATTGATTTGATTAAGAAATATAAAGTAAAATCAAGAAAAATTACAAACTCTCTGTTTTACTAGCCAACCCTGAGCAAATAAATTATATTGGTGAGTAGGTACTCAAGAGAGAAGTAAAACCTCTTTCCCAAAAGTGCATTAGAGTTTGTACCCCCCGCTCTGATGATTGATTGCTAACTTGAAAACTGTGACTTCTGAGATTGTTTAACTTGACTTGAATAGTTGTAGTGTAAATAAAAAAGTCGAAGAAAGAGGCGTTAATAAAGTTACGTTGGTTGTTTTCTAGCCCGATCGAGTTACGTTAGTTGAGTTAATTTTCAATTTGTGATTTGTCGGTTATGTAAGCCCAGTGTAAAAGTTAGTGAACTGTTAACCTTTAGTAACTCAGAATTTCTGAGATAAATTTTTGACTCTTATTTCACCTAATATACCATAACCCTCCTAGTTTCTATGGGGGGTTTTGTTATTTAATTTTTTGGGGGAAAGTTGAGTTTTAGAGGGTGTCATCAATGAAAACTAAAAAGAGAGACAATATATTTCCGAATTAGGATAGATTGAAAGGAGTGCTACCATCTCACAGAGTATTTTTTTGAATAAGAGGAATTTATTAGGGATGACAGTTAATCTGTCAGTGTACAACCAAAGCCATTTATCGGACTCGAACCGATGACTTACTGATTACGAATCAGTTGCTCTATCTTTCAAACCCTTGTGGTCATTTACCCATTTTTCTACACAACAAACACGATGGTCTGCTTCACTGACAATATATGTTAGTAACAATACAGCTAGTTGACCATAACTTAATCCCTTACGATTACTATGAGGTGGCAACAAATTTTCATCAATGATTTGTACAATATTCATTTGTGTTAACCAATAAATAATTAATGGCAAATCATCGACTCTTTCTGACTGGGTTTGTACAATGATTAGTTCACTCCATCTTGTTAAACAGTATATTCAGTAATGATTTTAACCTTTTTTTGCCAACCATCTTATTTTATTTGAGCGAACGATGAGTTGCAACATTCTCATTTTTTGAAAGTTTTTTAAAAAGTTCCATCGAACTTGCTAAACTGTAATAGAAATAGTACTCTTAGATCGAAGATGATAGCCTATAAGAAATAAAAATTTTTGAGTTCAATTTAGTAAGCTACAATTGTAATAAATTAAATCTACCAAATTTTACCTTTAACACATCACTTGGATATTTTCAAAAAACCTAACCTAATAGCTTGGTTATTTCTTGCACCAGCCTTAACTTTTCTGACAATATTTCTTTTTTTCCCCATTATTTTCCTAATCTATCTTAGCTTTACCAACGGTAACATAGTCGCAGGTAAATGGATAGGGTTAGCAAATTATCGAAGATTAATCATTGATTCTGATTTTCGTCAAATAATATTCAATACAGCCTATTTTTCGATCGTCACCATCATCCCCAGCATTATAATTCCATTAGCATTAAGTATCCTCTTAAATCAAAACATAATTTTCAGAGGATTTTTTCGCACCGCCTACTTTATCCCTAGCATCACCTCCTTAGTTGCCATGGGTTTAGGTTTTCGCTGGTTATTTCAAAATAATGGACCCATTAACGAATTTTTATCATCATTAAATATTATCCCTATTCCTTGGCTAAATAGTACATTTTGGGCGATGCCCATACTAATAATTTTTAGTACATGGAGACAAATCGGCTTTAACCTAGTCGTCTTTTTAGCCGGATTACAAGCCATTCCCCAATCCCGTTACGAAGCCGCCGAATTAGATGGAGCAAAATTTTGGGCAAAACTTTGGTATATAACCCTACCCGCCTTAAAACCAACCCTAATATTTGCCACCATAACCACATCTATTTTCACATTTCGATCGTTCGAGCAAGTATATATCATAACCAATGGAGGGCCATCCAACTCCACCAATATACTTTCCTACTATATATATGAACAAGCCTTTCGCCAATTTAACTTCGGTTACGCCTCAGCTAGTACAACTATTCTATTGTTGATTGCCCTTATTCTCGTCATTCTTCAACTAACCATCTGGCGAGACTAATTTGTAGGTTGGGTTGAGGAAACGAAACCCAACAAAAACTTCAAACTTGACGGAGTAGGGCGATGCACTGCCCACCAAATCAAAAAAAAAATTTTAAAAGAAAAACCCATATAAATCAACACTTCTAGCCATCATTAAAAAGAAAATAAAAAAAAGATTGGCAAAAAAGTTGCCGATTTTTTTTTTATTAGTTATATTAGTAAATGTGCGATTGAGGCAAACGCCCCAGTCTAACACACCACGAACCTCGACAATTCAATAGTTTGAAAGCCATTTTCAAATATAACATACACCCTTGTTAAAGAACTTTAAATTAACAAACAAGTATTAAATTACTAAAAACAAAGAGCAATCAAAAAGCTCATTATAGAAGACTGAGTAGCGAAAGTAAAAAGAAATCTACAATGGAGAGTTTGATCCTGGCTCAGGATGAACGCTGGCGGTATGCTTAACACATGCAAGTCGAACGGTCTCTTCGGAGATAGTGGCGGACGGGTGAGGAACGCGTGAGAATCTGCCTTTAGGTCGGGGACAACATTTGGAAACAAATGCTAATACCGGAT